>JAISFS010000156.1 GCA_031263485.1 Deltaproteobacteria bacterium | reverse complement strand
CCCGGAACGTCAACCGTTCAGAAAGACTCCTCAACTATTATGGCAAGGGGATTGAAGCGGTACGGACATCTTAACTGTCTCGCATTCAACTTGAATGGCGGACAAATATGACGACGGCTGACCCCGGTCAAGGTTCCGGTCCAGAATCTTCAGGCATCGGGAGTATGATTGCTCCGCCTTCTGGCTCTGTCTCGTTACCAGCCGTCCATACAACTTCCCTAAAACGAACAAGCACTGTGGAGGTACGGTATATGACGATGGCGACTGCAAGAACGGGTTTTTTTGAAATGATAAGGTACTTGGCATAATTTCTATTTCTTATCTGTTCGAAAGCATCATCGGCCTTGTGTTCAAGATACAGTTTAAGCCGCTGGGATATCTTGCCCAATTCGATAAGCCCTGTAACGCTTATAGGGTTGGAAGGCGAATTTTTATCACCTGATTGACCTGAAGATATACTGTTTGAAATGAGGATGCCCGATAAAGACTCTTCCTCAGGAATATCAAGCGAAGGTTGGGCTGGGACATATTTCAATTCGACTACGATATAGCCTTTTCCGGAGATATCGATAACAAGATCCGACTTACCGGCATCAGAGAGTATCTGGGTCATTGCCTTGAATATATCGCCATCAAAAACAGAACCTCCATACCTGAACAGTACATGCAGGATAATGTTATAATAATTCTCTCCGCCTCCACGATATAAATCCTTCGAAATCCCTGAAAAAATTGACCCGAAATACATTTCAGATTTCAGGCTATCGCGTGACCATAACGCTTCTATTATATTGTCTTTGAGATTCGTTATACATTGTTGCGAGCTGTCGCCTTTACGTTCGAACTCCAGCTTAAACAAAAATGCTTTGAGTTTTTCCTTGAGGTCACTGTCAATAGCGTCCTTGATCTCAAAGTTCGGAATTTTCAGACGATATGTTTTCCCTTTACCGGAGCCACTGATACTTTCTACAGTGAGGTATCCTGCCTGCAAAAGAAAAGCCTCGTTATGTATATTTTGCGTATCATTGATGGTAGAAGACTCTGTTGTTGAGAGGTTTTGCCCGAATAGCGTAAAAAAATTCCCACTTGGTGAATCAAGCAGTGCAGTCAACACTGAAACTCCAGATTTGTACCAATAATCATCAAATGCTCCGTACTTGAGAAACGACTTTATCGCGAAAGGATTGAATACTCTATTCTGGCCGTCCCAGCTGTAACCGTCGTACCAATCAGTGATCTTGCGCATCAGATCAGCTGACCCCGAACCAGACGGAAGCTCGCCATTACCCACCAGTCTAGAAAGGGCATCGTCTAGATGCTCCCGGTAATACGATTCTATCTCCTCGCTCGTGAAGCCACAGATCGCGGAAAACTCAGGGTTAAATGTGATGTCTTCGACATTGTTCAACGCGGAAAATAGCGACAGTTGCCTGAATTTCGTTATCCCTGTAATAAAAACGAAGCGTAAATAATCGGCACATCCTTTGATGGCGGAATAAAACCGGTGAAGATGCTTCCTCATCTCCTCAATCTTTAAAGGATTGTCAAGATTATCTATCAGCGTAAAATCGTACTCGTCTATCAGGAGCACGACGTTAGCTTTACGGACCCTAGCAAGCTGATCGGCTTGTTTCTGCAGGATTGCATGTTTATTTGAAATATTAATTATCAGATCGCTGATGGCCGAAGCAAGATCGTTTTTGTTGATATCAACCTCATATGATCCGGCGATCGGCACAAGCTTGCCTATTATGCTGTCATCGAATTTGCCAGGTTCGGTGCTAACGTAATTCATATTTAGCCGGATCACTGGATAAGGCTTCCAGTCGAAATGCGGAGCCTGCTTAACGATATCAAGCCCTTCAAATAGCTCTTTATTTCCTTCGAATATCTGCTGGAGTGTATCGACCAGAACGCTTTTGCCAAATCTTCTGGGCCGCGAAAGGAAATATGGGCCATTCGATTTCAGCAGTTCAAGGATCATTTTAGTTTTGTCAACATAAACCGCACCACTCTCAATTAATGTAACAAATCCTCCTGCGGAAACTTCCAGTGGTTTCAAGCTGTGATCCATGGTGTTGTATCCCATCGTTAATCTACAGGGTCAATGTTTATGTCTAACACATGAGAGCAGACGGAAACTTGGATTGGCCGCACATAAGCGACAACCATAATGCACGGGAGTGTAGAACTAACCGCAACTGATATGCACGAATTCGCTCTTTACTAACAGGCAATCATATAACAATCATATAAAATAATCCCAAAATTACCCCACCCTCAAACCTAACGCCACCGTAATAAATCGATAAGGGATTCATGATTGAGATCCGGACGGGGCGGCGGCAAGCCAAACAGGGAGGCTGTAAAGACATGCGTCTATAACAAGTTAGTTTTGTCTGCCCTTCAGCCTCACGTTGGCCATTAACCAGGGGGCGTTGCCTGCCCAGGGTTGCCGTTCCGACTATTCCTATTTCCAGCATACATGACGTCAAGTCAAAAGACGGCAAGGGTTTCTTGATGAAAAGAGTGGAACGGCGATGAACTGAACAGTCGCGCTTGGCAGTCATTCCCCAATATCGATGACGTTTGGCATCCTCCTCGGCTTCCCTGAAGCCAAAGGCAGGGGAACGTCACATCGCCAGATGATGACCCGCTTAATCCCCGTCTCGACGCATATGGAGCCAACGTTATATGTCGTCGAATGATTCGTGATGAAGAGCGGGAAGGAACGGAAACGAGCGAAACAGGGCGACTGGGCAATCACCTCCGAAATACACAATATCAGGTACGTTTCACCTCCTTCTCAGCCTCCTTGGAGCCAAATAAAGTGGACCTCTAGACAGTACCGAAAAGCCGTGCCGACCGACTTATTACGGTTCCGTAAAGAATTCTACAGTTCTCAATCATCCCTGTCAACCGCCTGTTACACAGATATATATATGTATAGATACATACTCATGGCACCCCGTCCCCGCCGCATGGCCCCGGAGGATGCAGCTTCCGGCCCAGCTTGGACGGACTGGACTACGGCGTGCCGGAAGGCAACTTAGCGTACCGCACCATGGCGCTGGAGCTCCTTGCGGAACCCGAGAAGTACATGTGGCTAGGATCCGCGATGAATACCGCCTGAAAACTTATCGATTTGGTCCGGGAGACCAGGATCCGGCTCTTGGACCGAGCTTCCCCCTCCTCGGACGGCTCCCGACCACTTCGGTCAGGGCAGGCTCGGCGTCAGGCGCCTCGATTTCCTGAAGGCCTGCCTCGGCTTCCGGATCACCATCCAGAGCTGCGCGGCGATGAACGGACCGGGGCGGGGGGGGGCCAGGGGAAATACCTCATAGCGAGGCTTCTGAAGCACGTCCTTTAGTTACTCAGGGAGCTGAACAGTCAGCTGGCGCATCGCGTCATGGCCAGGGCACCGTGGCACCTCGAGCATCTCCAGTCGGGCGACGACTTGCGCTGGCCGGACCTCACCCCCCAGGGCGGCGATGCCTGCCGCGCCAAGATCAAAGAATAGCTCGATGGACTCAAACAGGAGGGGAGCTGAACCAGCTTCCGGAATGATCTCATCAGGCGCCACTCGCCTGCGGAACTTCATTCGGCGGCCCCACGATCGCGCACTGAGCCACGGCACCACCATCGTGGAGGAAGTCCCTCCAACATCTCCCGGTAGGACTAACTGACGAGGAGCTTGGGCTTCGTCAAATTCGGAGGCAACACAGCCGTTGATTCCCATTGCCCATACCAGCTCAGGACATAGAGCACGCTAGGCTGCTTGCGGGTTAAGGTTCAGCAGACGCGGAAAGCCCAGCCTGGATGCCGAAAACGTTCGCCAGGTGCGCCTTGACCATGAAGAGCTGGAGAGGATGAAGCGAGTCCTCGTCTTATGTGAGGGGAGTAGCGTGTCCGTCCACTTAAACTTCGGATCCCCCTCCTGAGGCATGGACACCGATGTCAAGCAGAGCCCCGTCAGCATACCCTTAAGTGCTGGATCCTGCGCCGACTGACGGCAGGGCCGCCCTGCCGAAGGCAGGGCTCGGCCGAAGCCGAGGGATCCTGAACCGGCCGAAGCCGCAGGATCCGGCTCAAGTCAATCCGGCGCGACCGCCGTGCCGGAGATAGAGTGTGAGAGTGCCGGAGCTGACGACGGGGCAGCCGCCGCGCCGAAATTGCGCTAGGTTTTTTCACTCAGCAACCCGGAAACGCCACCGGAGGCATCCGCTGGCTGGCCGAACGCAAGTCTTCCGCTTCGTCACGACAAAGGCGCTACCCTACACGTTCATGTTGATTATCAACAGACAGGCGCAAGAAACCTTTGAAACCATCACTTTCTGATGGTGGCCAAAGGCAGAGTTGCCCAAGATACGTTTCATGATAAATCGTCCCCCTGATTAACCGCTCCTGTGCCACCCGGGGGAGCCTCCTGTCACGCCGGGCTCTGATCGATCCGGTGTGACGGGTCAGCGGCCAGTCTGAACGCCGGAAGAACCCTTCCCATAACAGAAAGCCACGGATAGCATGTACTATCCAAGGGCGAGCGAACAGCACGGCACCCGTGGTGCCAAAATCTCCGAAAGTCCCCGTTCAGCGAAGGTACCCCCCCCATCGATGTCGAATACGTCTTTCCATCCAATCTTTCCGTCCAATCATCCCGTCCAATCTTCCCGTCCAGTCTTCCCGTCCGGAAGGCACCTCCTAGTCGGAGTGCGGTGGAGGACGCCACGCCCACGCCCGCGATCACGATGCGGCGTCACCTAACGTCGGCTTCGGAAACAACACTTGCGACTGGGCCGTCCGTGCGTTATTCTGGCGCAATCCGCCGAGAGGATCCTGCGGATATATCCCCTGTCCCGCATTAGACCGTCCCGCGTCCCCAGCATGGCCTCCGGGGCCGCTCACCCGCCTTTGGCCCCGCCTCGCCTCCGGGGCACCCCGTGAAAAGCGTCTTGCAGGCGAGAAAGTCTGGCAAACCTGGCATACCGCCACGAGCGGCAGGACGACCGTGGCCGCCCCTGGTTGCGGGACATGGGCATGGATGTCCTTGAGGTCCGCCCCACATGTAGGCCCTCCCGAAGGATCTAAAGCGCAATCAGAAAACAAGGAAGGATGCGACTGAAGATGGTACGTAAGGATGAACGCTCCATGATCGAGCTCTGCGGGGTGTCGCTCACCCGCGGGGGCGTCCCGCTCCTGAACGATTTGGACTGGAATGTCGAGAAAGGCGAGCACTGGACCGTGCTCGGGCCCAACGGGGCCGGTAAGACCCTGCTCTTGCGGATCGTGACCGGTTACATCTGGCCCACCCTGGGCACAGTCTCGGTCTTGGGAAGACGGCTGGGCACGGTGGACCTCAGGGAGATCCGGAGAAGGACGGGCTGGGTCTCGCAGGCGGTCGCGGACCTGATGCCAGGCCAGGCGACCCTCCTGGAGACTGTGGCCTCGGGCCCGCTGGCTTCCTTAGGCCTCTACGAGGACCCCTCTGCGGAGCTTCTGGAGCGGGCCGAAGCCATCTGCCGGGACTACGCCCTGGCAGACAAGCTCAAACGGCCCTTCAGGCTGCTCTCGTCCGGGGAGCGCCAGCGGGCGCTTCTGGCCCGCGCGGCGCTCACGGAGCCGGAGCTCCTCATACTGGACGAGCCCATGAGCAACCTTGATATGGGAGGCCGGGAACTGTTCCTGGAGATCCTCCGCGAACTCGCTGCCTCGCCCGATGCCCCCACGGTGGTGCTCACCACCCACAACACCCTGGAGATAGCTCCCTTCATCACCCACGGGATCGTCATCAAGGGCGGGAGGTCGCTCAAGGCCGGGCCCGTCTCGGAGATCATGACCGGGGAAACCCTGTCCGACGCCTTCGATCTTCCCCTGGCAGTGGAAAAGGGCCCTGCCGGAAGGTACGTTGCCACGCTCAGGCGATAGACCCGACCGCATGAAGGATAACCGTTCGCCAAGCGGCACGCCCGTCCGCCAGAGCCCGGCTCGTCAGCAGAAAGTTGCGGATTTCCAGCTTTCCACGTCAAGCGTGACACTCCGCAACCGCCAACGGGCGGCACCTCTTCCCAGCCCTGCTAGTCATGGGCAAACAAAGCCTTCCACCTCAATCTCTGTGTTGCCACCGGCAGCAGACTCCTTGCTTCTTCATCCTTTGACACCACTCGGGCATTGACAGCCGATGCCTGTCATGAGACATTTTTTAATGCCGTTCACAGTATCCATTAACGGAGGACAAGTTGGACAAGTTGGACAAGTCGGACAATGAATATGCCAAGGACGATGGGACAGAGACGACAAGAGGGGCCATTGGGGATGTGGTGAAGGCTCACCCAAGGTCCAATCTCCAGTATCCTTTCGCGGCTTGGGAGAATGGACGACCCTCCTGAGGCGTGACGCTCGAGAGCCCCTGTCTATGCCTTAAGAAGGACTACCAAACGGGGGGCTCCCTCCCTAGAAGGCCTGCCAACAACCGATCAAGCATAGCCCTACCCCGCATAACCGCCAGTTCGGCAGGTCCGAAATACGATAACGATCCGTTCGTTGAGCCTTTATCATAATTTTGGAGAAATCAGGATTCACACCGCCTTTTCCGATCATTCTTGACACTTTTACGAACTTCCTTCATCCGCATCATTCTCCAAACAAGTTCGGCACTCTCACCCGATGCGGTCCCTCCCCGCTGGAGCATGAAAGAAATGACAAATCCACAGGTCAAGACACTTGTTCAAAGCTCATTCTTAAGCGACTTTATCATGCAGGATTCTCCCGTTGTCGACAAGACGGTTTTCATCCAACAACTGTTGGAAGAACCGATAGGATCATATCTCCTTTGCAGGCCGAGGGGATTTGGCAAAACCTTGCTTCTCGATACGATTGAGAAGATCTTCAATGGCGAACGTGAGCTTTTCAAAAAAATGGCTATTGGACAGGAAGAAACAAATTACGACTGGGAAGTCTTCCCGGTGATCAGACTCGACATGAGCGGTACCCATTCTTCTGCCGATGCACTAAGCCGCGATCTGGTAAACAAGCTGTCACTCATATCCGAAACACATCACGTGCAGATTGATACGATGAATGAGAGATCCGCCATATTATCTCTTATAACTAGAATTTCTGAAAAACATAAGGCATTCGCAAGGGAGAACAATATCACAATATTTGAAAATGATCCTTGTAACGTTGTGTTGCTTATTGACGAGTATGACTTTCCTTTGCAACAAAATTTTCTGCATTTCGATAAGACGATAGAAATCAGACATCTTCTCAGCTTATTCTTTTCCGCAATCAAAAGTATACAAAACCGTATACGGTTCGCATTAATCACTGGCATGACAAAACTTGATGATCTTGGACTTGCTTCTGGCATGGATAATATTTTTGATATTTCTTATAAATCGCGATACTCTCAAATGTGTGGTTTCACAATGGATGAAATACGCAAAACATTTAACGAGCACCTCCAGTCTACCCTTGGCGAGATGAAGGCGAACGGCGACCTTGTCACGGATGCGACTATTGATGACCTGATTAGCGAATTCGAGAGGCGGTACTCCGGATACTCATGGGATGGCCAGAAAACGGTTCTCAACCCTCGTTCCGTAATGGATTGCCTGAATAATGAAAAATTCGTCGTATATTGAAATTGTACAGGCACTTCGTTGATGTTAGATAAACTTGGTTTAAAGCCTGAAAATTATTTTAGGATTTTCTTAGACGACATGACTATAGGTAAACATGTGTCGATTGCAGAGCCACTCAATATCTATAATGATACTGCAATCATGTTGATGGCCGGCTATCTCACTGTTGATTCCATCGATGATACCGGTGAGTCGACACAATATCGCCTAAGAATTCCAAACAACGAAATCAAAATGGGAATTATAAACTCTATTCTGTCCAGAAGAACATCACCAGAAAACATTGCTGATCCCTTAGGGTTGGCCAATCCGAAGTATAAAGGATATTACGATACGTTTTACAACAGGATCGAACACGAATGCGAAAGACTTTTTTTATCGTTTGTCGCCTTTGCATCTCATAAATATCATCTGACCGACGAGTTATTTATGACATTTCTCTTGTCCATGTGTCTGGATATTAGCAAGCATAAATCCGCAATTGAAGTGCATGCTACCAAGGGAAGGACCGATGTCGCGCTGTTCACGCCTGCCGGAGAATGGATGATCATTGAGGTCAAATCCAAACAGCCCACACAACCATCTTATCCCGCTAATCCCGTAATTCCCGATAATCCCGTTAATCCCGCCTTTGACTATTCACCCTGAGACGTTGAACAGTATGAATCTTCCGCAATTCATGAGGTTTTCACTGCCCAGGATGATATGCCTGCCAACGGTCCATATTCCGCTGCTGGCAATGTCACCGCCACCTCAGCATGTTCAAAGGATTCCCGTGTCATTCTTGAAGATGAAGTACCAGAAATAGCCTCCAAAAGTCTTGAACAAAATATTTTAATGGCATTTGATAAGTTGGTCAAAAAGGCATACACTTTGCCGTTTATCGGAAAAGGCTCCAAAGTCTGAGCCGTAGCCGTCACGATTTACGACACAACATTCGTGAAAATACGTTTCAGGAAAGCTTTATGGAAGACTGATACTCAAGGACGCATAGTGATTCCATCATTGCAAACATAAGTTATCTGCCTCGACACCGTCTAAGCTATCTCGTCAGAAGCATTCCCCCTCCTTCAAAGAGAAATGCTCGAACATCAAACACACGTCTTAGGGGATGCCAAGCCGACCAGGGCATCGCCGGGAATAATGCTTCCCACATAAGGTCTGACATGGCACCGCCATGAAGGTTCCGACCTATTTTCACTGCACCCTCAATACCTCTCTAAACCTCTCTATACCTCTCTATACCTCTCAAGACGCTCGCGAGCCCCATCATGACGCTCACTGGACTCCCGAACAGTCGATCTCCATCGACAGGAAACTGGCCGATGAGGCACAGCAAGAGCAGGCGAACGGATCCCTTGCCGTCATTCAAGCAGTTGATGCCATTGGCGGATACCTCATGAACCGACCGGCAACTCGCCGCTACATGCCGTCGGGCACCTCGGGCCGCGGCAGTCGCTCCATGGCCGAGAAGGAGTCCATCGGCACGGTCTCGTTGGGCAGGTCCTTGACCCAGCCCAGGGCCCTACAGGTGACGGTCCTGAGGAGGTGATCGAAGGATACAGCCTCCAGGGACCTGACGCCGGACGGGCCCCGCCTCCTGAACCTGTCCCCGGCACGGACCAGGGTCCCGTCGGCGCACACGCAAGACTCCTCCAGGCGCTCCGTCAGGCCCGGATCGAAGGGGAGGAGGCCCGCCTCGGCCATGGAGCCAAGGTACGTCCGAGCCTGGGCCACGTATCTCCTGGCCCTCCCGAGCCTGGCAGCCTCGCGCTCGTGCTTCATCCTGCGGTACTCCTCTCCAAGATCGATGCGCCTCCCCTTGGCAAGGTCCCGGACGTCCCGCGCTACCATCTCGGCCTCCGCCTTTTGCCTGAGATCCATGAGCTCCCTCTCCTCCCGAAGCTCGTCCTTCTCGCCCGAGATCCTCCGGTAGAGCTTCCCGTTCGGGTAGGTGCGCAACAGCAGGCCGTTCAAGGCTGACGCCCGCGCGTCCAGCTCCGCCTTCCGCGCCTCCGCCAGCCCCTCGATCTCCCTGAGGGCCGCCCAACGGCGGGCCGTGGCACGGGCGGTCTCGCGCCGCCGCGCCCACGGGGTCCTGTCCGGGCCAAGATCGAGGATGCGGGCGGCATCGCGCTCCTCGGCCCGCATCTCGGTCATCCTGCGTAGCATCCGGACGAGCCCGTCCCTCCGGCGCTCGCCATGCCAGGCCTGAATCGATGCCGTCCGGGCCTCGCGGCGGGAAAGGGCGGCCTCCAGGTCCCCCTCCAGCATGTCCAGATACGCCTCGGAATCCGGGGCCCAGGGGTTGGGGAAGTAACGGGCGTCACCCGCGAGAAGCCGCCCCATCCAGCCGTCTTCCATGTCGAGCACGGCCTTGCGGTAGTACTCCTGGGTCCCCTCCGCGATGTACCAGTGCTCCGGGGCCCGCGCACGCTGCCCATCTGCAGGTCCATCGGCCTCCAGAGCTCCGGGGGCTCTTGCCGTGTCAAGCTCCCTCGCCGCATCGGTCACGGCGATCCCGTCACGGACCCCGCCAGATGTGCCGCAGGCCTTGAAAACGCCTTCGGATGTCCCGTCCACCTGGTCTGTGACGTTTGACAAGCCGTCCGCCTGGCCTGTGACGTTTGATGTGCCGTCCGCCTGGCCTGTGACGTTTGATGTGCCATTGCCGCCCGCAAAATTCCTTCCCTCACTTTTGCCGTCTTGACCATAGCCCTTCGCCCCGTTGCCGCCCGCAACTTCCCAAGACTCACCGTTTTCGCCCGCCCCGTTGCCGCCCGCAACATTCCAAGACTCACCGTTTCCGCCCGCCCCGTTGCCACCCGCAACATTCCAAGACTCACCGTTTCCGCCCGCCCTGTTGCCGACAGCGATATTCCCCTCCGCGCCGTTACTTCCCGCGCTTCCGGAAACCTTTGGCATCACTGACAGCTCTGCCCGCCTCACGAACGGCTCGGATCGCATCGCTGGCGGCTCTGTCGCCCTCACGGACGGCTCGGCCCGCCTCCCGGACGGCTCAGCCCGCCTCGCGAACGGCGCCGGCGGCCTCACGAACGGCTCCGGTGCCCAGGGGAGGGTCAGGCGGTGGACGGCGGCGGAGCAGCTTCCCAGATCGGCGTAGAGGAGCGCCTTGGAGTCGCAGACTATGACCCTGAGCTCCCCCCTCCGGTAGGCGGCCAGGGCTTCGGCAAGCGGCGCCCCGCCGAGCTCGCCGGAGTCGGCGGCGGCTATCTTGCTGAGGGGGATCCCCAGCGCGTCGGCGACGATCCTCCGGACCCTCCTCTGGAGGTGACGGCCTTCGGCCAGGACAGCCTGTGGGCCGGATGACAGATAGCCGCGCATGACCTCCACCAGCCGGGCGCACTTGCGGCCCACGGGATGGGTGAGATCACCCTCGTCCAGGCCCGCCTCGGCCAGACGCCTCAGGAAATGGACCTCCATGTCCTCGGGGACCCTCAGGCCCAGGAGCCCCCCGCGGCCCGGCCTGGCCTTGAGCCGCAGCCTGAGGCGGGGCGCTGTCCGCTTGCCGGTGAGCTCGTCCAGGCGCGAGACATGCCAACGGTCGGGAAGCGCGGCCAGCACGGCCTCCAGGTCTTTCGCGGAGGCTTTCCTGAACAGGAACGTCGTCTTGCCCTTGAAGGTGTCCCGGTCCACCGCCACGCGGTCCATGGCGCGGACGAGCTCGGTCATCATGGCGGCGGATCGCATCCCCCCGGGTCCCGTGCGGGCGTACTCGCCGTTCTCCAGATCCCTCACCGCCGACGCGAGCTTCCCCAGGATCCCCTTCTGCCAGGGCGTGAGTCCCACCAGCTCGATAATCTCTCCCGGCCTCCGGATCCGTTCCGCCAAGGCCTCGCTGTCCGCCTCCCGCTGCCCCTCGCCCGCGTCGTCCTCCGGCATCTCGTCCGGACGCCAGCCCTCCCAGCCGTGGTCGTCGCCCCAGCTCTCCCAGCCGGGTGCCGAGTACATGAGCGCGTAACGCTTCTGGCCGATCGTCACCGCGTCCGGGGCGGGGAAGCCGCGCGAGGGCAGGTAGAGGGCCCGCACCCGGCTCGGCTTACCCCTGCGGAAGATGTCTCCCGCATAGGCGCACTGGGAGGGAGGGACCGAGGCACAACCCTCTACCGATGCCGCGCAACCGCATATGCTGGCGCAGGCGAAAGTCGAGTCCGGGGAGACCGTCTCGCGACCGAAGCTCGTTTCGCCACCTACGTCCCCCGAGGCCCCGGCGCGGCCGGCATCCTCTGAGTCGCGTCCCCCCGCCGTGAATGCTTCCGACCGCAAGGCACCGCCCGTCGTGTTGGCGGCTTCCTTACGCAAAGAGCCTTCCGCCGCGACTGTGGCTTTCGGGCTACAGGAGCCTCCCGCCCCGACGGAGGGTTCCGGGCCGAAGGAGCCTCCCGCCCCGATGGAGGCTTCCGGGCTGTAGGAGCCTGCCGGAGCAACAGCGGAGGTTTCCGGGCTGTAGGGGCCTCCCGCCTCAGCGAAGGTTTCCGGGCTGTAGGGGCCTCCCGCCTCAGCGGAGGTTTCCGGGCTGTAGGGGACTCCCGCCTCAGCGGAGGTTTCCGGGCTGTCGGAGCCTGCCGGAGCAGCGGAGGTTTCCGAGCTGAAGAAGCCTGCCGGAACAGCGGAGGTTTCCGAGCTGTAGGAGCCTGCCGGAGCAACGGAGGTTTCCGAGCTGAAAGAGCCTGTTGGCGCAACGGAGGTTTCCGGACGGATAGAGCTTGCCGCCTTAGCAGCGGCTTCTTTCCGGACAGCGATTGCCGTCGCGATGAGTGATTCGCTCATGGCGGCGATATCCGTCCGGGCACTGGGTTCAACGGCAATATCACCGACCTGCCCGTGCAATCCCGGAACCCATCGTGTGCCCAAAGCTGTACCATCGGCCTTGCCCGGCCTTGACGCATCATCGGCCTTGCCCGGCCTTGACACCTCTGAAGCCCTGCCCAGTCCTGTCGCCTTTGCAATCCAGGCCGTCCTTCCAGGACCCGCCGTCTCAGGTGCCCTGCCCTGCCCCGGCGTCTCCGTTGCCTTGGGGACATTGCCATGCCCTGCCGCCTCATGGGTATCGGCAGTCCTGCCAGGCCTTACCGCCTCATGGGCGTCAGCGGACCTGCCGGGCCTTGTCGTCTCAAACTCTCCGACCGCCTTTCCCGAGCCGATCGCCTTGAGCACCCTTACTGCCCACTTTGGCCCGAGCGGCTCGGGGTCCCAAGCCACCTTGCCCGGGCCCATCGTTTCGGCTTGCCCCAATGCCGTTCCGATCGGAACTGCAGATTCCCTCGCCTGAGTCTTCAAACCTTTCACAGCGTCTTTCACGCCACTTACCGCGCCGCCTCCCGCATCGCCTTCCCTGCCAACACCAGCTTTGCCGATCCCGCCGCCTTCAATGCCAACACCTGCTTTGCCGGCCCCGCCGCCTTCAATGCCGACTCCCGCTTTGCCGCCCCCAGCGGCTTCACTTCCGACTCCAGCTTTGCCGCCCCCAGCGGCTTCACTTCCGACTCCAGCTCTGCCGCCCCCGGCGGCTTCACTTCCGACTACCGCTTTGCCGCCGATGCCGCCTTCAAAGCCGATGCCCGCTTTGCCGCCCCCGGCGACTTCACTTCCGACTCCCGCTTTGCCGCCGACGCCGCCTTCAAAACCGACGCCCGCTTTGCCGCCCCCGGCGGCTTCACTGCCGACTCCCGCTTTGCCGCTCGCGCCGGTTTCAGCGCGACGTCCCGCGCCGCCTCCAGCATCGGCTTTCGCGCGGCCTCCCGCGCCGCCTGCAGCATCGGCTTCCGCGCGGCTCCCCGCGCCGGCTTCGTTTCCGGCCGCGCCCCAGGAGAGCTCCCCGCCCTCGAAGACCACCCAGCGGCGGTACAGGGCCCGCAAGGCATCGAGATTCCTGTAGCCCAGGAGGACCTCGCCCTCCTCCTCCTCGTCGTCCTCGTCGGGGCTCCAGCGCCCGGTCTTCACGGACCGGCAGCTCCCGAAGAGCCTGAGGGCGTCGTCCGCTTTGTCGAGGCCCATCGCCTGCAGATCCGGCAAATCCGTCACCAGCGCCAGGAGGTTTATCATGTCCACGGGGGACTCCTCCGCGACGGCCGTGGTCAGCGCCCAGGTGCCCCGGCCGCCGTTCGCGCGGCGGACGGCATGGGCCTTGGCGGCGAGGTTCGCGGCCACGCGGGAGTACGGGGGGTTCCTTACGCCCATGAGTCCGCCGGCTGCCTCCGAGCAGCTGACTGCGCCCCTGTAGAGGTGGGCCCGGTCGACGAGCATGGAGTCGAAGCCGGCGTCCCCGAAGAGCGGGGCCCGGGAATCCTCGCCCCTGCCCACCCTCGCGAAGGACTCGGCCTCGCGGTCCCGGCCCTGCACGAAGCCGCCCCACTCCTCCGCGAATGCCTCGCGGTCGGTCTCGGAGAGCCTCAGGGCGACTGCCAGCTCGCGCGGCAGGACCACCAGGGCCGCCCGCGAGTCCAGGGCCCGGGCAGCCGTCTCCAGGGCCCCGTCCGCGAGCCTCCTCCCGGGGCCCATGCCGCAGGCCTCCGGGCGAACGAAAGCCACGTCGCCCGCAACGATTTCCGGCACGAACATCCGCCGGCACTCGGCCTCCCAGGCGGGAACGTCCCCCATCGGGACCGCCAGGAGCGTCCTTTGGAACAGCCCGTGCTTCATGCCCCAGGCCCAAAGGCCCAGCGCGACGGCCTTCCTGCCCCAGCCCTGGCCGAAGGCCAGGATGCCCTTGCCTTCCCAGGCCAGGCGGCGCACCGCCTTCCTCTGGAAGGGCAGCAGCTCGAGTCCGCCCGTCAGGAACTCGCCTATGTCCAGGGGAGAGTCCTCCATGGGGACCGGGACACTCGCCGCGAGCCTCCGGGAGTAGAGGGAGCCCAGGAACAGGATGTCCTCGTGGCCGCGGATCCAGCGGTCGAAGGCCACATCCAGGCGCTCCGCCTGGCGCATCGCCTCGAAGCGTTCCGGGCCCCCGCCCGTGACGGCTTCGCCGCGCACGTGGCGAAGGACGCGCACCCCGAAGCCGACGTCGGGGACCGAGGCGGGAAGGTCCCTCTCGGAGCCTAGCCCGAAGCCGTAAAGCCCCAGGAACTCTCTGGCGTACTCGAAGGGCATCCAGCGGTGCTGGAGCCCGTAGTACACGCCGAAGGGATCCGTCCGGGGGACGAGCGCCTCGAGCCTTTCCGCCTCGCGCCGGAAGGCCCCCAGGAGCCGGGGGTCCTTCTCGGCCACGGCGGCCATCTCGAGCGCGGCCTGTGTGGCCGCCACGTCCCCAGAGTACAGCCTCCCCGCCAGGGTGACGCTCCCGTCGGGACAGATCCCCAGTCCGGGATCCGAGGCCAGGTCCCCCGGGGACTCCAGGACGCGGTCGCCCTCGTAATGCTCGAGGATCTCCTTTAAGCCCACACTCCTGCGGGCCCCGTTCACGACGAGGTTCCGCACGACGTCCGCGGGATCGCGGGTGTCCATCCCCTCAAAGGACAGCCCCCGGGAGAGCCTGGCGAGGGCAGAGGGGGCACGGGGGGGAATCCCTGGCAACACCCTCTGCCAGAATCCGGGAGCCGAAGGCCAGGGGGCCTTCCGCGGCGGGCCGGAAAAGGCTTTCCCGCCCGGAAACTCAATGCCCTCGAAATCCATGGCCTCCGGGGAGGAGAATGCCTTCCTGCCGCGCGGCCCCTTGACGGGGCGTCCCGCCGACCTGCCGCCCTGAAGGCAATCCTCCTGGCCTTCCGGAAATACGCCCCTCAGCATCTCCGTGAGGCTGGCCTTGACCTTATTCGAAGTCGAATCGTCGGGCTTCCCCCGGATGCCACCCCCGGGCCTGCCCGTGAGGCGGCCTTCGGACCTGCCCGGCAAGCTGCCCCCGGCCTTGCCCGCGAGGCGGCCTTCGGCCTTGCCCGGCAAATTGCCCTCGGCCTTGCCCGCGAGGCGGCCTACGGACTTGCCCGCGAGGCGGCCTTCGGACTTGCCCGGCAAGCTGGCCCCGGCCTTGCCAGTGAGGCGGCCTTCGGACTTGCCCGGCAAGCTGCCCCCGGCCTTGCCCGTGAGGCGGGCCTCGGACTTGCCCGGTTTGCACCCTTCGGCCTTACCCGTGAGGCGGCCCTTACCCGAAACGTTGCCCCCCGCCTTGCCTTGGAAAATCTCCCTGACTTTGTCCGAAAGGTAATCCTCGGCCTCGGCCAGCAGGAACTCCTTGATCTTGCCCGCGAGTTTATCCTCGGCCTTGCCCCTGATGATCTCCCAGGCCTTGTCCGGAGGGACATTCCGTGCCTTCCCTTGAGGGCGATCCCTGACCTTGCCAGACTGGACCCCTTGGACCTTACCGGGACGGAAACCGTCGCCCCTGTCGGAACGCTGGCCGTCCGTCTTGCTGGAACGAAGGCCCCTATTCTTGCTTCGGCGTATGATATCGGCCTCGCCCTGACGGGGACCTCCGGCCTCGCCCTGACGGGGACCTCCGGCCTCGCCCTGACGGGGACCCTCGGCCTCGCCCTGACGGGTACCTCCGGCCTTGCCCTGACGGGGACCTCCGGTCTTGCCCTGACGGGGACCTCCGGCATTGCCCTGCCGGGAACCTCCGGTATTGCCCTGACGGGAACCTTCAACCGTGCCCTGTTTGGGCCCTCCGGCCTCGCCTTGACGGGAACTTTCAGCCGTGCTCTGTTGAGGACCTCCGGCCTCGCCTTGACGGGAACTTTCAGCCGTGCCCTGTTGAGGACCTCCGGCCTCGCCCTGACGGGGATCTCCGGCCTTGCCCTTACGAGAGCGGTCGGCTTTGGGTTGGAGGGGGCGTTTGGCCATGCTGGCGCGTAAGCCGTTAACCTTGCCGGGGCTGACGCCATCAACATTGTCAGTACGGAGGCATATGTCCTTGTCAGGCATCGAGCCCTCGGCATCGTCCACACGAGTGCCCGTAGCCACGCGCCCGGGAGGTTCGAGAAACGTTTCCGGGGCCACTCCGCGCCCATTTGCGCCCGGAGAACGTGCCTTTTCCGCATCCCGAGAGCTGTCAAGCGTCTTGCCAGGCGAACTCTCCAACATCGCTCCGGAAGGGATTTCCCAAGTCTCTCCTGGAGGACTCGCCGCCGACGCGCCGGAAGAAAGGGCGCGTCTCCCGTCAGAATAAAGAATCGGTGACGCTACGAATGGCGGATCCGCCGCACGGCCGAAAGAGGCGGCTACCGACTCCTCTGGAGCTGGTTCCGATGCAACTTTCGCAGAAGGGCCAAGCGTCCCTCCCGGCACGGCAACCGGCATCTCACTGCCTGCGGCAACCGGCGTCCCTCCCGGCACGGCATCCGGCGTCTCGCTGCCTGCGGCGTCCGGCGCCCCTCCCGGCGAGGCATCCGGCGTCTCGCTGCCTGCGGCGTCCGGCGTCCATACCGCCACGGCGTCCTGTGCCTCGCCGCATACGGCGTCCAGCGTCCCGCAGGCCGTGAGGACCGGCTCCTCATCCGGCGTCCCGCTGGTCGTGGGGACCGGCTCCTCATCCGGCGTCTCGTTGGCCGAGGGGACCGGCACCTCATCCGGCGTCTCGCCGGCCGTGGGGACCGGCTCCTCATCAAAAGCCGTGTCTTCCATGCGTCCGCAAGAGGCGGACCGTCCGCCAGGATAAGGTTCCGGCTTCACGGTACGAGGGGGGACCGATTCCGCGATGGAGGCGCCGCCTGATAGCGGAGAAGGGAACGCTGACTTGTCCTCTGCGTCCGTCACGGGGGGACCTCTCGTCCGCCAGGCCTTTCCGGCGTCTGAGAAGACGGCGGGGCCTCAGGGATAAGGGTGGTAGGGGGTAGGTTTTGAGGGTTCTGTGGCAGAAGGCCGGTAGGGGAGGGCGGCAGAGGGGAGGGAAAACGGAGGGTACGTAGAGAGAAGGGAAAAAGGAAGCAAGGGAAGCAAGGGAAACGAGGGAACGCGGGAGGCGAATGAACTCGGGAAACGAGAAAGGCGATGGAGGCAGAGCTGGATCGCGGCGGGCTTGGCCGCCGGCGGGGAGCGTGCCGGGGGAAATGATCGTCGGCGTCCGAAGGCTCAGGCGGGACGCGCCGGGGAGGGCCCGGAGGACGCCAGACGGGGAGAGGCCAACGGAGGCGCCCGAAACGGGCACGGAGGGCCGGAAACGGGGCCGGTTCGTGCGAACGTTCGGACTTAGGGAAGGACATTCCGGGGCTTTGGGCCCGAGCCGACCTGCCCGGCGCCCATCCGGCAACGGGGGCCGACCGGACCGCTAGCTGCCGGCCCCGGACCGGTCGGGCGTGGGCGACATGGGACCCGGGGTGTCGGGCCCGTCGGGGTAGGACGGGACGGCGGGATCCTGCCGCACCGTGACCGAGTCGAGGGCGCGCCTCAAGGCCATCTCGTCCCAGCCGCCAATCCCGGGGACAGGTTCCTGGGGCTGCGGTTCCGGCCCGGGCTCGGGCTCGACGGGGATCTCCATAGGGCGGCCCCAGGCCAGGGCGCGCATCCTGGTGAGGGCCCTCTCTTCCGGGTCGAGGGCGGGTGGCCTCGGGCGGGCGGCTACGTAAGGGTCGGGGAGCGCCCGGAGGTCCGCGGCGACCTCCAACGTTGCGCCAGGGCCCCCGGGCCGCCAGTCCCTGGGATCCGGCCCTGAACGACCGCCTGCCCGGGACTTGGCGGGGGCCGCGCGGCCTCCCGCCTCGGAAGGGGCGGCCTGCAACCTGCGGAGGAGCGCCACCCTGACGGGGTCCGGACGCGGATCCGCCGCCGCCTCCCGGACTTCGGATGCCTCGGGCACGGGGGGCTCCGTCTCTGGTTCCGGCTCTGGCCTGAACGGGGAAGGAGGCATGGGAGGGGGCCTAAAGAATTCCGGGGACGGGAACGCCCCGGGGACGGGCTTCGGGGGCCGCGCCGCGACGCGTCGGCCGCCCTTGGCGCCCCGCGAGCGCGAGCCCTGCATGCCCCTGCGCTCTCCGGCCCGCCCCGCCTTGACCCCCGGCACGGCCCGGCCCGAAACCCGGCGGGAGCCCTCGGCCATGGATAAGGGATGCTGGTACTTGAGGGGTAAGGATACGAGCTTCTTGGGCATCATCTTGCCGCAGAATCACTCCCTGACGTGGCGCGGGCCCGGAGCGAAGGGCGGCGCTTTGCGAGGCGACCGGATAGACGTTCGGTCCTTTCGCCCGGGATTATAGCCCTTCGGCAGAAAAGGCGCCATAAGGGCCTAAAGTGGCCTCCAGAGCCGAAACGGCGCGGATCCGGCGAGATTGGACCCGTATGGGCCCGTTTGCGGCCCCGATCGGCCCGAAAAAAAATTGTTTAGAGGCGCATTTTTTCCTTCCGCCGGGAGGGGCTTGAGTCGTGCGCTTTGATAATGACAAAATACAACGCTGTATGAAGCATCCGCATTAACAGTGATCAGTATTGAAGTTCTAAAAGGAGGGCTATGACCGGCTAGGAGCAGGCATGGACCTGCCGCCTTTGAAGCTCAGGCGGCAGGCTACCTTCCCAGTATCCAACAAAGAGACCGACTGGCATCGCAAGCCATCGCAGCGTCCGATCTCCTTAAGGGACAGCGGTACGGTATCCGTCCCTCGCATCCGGCGCAAAAACCGGCGGACATCGCGGGCCATCGGACCGACCGAGCACCGCCGCCGACAGCCGAGAGGGTTGTCCTCGCCGCCGAATCGCCCGCCGTCTCACAGGTTGCGGCCTTTCCAAGTGCAAACTTTAAATGTCGGTAAAATTCCACTAATATGGACAGTCAGACGCGCACTCCTTCAGCAACAACTTGCCAACCTGCCGGTCACCCGGCCGTCGGCCCTCTGAACGTCGGTCACTGCAGATGATGTCCGGCTTCTGACCCTCCGTCCGCCGCGATATCCTCCTGCCCTCGATCCTCCCGCAGGCCTCAGTGTCCTATGAGCCTGTTGCATAATTCACGATTGCATTGGGATGATACAGGTGGTTGTAGATAAATAGTCTAAATATCCACCACATCTGCTATCGAGCCCTTCTTTAAAGCCCTTTATGCAACAGGCTCCTAGGGCCATCGAGCCCTGTCCGGCCTGTCTGCCTCCAGCAATCATAACTCTGTGGCCCGCCCAGGCGGATCCCACCTGAAAGGCTACCGCCCATATGGCTTTCGTCCCTTTCACCGTCCTAAAGGCCGAACCTCATGGCCCGGATGAGCTCTTCGAGCGAATCCGGCGGGTGGGCATGCTCCTGAATCAGGAAAGGCGGCCCTACCTGGAGGCCTCCCTGGAACTCAAAGAAATGACCTACGCCGAAATCCGCCCCGCCCAGCGCTACGTGCTCTCGGACTGCCTCCTGAAGGTGAGGCGCCTGGACTGGGAGCTGAAGCGCCTGGGCTTCGACATGCTGGCCCTGGACGGCTACCTGACGCTCACGATCGAAGGCGCGGACGGCCAGGTGGATCTGCTACCCCCGGTGGTGGAGCGTCTCTCCGAGGCCGACGGCAGGGAGAACAACGTCGTGAACGACGGCATGCACAGGCTCTATGCGGGCTGGCTCTCCTGGAAGACACCCAGGGTGCTCCTCATAAAGGGGGTGCCCCAGGACGCGCCGTACTACGCCTACCCGGTTCCCGGCCCGGATCCCTGGGACCGGGCGACCGTCCTTCCTGGCGACAGGGTCCCGGACGGCTTCATCAAGAAGTGGCACAGGATAGAGGACAACAAGCGGCTCTACCGCGACTTCAACTCGGCCTTCACGAACGTGGGCGGCCCCCGGGGCGGCGGGGCCTAGAGCCGTGGCATCCGACCCGTCAAGGCCTCCCGGAGGTCCCGGGCTAGCCGCCGCGCCCCCTGCAGGATCGGCACCCTGCCCCTCTATATTACCGAAAGCCACACCAACCGAGTCCATGGACGGGAGCGCCAAGACCTTGCACTCTCCGACCAAGGCCATGACCGGGAGCGCCATGACCCTGCACTCTCCGACCAAGGCCATGACCGGGAGCGAAAAAAACCCGCTCTCAGCGACAAAGCTCCTGGCCGGGAGCGTCATGATCCGGCACTCTCTGGCCGATGCCATTCTGTCCGCGACCGCCATGTCCAGGCCCTCTCCACCGGTGTTCTTTCAGCCCATAGCCCCTTCGCCCAAGCCCTCTCCGGACGAGGATATTCAACCCACCCCCCCCCCGCCCGACCCATCCACGCTCGAGACAATCCAGCACGCGGCTGGGGACGGGAAAGAGAGGCTCATCACCAGGCCTAACTGGAACGAGTACTTCATGGCAATGGCAAAGGTTGCGAGCACACGTTCCACCTGCTCCAGCCGACCGGTGGGTTGCGTGATCGTCAGGGACAACCGAATCCTGGTGACCGGCTACAACGGGGCTCCGCCCGGTGAGCCCCATTGCACGGACCGAAGCTCCAATGGGACGCTGTACTGTGCCCGGAGGGACATGGGCATCCTGGACCGCGACAAGCTGGATCACTGCCGCAGCCTGCACGCCGAAGCCAACGCCCTGGAGCTGGCGGACAGGCTGAAGCTGGGAGATCTGCTCAAAGGGGCCACGATTTACTCGACCCTCTCCCCCTGCATCAGGTGCATCAAGAACCTCGCCGCCCACGGGATCTCCCGTGTGTACTTCGAGATCCTCTACAACTCCGTTGACATCGCGCGGGATCGGGAGTGGGAAGAGCTCGCCCGGAGAAAGTTCGAGATCTTCGAGCAGGTCTCCATCTCCAAAGACTCGCTCGACAAACTCCTCCTGACCATCCTTAGGCCCACGTCCCGGAGGCTCCTCTCCTCCTGGTAGCCTCTGCCACGCCCAGCCGGTTCCGGGCCCCGCATGTTTCCCTGACCGACTCTTCCCTTGAACATCGCGGCAATCCCTTTATACCCCCGGCCTCAGCTATCCCCCGGGACCGGTCTTCAATGCGGCGGGGACAGGCCGACACGGCACCCGCCCCCCACGACGACCTAACCGAAAGACCCCCCATGCTGGACTACCAAGCGGCCGTCAAGGTCAGGAGCCTGCGCGTCGTGAACCCCCTGGGCACGGCCGCGCTCTGCACCCTCTGGACGCCAGCGGCCTACGTGACCGACCGCCTGACGGAAAAGGCCCCCTGGCTCCTGGACCCCGCCCTGAGCCCGCTCGCCGTAATCGGCGGGCTGTACGGCGGCGGCCTCAAGATAATGCTCCGGAACCTCCACCACAACCCGCAGATAGACACCGTGATCCTCTGCGGGAAGGACTTCTCGGGGGCGGGGGAACACCTGGCCGGGTACTTCAGGGGCGAATACGAGCGCACGGGGAAGCGGCTCAGGTACGTGATAGACCTCGAGGGCGGGGGAAAGGAGTCGCGGGAGCTCGAGACCGTGGTCGTGCGCGGCAAGAGGTCCCACACGAACCTGGACGAGCTCCTGTTGCCTGCGGACTTCCGGCGCCGCCCGGAGGTGGTGGAGTTAAGATCCGATGCGGAAGCCCACTGGGCCGACAGGGTGCGGGACTTTTTCGCCTCCTACGGGCCGAAGAAACCCGCCCCTGACTCCCGTCCGGACATCGTGCCCGTGCCGCGTCTCGAGAGCGCGATCTTCCCCGCCGAGCGGGCCGGGGGCACCCTCGTCGCCGACGGCATCGCCGAGGCCTGGGCCGGGATCCTTTTCCGGCTGGACCGCTTCGGGGTCCCCGTCGCGTTCCGCAAGGGCAAGGAGCGCCGCGAGCTCCTGAACTTCAAGGCGGTCATACGCTACCCGGCCGAATGGGATCCTGATGAGCTCGCCCGGGACCCCTGGAACCTCCACCCCGAAGCGGTGGAGCGCTACCGGAACGAGATATCGGATCCGGAGAACCGCCACGAGGGCATCCCCTACACCTACGGGAGCCGCATCCGGAGCTGGTTCGGCTACGACATGCTGGAACGGACCGCCAGGGATCTGGCGGGCGAGTCGGACTCCCGGCACGCCTACGTCTCGCTGTGGGACAACGGGCGGGATCCCGACGCCGCGGACGCCCCCTGCCTCTGCTCGCTCTTTTTCAGGAAGATCGACGGCAAGGTCAACCTGTGCGCGACCTTCCGGTCCCACAACGTCTCCCGGGCCTGGCCCCTCAACTGCCTGGGCCTGGTCAGGCTCACGGAACTCGTCTGCGAGCTCGCGAACGGCGCCCCGGACAAGAGGGAGCCTCTGGAGCTCGCGCCCGGGTCACTCACCGTGATCTCGCTGTCGCTTACCTTGAACGAGGAGGACATGCCGACCGTCAAGCCCATCCTGGACCGTTTCTCCGATGCCCCCTTCCGGATGGCAGAGGACCCCTGCGGGTACTTCCGGATCCTGGCGGATCACGCCGCCGGCGAGATTGCCGTCCTCCACCACGCGCCCACGGGAGATCTCTTGGAGGAATACCGCGGGAAGACCCCGGACGAGCTGTCCAAGCGGATCGCGAGAAACCTCGCCGTCTCGGATCTGGGCCACGCTATGTATCTGGGAAGCCAGCTGGAGCGTGCCTGGTACTGCCTGGCCAAGGGCCTGGAGTTCGTGCAGGACAAGACCAGGCTCGCCTGAAGCGGGCGGGGGGTATCCGTTCGCGAAGGCCGGCCGCTCCGCCGCCAGGTCAAGAGGCCTTTCGCCGAGACTCCGTCGAGACACAAGGGGCGGGAAAGCCGCCGCGGGCGGGATGCGGGAGGCGTCCCCTGCCCTCGTCGTCTCCCAAAGGGCCGGTTGCCCGCTTTGGCGGGAGAGGACCGCCTCACGTTCGGCGGGGCTATGTTGACCAACGCCCTTTCTGGGGCTCCGGTTCCCCGGAGGCACCTGTTCTCCTGGCTCCGGTACCCCGAACCGACCGCCGGATCGTCCAGAACAGCCGAACTCATCCACGCCTGGCCAGTTCCAGCAATTTTATAAATTTGATTCCACTGTAAAAACCCCCCGCCTTTTCCCTCGCAGTTTTCGCGGTGAGAAAGCGCAGGCAAAAGAGGTGTAGCCAGTTACCGAAATGCTAAATTCATAATATCGAGTATAGAGCAATTATCATCAACTGGAGTTATAGGATAGATACAATATTCGAAATTTGCACTTTTAAATCTCAATACGATTCTATGGGATTTTTTGTGCATCTTGAAAAATAAATGGCATTATTATGAACATAAGGCTTTATATATGGCATATAAACTGCCATAATACCTCCATAGACTCAGTGACATGGAGGAACAGCCTATGTCGTCATACTTCCCGGACAACCGAATCAAGCCGCTCCCCGGCCCCGCTCGACGACCCCTCGAGGGCAAGGCAGAGAGCCGGATTCGACGACACCGTGTTCGGGGTCTTCCAGAGTTACATCCTCCCGCTTCTCCCGTCGCTGGCCCTGCTGGTCGGCCGAAAATACCACGCGTGGAACGGGCGGCCGTCCAAGAACCTCATCACCCTCATCGGGCTCTGGCTCCTTCTGGAGTCGCAGGACTGGACGGTGACGGAGGCCCTCGACCAGCTCCGGAGCAACCGCGACGTCCAGCGCGCCCTGGGACTGCCGGAGTACCCGACCGACGACGAGTGCATGGTCTCCGAGAAGACGTTCTTCAGCTTCCGGAACAAGTTCCTGGAGGTCAACGGGCCCAGGATCGCGTACGAGGAGATAACCCGCAGCCTGATAGTGCTGCTCCTCGTGTCCACCCTGATCATCCGCATCGACTCCACCTACGTCCGCCCCAACATCAAGGTGCTCAACAGGGGCGGGCTTTTCCGGGCGACCGTCTCCCTTTTCCTGCGGA
>JAISFS010000022.1 GCA_031263485.1 Deltaproteobacteria bacterium | reverse complement strand
GCTCGTCGGCCCACGGCATCAGGTGAAGCATGAACCCCGCCGTGAGGGTGGCGATCCAGTTCAGGGCCGCCTCCGCGAACTCGTTGAAGGCCAGGTGCGCCCGGTTCAGCCGCAGGGTCTCGCCGAACGGGGTCGCGAGGAGCCCGGACAGGAGTTCCGAGAGCCTCTGCCCCGAGGCGCCCGCCGCCCCGGCGAGGATCTCCCCGACGAGCCTCCGGTCTTTCCCGGCCTGCCGCGTCTCGGGGCGGATACTCATGCTCACGCCGCGCCTCGAGGGGTGGAGCTTGTGGGGCTTCCTGAGCTTTTGGGGCCTGCCGGACTTCCCGGGCTTTCGGCTGTTACCGGGCCTGCTGGATTTCCTGGCTCGCAAGGGTCTTTCCTCGGCGGACCCCGGCGGCGGGGCGGGGCGGAACGGGGATGGAGGTTGCCGCGGACCGGAGGGCGACATAAGGTATCATCTCTTCCGGCCGTCCGCAAGGTCAGGCCGCGGGGCTGGCCTCGGAGCGGGGTCCCGCCGACGGGCGTCCCGGATTCCCGGCGCGTCGGACCGCGGCATGGGCGACGTTTGGCGGGGGAATGAACGGGTAACCCGTGAACGGTTACAACTGCCAGTATATCCCGTTACTGCCTGGGCTGCCAGTTGATTTTGAAGAGGGGGATCCGGGCTTTGTTTTCAAGGCATCCCAAGGGATTCGGGCGAGCGGGGAAGCGCGGTCGCGGGTTCCTGGGGGGGCGGAGTCCCGAGTCCGGAGTCCTGCGCCCTCAGCAGGGGGGCAGTCGCGGGCGTGGGGCCCGCCGTCAAGGCCGGACATCGGCCAGGCCCCGAAACGGACCCGGCATCGCTCTGGCCCCGGGTGGGTCGGAAATCGGACGGCTTGGGCCCTGAAGGCGGGGCGGCATGGGACCGCGCAGGATCAGGGGACCAGCCGCCCCGCCCGCTTCGGGCTCGGAAGGCGCTTCGGGGGCCTCGGCGCTCGCCCAGCCGACTCCGGCTGGGGGGACTTAAAATACCAGTAAATTCAGGAGGATGGGCCGCCGAACATGTCAAAATATCATTTGTCAATCCGTCGCCCCGGTGTTAAGATGCGCCAACGGGACATTTCGAGCCTCATTGCGTGGAGGGCCCTTGCGCCCTCGCGCAGGCTACGGCCGCGCCCGTCCCCTGCCAGCTGGCGTCAGAGCCACTTTGCCGCCTTCCGAGGGCCCTAGGCCTCACGGGAAGGCACCCCCCCAGGCCTCCCCCCCCATTCCAGGAGTTTTCGATGACACCTCTCAAGCAAAACGATGCCCTGGGCATCGCGAACCGCGGCAACCCCTGCGAGTCTGGCCTGTGCACCCTCTGCCAGGCGGACTGCGCGGGGCGCTGCGAGGTCTGGCTCAGCTGCCTCAAGGGCAGGGAGCTCCTCTACCCCCGGGACTTCGGGGGCATCACGGCGGGAGCCGGGAACCTCAGGAGCCAGGGCGTCAGCTACGACACCGTGCGCGTCATGGGTTCCCTCTACGGGGCATGCGACGCCCCGCCCTCCGCCGCCAAGGGTGACGCCCTGTTCACCGAGGTGAGCCTGGAGACGACCTTCGGCCGGGAGACCAAGACCAAGTGCCGGCTGCCCTTCATGGCGGGGGCGCTGGGCTCCACCTTCATCGCCGCCAAGTATTGGGACGCCATGGCGGCCGGCTGCGCGGTCTGCGGCGTGCCCATAGTGATAGGCGAGAACGTGGTGGGCGTGGACCGCCAGTCGGTGATGGCGAACGGCCGCATCGACAAGAGCCCGGAGATGGAGCGCAGGCTCGCCTCGTATCTGAGGTACTTCGAAGGCTACGGGGCCGCGATAGTGCAGCTGAACGTCGAGGACGCCCGCAACGGCGTGGCCGAGTACCTCGCCCGCAACTACCTCGACAAGGTGGTGGTCGAGCTCAAGTGGGGCCAGGGGGCCAAGGACATCGGCGGGGAGATCCAGGTCAAGGACATCGAGTACGCGGACTTCCTGAAGGCGAGGGGGTATCTGGTTGACCCCGACTGCACCAGGGACGAGGTCCGCGAGGCCTACAGGGCCAAGGCCATCGACGGTTTCGCGCGGCACAGCCGCCTGGGCTACACGAATCTGGGGAGCTGGGAGGAGGTCCGCGAGAACTTCCTGGGCGCGGTCAAGGACCTGCGCCAGCTCGGCTTCAAGCGGATATCGCTCAAGACCGGGGCCTACGGCATGGAGGCGCTGGCGCTGGCCGTGAGGCTCTCCTCCGAGGCGGGACTGGATCTCCTGACGATCGACGGCGCGGGCGGCGGCACCGGCATGAGCCCCTGGGACATGATGGAGCACTGGGGGGTCCCGCCGCTCCTTCTCCATGCCAAGGCCCGCGAGTACGCGGCGCTCCTGGCCGAGGACGGCCGCGACGTCTGCGACATGTCCTTCGCGGGCGGTTTCGCCAAGTCCAGCGCCATCTTCAAGGGCCTGGCCCTGGGGGCGCCCTACGCGAAGATGATCTGCATGGGGCGCGCCATGATGATCCCGGGCTTCCTGGGCTCCAACATCGAGGGCGTCCTCAAGCCCGCGAACAAGGCCAAGGTGAACGGCAACTGGTCCTCGCTGCCCAAGACGGTAGCCGATCGCGGCGACAGCGCGGAGGCCATCTTCTCCGCCTGGCACGACGTGAAGAAGCGCGTGGGGGCGGATGCCATGAAGGAGATCCCCTTCGGCGCCGTCGCCATGTGGGGCATGCTCGACAAGCTTGGCGCGGGTCTCCAGCAGCTGATGGCCGGCCAGCGCAAGTTCTCCCTGAGGGCCCTGGACCGCACCGACATAGCCGCCGCCAACCGCGAGACCGCGCGGGAGACGGGCCTGAGCTTCATTACCGAGATAGGCGACGAGAGGGCCCGCGAGATCCTCAAGAAGAGGTTCTAGGGAGGACCCCGTTGGCCCGTCTCGTCTCGTGAAGGCGCCCCTCCGGAACGCTTGCCGGGGGGGCGCCTTCATCATCTTGGACCGATGCGGGAGCGTTCGGTCCGTGCCCTGCCTGCGGCAGACCCGGATTGTGCCATGCCGTTCTCGCGGCAAGCTCGGCGCGGGAGATGCAGGGGGAGCGGAATTGGGCGGACGGGGGGCGGCGCGTCTGTAGGTTCCGTGTACGGCGGTCAGGCGGAATACCGAAAAGGGAAAAAAGGGGCTTTACGGCCTAGAGTCGATTTCGCCGCAAAAATCCCTCCCCTTCGACAGGGAAGCTGAACGCTATGCGGCCATCGCATTGGCACCCTTGCGATTATGCCTTAGACCGCCGTCCATGCGCGCACCCGTTACCCAGACACCCCGCTCTCAAAGGACTGCCAGGAGGTGAAGGGAGGGTTGCAGTGGAATCAATAGTTTCCAACCTGATCGGGAGCCGCAAGGAACGACACTTCGCCGCTATTTCCTCTCCCTGCTGCCTTTCTCGGCATTCACCCCCTTTCTCGGCCCCTTCCGTCCGTCCCGGTTTTTGCGCCATTCTCCGCATCTGCCGTCATTATCTGCCTTGCGCCGCAGTCCATAGGGTCGGAAAGGCACGGATTCGGTCTGCCAGGAGCGGCGTCCGTCCGAAGCGATCCCGCCGCGGATCATTAAACAGGTTGGGGACGCGTTCCCGCGTCCTGAGGATCCGCCGATGGGCGTTCCCGCTTGCCGGGGATCATGTGACAGCCGGGCGCGGTTCCGTTTTCGCGCGAGAGGGTCCCGTGAATGCACTTCCTGCCGGGCGGATGCCGTGAAAGAAGCGGTTGCGGAGAAAGTCCGCGTTTTCGGCGTTCCCCCGGGTTTTTCGCTTCTTCTGGCGCCTGAATCGGAGGCAAAATTTTTGGAGGCGAGGTCGTTACGACCGGACAGGCGTCGGCTTCATCAATGACATGCCGTTCTTCCCGGGCGGCGGACCGGTCGCCCAGGCGCCAGGATCCCGATTCAGTGACGTGGGAGGAAGCGGCTAAGGCGGATTCTGGCGGGGAAAGCGCGGGCGACCGTCACCGACGGCGTGATCTTGTTCCGGAAAAGGCCTTGCGGGGCCGGAAAGAAAAGGGAAGCTGTAGCGCCGGCATCGTCGGTTTGTGTGAAAAATTTGACAGGTGTACTGCTACCGAACGGTTAATATCTAAAAAAAAATTTCATAAATATTTCATTGGACGTCGGAAAAAAAAATAATGAAGAGTCAGAAATTGGCGTCAGCAAAGGGTTATCGGCGAGTAACGTCCATTCGATTGATCCATGTCCGGTTGCGGGTGACCGAACCCGTTGTTATACTCCGATTGAAGGGTCGTCTCCCTTCACGGCCGTCCGGCGACGGGCCGCGGCCGCAAGCGGGCGCCGACCGCGCGGGAAGCGCGCAGGCGCGTCTACGGGAATGGAGGACGGGCATGGACAACGACGGTTTCAGCGCCATCCAGACAGCGGCGCTAGGGCTTTTCGCCCGTAACTCCTACGAGGGCGTGAGCATGTCCGCGATTTCGGAAGCCGCGGGCGTCAAGAAGCCTACGATCTACTCTCACTTCACCGGGAAGAGCGGGCTCTACCTGAGCCTCATCAGCCCCTGCATCCGCATGGAGTCCGTGCGTCTCAAGGAGACGCTGGAGGGTCCGGGCGGCGTGATGGAAAGGCTGAGGTCATATTTCGAGGGGTTCTGCGAGCGCTTCTGCTCCGACCCGCCCTACCTCAGGTTCCTCATGAGGGCGCTGAGGCTTGCCCCGCCCGAGCTGAAGGAGATGACCGAGAGGATCTGCGAGGAGCACTTCAAGGTCATGGAGGAGACGCTTACGGCCTTTATGGCGTCCCTGGAGCCCAAGGGCATGTCCGCAACGGAGCTGGCGAGGGCCTACCTTGGCCTTTTGGACGGCGCGCAGCTCGCCCTCGTGGGGGGGTGCGGCAGTTCCGGTCACAAGGCGATGAACCTCTGGCCGCTTTTCGAGGAGGTCGCGGGAGGTCAGGCCGCGTGACGCTGCGGCAGGGCAAGGCGGAGTTTCCGGCCAGGGCCCGCCCGCAAGCGGGCACCGGCCGCTTGCCGCACGCGCGCCGCGCGACGCGTCACGATATCCGCTGCGTCGCTTCGGCCGGAAAATTCGGCCGAAGCGGTGCGCCGCGCTCCCGTCGGACAGGCTGAGGCAGGACTTTTCCCTGGCCGGGGACTCGCCTAGCGAGAAGTGAGGCAAGGTCACCGCGTCATGGCTCCGTAAGCTCCCTCGAAGGCCGTCGGCACGGATTTTCGGCGGGCATTCGCCGACTTCACGGCTTATGTGGCGCCGTCGCGGGCCGATGGTACGGTTTCAGCCTCGAATTCGAATCCGCATCCGCTGGCGATACGGCTTGCGCCGTGCCCTGCCGCCTCCTCGTTGGCGTGCGGCGCGGCTGACGTTGCGCCCCGCCGCGTCCACGTTCGCGTGCGGCGCGGCTGACGTTGCGGCCCGCCGCGTCCACGTTCGCGGGCGGCACGGCCGCACGTAGCGCCCTGCCGCGTCCGCGAAGGCGGGCGACGCGGCTTGCGTCGCGCCATGCCGCAGCCGCTTTGGCGGACGATGCGCCAACGTTGCGCCCTGCAGCGTCCGCGTTTGCGGACGGCGCGGCCAGCGTTGCGCCATACGGTCGCCGCGTTGGCAAGCGATGCGGCTTAGGCTTCGCGCCGTAGCTCCGCGACGACGGACGGCACGGGTCGCCCCTCGCCCGGTCGCATCCGTGCCGGCCGGCGGCACGTCAGTCGACCCGCCTGTCCCGAGCGGCTTGCGGATCCGAAGTGCCGCATTCCGGGAGGATCTGCCCGGCCGCTTGCGCGGGACTACGATATCGGCGTCGTGCCCGGTACGGCGCCTTTACCAGGAGGGGCGTTCGGCCCCGGCACGGGAGATCTGCATGTCTTTCAAGGTCAAGATATTCGGGGTCTGCGGAATTCTCATCCTGGCGTCAATCGCCATATCCCTGGTGGGCATGAGGTCGATGAACGTCCTGTACCAGGCCATGGAGAGGACTTTCGATTTCAACGATTTACACGACGATAAAATCAACGACCTGCAGAATGCCCTCCTGGAGGTCGAGAAGTACGCGTGGCAGGTGATACAGATCGACAGCGCGGAGGTATCGGCCGACTTGAAGCGCGAGATGGACAAGATGATTGACGAGAAGCTGAACCCCATCGCGGAAATGTACGTCCCCATCCCCGTGGCGGCGGATCCGTGGAAGATGTTCCGCGGGAGCATGGCCGAAAGGGAGTCGCTGCTTGACAAGCTCTGCAGCCTGGCGATCGAGAACACCGGCTACAACGGCCGTCTCCTCGCAATCCGGGGGAGCACGGAGTACTGGCTGGCTTTCGAGGGGGCGCTCCAGTCGCTCTACACCTCCATCGATTCCATGAGCGGCGAGGGCCTGCGGGTGGCAAGCCAGACGATGGAGGCGATGAAGCTGGCCAAGAGCATGCAGCTGGACGAGAAGCTCGCGACCCTGGCAGTGACCGACGCCAACCGCAAGCGGTGGCTCGAGAGCGGCCAGGAGTCCATGGAGAGTTTCCGAAAGCAGATGGATATCCTGGAAAAGTCGCTTACCGGGCCCCTGGCTTCCCCGGAGGAGATACGGATGTTCGACACCGAGGTGAACGAACGCTCCGAAAAGGCCCTGAAGTTCCTTCCCGACGGCGAGATCGAACTAAATGTCCCCGAGTTGAAGGTTCCCGTGAACCTGATCAGGCCCGACATGGCAAAGGAGTCCAGGATCTACTGGGAGAAGGTCAAGCCGCTCAGGAGCATGGGGAGCAAGGTCTTCATGCGGGTCTTCGAGCTGGTGAGCAATGACACCAACCGCATGGCGGAAACGATTCTCCTTGAGAAATACCTTCCCTTGTCCCTTTCCGCCCAGGGATGGCTGGAGGAGGTCGTGAAGCAGAACGACGCCGAGAAGACCCGCGAGCTCGCCTCGGCGAAGGGGACCTACAAGAGCTCCCACTTGCTCCTCATGTCCGTGGCGTGCGGCGGCATCATCCTGGGCATCGTCCTGGCGTCGATATCCGTCATGGCCCTGGACAGGAACCTGGGCAAGGTGATTAGCGGCCTGTCGGCCAACAGCGAGATGCTGGAGGAGCTTTCCGGGGTGATAGCGGCATCCAGCCACGTCACAGCCTCAGGAACCACCCAGACGGCCGCGTCCCTGGAGCAGATCCGCGCCACTATCCAGGATCTTTCCGACAAGACGAAGGTCAACGCGGACATGGCCCGCATGGCCGACGGCCTCGTGAACGAGACGCGTGAGGCGGTGGATCGCGCCTCCAGTTCCATGAAGGACGTGATTGCCGCCATGGACAGCATCTCCGTCTCGGGGAACGCCATCAGCAAGATCGTGAAGACCATAGACGAGATAGCGTACCAGACCAACCTCCTGGCCCTGAACGCCTCGGTCGAGGCGGCCCGGGCCGGCGAGGCGGGTGCGGGATTCGCGGTTGTGGCGGACGAGGTGAGGAACCTTGCCCAGCGGAGCGCCGAGGCGGCCAAGAACACGGCCACCCTGATCGAGGCCACGATCAAGTCGATAAACTCGGGATCGGGCATGGTAAACGCCACCGACGAGAACTTCAACGTGGTGATAAGCCGTCAGCCCGAGCTCCAGAACCACATCAAGGACGTCTTCGAGAACTGTTCGGAGCAGAGCATCGGCATCGAGCAGATAAACAGGGCCATCATCGAGATAGACTCCGCCACTCAGAACAACTCGATCAACATCGAGAAGACCGCCTCGACGGCCAATCAGCTCCGCGACGAGTCGAACTCTCTTCTGGCCATAGTGGACGACATGCTGATCCTGACCGAGGGGACGAACGGTTCCCGTTTCGGCAAGCCGGGCGTGAAGGGCAACGGCAGGCAAGCCGAGTTTGGGGGGGACGGCGCCTGAGTCGTCCGGGGGCCGCAGGAAGGACGCCTTCCCTCGGCGCCTGTCGGGAGGTAGCGGAGGCGCTTTGAATATGGCTGGGACATCGAAGGGGGCATCGCGGCCCCCTTCGATTTTTAAAGGCAGGCTACTGGGCGGCCGCGCCCTTTGGATTATTGGGACGGCGGCTGGAATCTCGCGACAGCTTCCGGTTCAGGCTGTAAAGCACCTGAAATCGCGCGGCCGAGTCCGATCTTTGCGGATGGCCGCCGGTTCCTTGCGGACTCCCAGGATTTGGACCGGAAGGCCACGAATGGCGGTGGGCCAGTTTCGACTGCGGCGGATGGCCAGGCGTTCCAGGCGGTCCCTATGATTTAGGACGGATGGCTATCGGCCCCCGGGGCACGTTGAGCTTTTATCGGTGATCATAGCGGCATAGCGGGCCGCTTTCCTTTTCAGCCGGAAAGCCGATGCGGGGTTGGGTCGACGGTTCGGGCGAGCCTGGATCTCGTCTGTCGCGCCAAGATCTCGTCTGCCGCGCCGGGATCTCGTCTGCCGCACCGAGTGAATTTCTGAGGGCGGGACGGCAGACGTGTCCGCCGTTCCCAGGGGGGTCTGCGCTCCGAGGTCTGGTGCCGTCAAGGCCCTGTCCCCCTGCGCCACGTCAGAGCCTGCATCCGACCGTCAGCGGGAACCCCGCGGTTTCCAGGCAAGTCCGTCCGTGTGCGTGTGTTTTGAGCCGAAGCGAACGGATTTGCATTACAAAATTTTTTAAACTAATATGCTGTGGCGCGGTAGCCCGTCAATGCCTTGAGGCAATGAGTTAAAATTCCGGTAGTGAAAATTATCGGAAATGGGACCCGTGCGCAACCCGGAATCGGACACGACACTCGGGAGGGAGGCCGAAAGCGCGGGCCGCCCGCCGGAACGGACGGTCCGTTCCTTTCCGGGGCGGCCGCGGGGGGCGGGCCCCCCGTAATTTTCTGTCCTTCATTCCGCAAGGGAGGTACGGGACATGGCTTTCATTTTCGAATCCGGAAGGCAGCCGAACCGCTACGTCTACCTGGGCTGCTCGTTCCGCGATGCCGACGGCAACGCCCGCAACAGGAGGGTGCGCGTGGGGCGGGTGGACGTGCTTACCGGCTGCCGCGTCTACATCGACGGCTTCCCGGGCGCGCGCGAGGCGGGCTACATCGAGGTTCCCGAGGGGCTCAGGGAGAAGATCGTGGAGGAGGACAGGCGGACACGCGCCCTCCACCCCGAGCTCTTCGGCGAGCCCGCCCTTGAGCGCCGCAGGCAGGCCCTGGTACTCCGTCGGCGCAAGGCGCCGCTGTTCTCGATAGACGATCTCGAGACCGTCATCTCCCTGGAGGGCGGGATCTTCCCGATCCTGGGAAACGCCTCGGCCGGCGCGGGGCTCGTCGGAGCGCTCCAACACAGGATCCCGGACTCCTGGGGCGGCGTGCTGGGGCTGGGGGCCTTCCTCGCGGTACGGGACGAGGGCCTGGTTGCCGCTGACATCTGGGCCAAAGGCTCCGGCGGACCGGAGGCGGACCTGAGCCACCCCGGCGTGATCGCCCTGCTTGAGGGCTTGGATCTGGCCGGAGCCCGGCTCGTGGCCAAGGACCTGGGCGAGTTCGGGACCCCTGAGGGGGTGGTCCTCTACCCGTTGGGGGACCACGGCCCGCCGCTGGCAGTGGGGGCCCGCTCCTGGCTCCCCCGGGACCCCTTCCGCGAGGAGGGGCCGTCGGCGGATGCACCGCTGGTCCTGCCGCAGTTCGCGGGCGGGCAGCCCGGGACGCTCGCGGAGCTGATAGCGGCGGCGGGAGCGGGGCACTTCGTCTGCGAGGCCCACAAGGATCTGACGGACGCGCTCGAGACCCTTCCCCCGCCCGGCAGCGGCGCCCATACGAACCCCTTGGACGGCGGCGCGGTGAAGGTCTACCCGAAGGAGAGCGGAGGATCGCCCATGTATATCCTGGTGGGCGACCGCAACGAGCTTCCCCGGAGGGCGGCGGTCTCCACCGTCCTGGACGATCCCGCGGCTGCGCTGGGTCACCTGAGCCTCCGTCCCTACCTTGAGGAGGTCAGGGTCAGGGCCGACTCCCGCCTGGAAGACTTCTTGGGGAAAGGTCGCCTGAAGAGGCTCGGAGACGGGGCGCGTCTCGTCAAGTTCGTGACGCTGTTCCTCTCCTCCCTGGCCTGGAAGGCCGGACGCTCCTCCGAGGCCTTGCGCGGGCTCACGCCGGACGAAATCCTGCGCGAGCTGGGAGGCGTCAGGAAGGTGGTCATCCGCCGGTACTGCTACACCAAGGCGCTGACCCAGATCCAGAAGGACATCTTCATGGCTTTCGGATTCAAGAGATGGGAGGTCGACGTGTTGTCCGGTCAGGCAAGGCTGAGGTCCTGAAGGCGTCTTCCGTAAGGTCGGAAACCTCATGTCTGGCCGGACGGGGGGATTGAACGTGAACGGATGCCCTGTGCGGACGGATGCCCGATGCGGAGGGATTTCCAAGGGAGGGCGGTCCTGAAACCAGGCCGGGGGAAGATCGGGGAAACTCTGGGGCAAGTTTTCGAAGGCAAGCGGACAGCGAGGCGCCGCCGAGGTAAAGCCGGCGGGGCATGGTGAGCGTTGAGAGGAGCGACAGGATTTTTGGGGCGATCGGCGGATCACGGGCCAGGCGATCGTCTCCGGTTAGCTGTCCGGCACGGAAACATGACGACTTTTGCCCTTGAGCCGCGAGATCTGAGGCATGCGCGGCGCTCTTTCGACCTCTGGCCCGGAAGAGGCGCCGTCCGGGTCCGGCAAGATCCCTCGAGTCCGCTTGCGAATGACCGGAGCTGGTTTGCCGGCGGAGCGGGGTGCGGGTCCTGTTTGGGGCCAGGACCGAGATGAACCCTCAGGCCGCCCGAGAGCAACGGCCCGGAAGGGTTCCCCTCGAACTTCATACGCGAGTCGGATCTGTCCCTTCCCTTCCGCCTGGGTCTTCTTGGATGTCCGCGTTTCAACGCGGGCGGACTGAAGACCGACTGCAGGAAAATCTCCCAAAGACTTTAGAAGCCTTCGGCCTCGAAAAGCGAATCGAAGCCTCCAATGCTTGTTTTCCGGAGGCGTGATTTCCAGACACAGGCCGGGACCACGGCCATCAGACATCCTGTCGATGGTGTCTTGGGGCATGGCGGCCCCTGTCTGCCTATGTGTCGACATAAGCGGAGCTCGCGCGGCGAACCTTTCTCCCGAAGTGATTCCGCCGCGCATGTTGCAGGGACTCTGCCGCGCACGTTGCCGAGCCCGGGTCGGGGTCTCTGGGTTCAACTGGCAAGGAAGGCAACAAGGGGAACCCGGCTAAGTCACTGTACTTACGGCCGAATCCCCCTTCAGAAAGCTTTTGGGAAGGTATGTGAAAAAGCGGAATGGCGTCCCCGGTCGACTCTGAACTAGTTTCGGGGGCCATGTGGGCTCCGAATCTAGCTGTCAGCTGTGTCAACTTTACCTATCGTGTTGCGGGCCGCCGCACGGATGCCCCGCGCCTCCGCCTCCGGGCACGCAGGGTCGCGATCCGCAGACAGGCGCACCCGTGTGCCCGCCCGGTGCGTTCCGGACGCCCGGACGGCTCGATTTTGTGCCTCCCCCAGGACCGAACTTGCCCTGGCGCCCCCTTTTCGGGATCCAGTGGCGTCCCGGCGATCGGGGGCGTCCCCCGTCCGGCGTTGGTCCGCCGTTGGCCAATCCGGACACCCTCCATGCCGCCCGTCCGTGGGCGCCAACTGCCGCTCCATGCCGCCGCGAACGGGCATCATGCGGGTAGCTGATTTTCGGATTGGGCAAATTCCAGAATGATTTCAGGGAGTTGCCAGGTCGGTTAACATAATGCCTTCCGTTGCACGCTCCGGACGTGACCCGGGGGCCGGACGGACGGGGGCGACCGGCCAGCACGTCCCATTCGCGCGTGAGCCGAGGCGTACCGGCCATGTCCCGTCCGTCCGGATGGAGAAAACCGCCGGGAGGGGCTTTTCGGGCGTCCTGGAAGTTGTCGCAAAAAATGCAACAAGTGGTCTGGCAGTTGTTCGGGTTTTCCGAAAATTGCCTCCGGAAGTCGACAACCAAATGGGTCGGAACGCGACTGTTTGAGTTGGCTTAAAGGAAAGGCCGTCCGCCCCGGCGGTCACGGCTGTGAGGCGCCCCCAAAGATTGGAGTAAAAATCGTCCCATAATCAGAATATTTTGACCACTAGATGTTGAAGCAAGGCCACTTAAGGAAGAAGCCCGGTTAAGGTTTGTTTGACTCCTTTCTCTGAGTAGAGGACCTCACAAGGCGGGAATTCCGCTCAAGGGCGGCAACGATCCGGTCAAGGCCAAGACAGTCCGCGAAGCGGCCACTCTGCTTTCAGGCCGTCAAGACAGTCGGGCCACTCCTGCGTCATCCGTATTCGCTCCTGCAACCACTCCGCCCGGTTGTAGGCGGCGCGGACGCCGTTCCGCTCCCGAAGGGCAAGCTGACGCTCTATCCAGTCTGCTGGATAGCCTTTCTCGTTGAGGGGGGTGGAGGCGGTCGTCCGGAACCCGTGCGGACAGATTTCCTCTGTCGAAAACCCCATGCGCCGCAAACCTGCGGTTAAGGTTACGGCAGAAATCGGGCGATCCTTTGACCTTCGGCCAGGAAAAAGGAGCCGCCCGGTTCCGGTAAGCTCCTGGAGATCATACAGCAACTCCCTGACCTGGGTTGCCAGCGGCACGGCGTGAGGATTCTTCATCTTCATCCGCCCGGCGGGAAAGCGCCACATGCCGCCGGCCAGGTCGAACTCGGCCCACTCGGCGTTGCGGAGCTCACCGGGGCGGATGAAGACGTTAGGGAGCATGCGCAAGGCATATCCCGTCACGGGGTCGCCCCCGTATCCGTCCACGGCGCGCAGGACCTCCCCCACCTTAAGCGGAGCGGTGATTGCCGCGCGATGGCCGCCATGTACCGGCTTCATAGCCCCCCGGAGAGCAGGCGTGACGTCCCGTTCCGCCCGTCCCTCCGCCACGCCATACCTCAAAGACTGGCTTATGACCGACTTGAGACGGCTGACGGTATCGTCGAGGCCTTCCTCCTCCTCCGGACGCAAAACACTGTTGAGGATGATTCTGGACGTAACTTCAGCAACGGGGATTTACCCGATAGCAGGCAAAATCCACTCGCGGAGAAGCCCGGCGATCTTGGTCTTGGACTTGCTCGACAGTCCGGTCACGATGTTCGCGGCCCAGTCGCGGACCAGGTCCCGGAACGGCTCGGATGCCGGCCGGAGGGGAAGACTGCGGCGGAAGGTTTTCGGAAAGGCTCTTTCTGAAAGCCGCCGCCTTTTCGCTCGCCTCCTTGAGGGAAATTCCGGGATACGGGCCTAAAGCCTTTGTACTGTACTTGCCGTCCCGGACGAATCTGACGTTCCACAGCTTGGCGCCGTATTAGCGCACCTCGAGGTACAGCCCCAATCCCCGCTGGTCGAAATGGCGCACATGCTTTCCCCCGGCCTTGTATCCCTGGACGGTCTAGTCCGTAAGTGTCATGGAAGCCTCTTGTAAGCAGTAACGGCAGAGCCTGCCACCCCGTGACTTCTCAGATTGCTGCTAGAGGCGTTTGCAAGTCAAGGTTTCGGGTTGTTTCCCTTTGAACGACAAAACACAAAAAAATAGCCGTAACCACCCAGGATCACGGCACTTTTAAGAAACTTTAAGACACCATTCAAAACGCGAAAGCAAAGATCTGGCGTCCCCAACCGGATTTGAACCGGTGTTGCCGGCGTGAAAGGCCGGCGTCCTGGACCAGACTAGACGATGGGGACGGGCGATCGCATGGTGGTGGGTCGTGCGGGACTTGAACCCACGGCTCTCTGCTTAAAAGGCAGATACTCTACCACTGAGTTAACGACCCTGAAGCATCGGGCGCGTTCGCGGAAAACCTTGTGCCCTTTAGCGTCAAAAAGGCCACGGGACTGGAACCTGATGGCCTTGGTGCGGAGCGTCGGGTTTTTCGGGGGGCGGGATCCGGAGCTGAGAGCCCGCCCGGCGCGTAATTTCCGAACCTTAAACCAAAAGGGGTGCTTTGTCAAGATTTCCTGGGCGAAGGGGGACGTCCGTCGGATTCCTGCCCTGCGGCCTTCCGGGCGACGGCGGAATCCGGGGGGGGCAGGACTGGAGGCGAAGGTGCCTGACAGGCTCTTGCGGGGGACCGGACAGGGCTGGAGACCGCGCCGTGGCGGGTGAGTCTGGGGGAGACAGAGATGGAAACAGCCCCAACGGATGGTATGACAGGGCCGGAATCAGGGCAAGTCCGGCACGAGGTTTGCCGGGGCTTCCCGGCACAAGTCAGTGACGCAAGAGGACTTCGCTTTTGCCGGGTCCGCTAAGCCCGGCAAGTGGCCAACGAGTCCGCCGGACCTCGAAATGCCGTGATGACACCTTTAGGTCGCATAGGTCGCACTGTCGAGCCATAAGACCCCTATATCCGGTCTGGAAGGGGCTTGCGTCATCGTGGCTTCCGGCCTGCGGGACCCCGGGTTCTCCCGCCGATCAAGGGAGGACTTTTCCGGCGTAACTGGCGGTGTTTGGCGACCGGCTTTGTGCTATAATTTCGCTCCGGCCTTTGCGGCGAGGAACGCCCTATTCGCGCCAGCTTTCAGGTTCTGCTGCTACAAAAGCAAGCTTTTCCCCTTTTTCCAGTGTTTTTTTCGGTTTTCCCCACGTTTCCTCCTCCAGAGCCGGGACTCTCCTCCGCCTATGGACTCAAGTCGCGTCATCGCCATAGACGGTCCGGCCGGCTCAGGCAAGTCCACTCTCGCGAGGAGGCTCGCCGCGGCGCTGGGCTGGCGCTTTCTGGACACCGGGGTGCTCTACCGCGCCATGGCGGCAGTCGCGCTGGAGCGGGGCCTCGCCTCCGCCCCGCCCGAAGATCTGGTCCGGTTCGCCTTGGGGCTGGATCTTGACGTGAAGACGGGAAGCGACCAGAGCCGGGTGACCGTGGGCGGAAGGGACGTGACGGGGCTCCTGAGGACCCCGGAGGTTTCCACCCTGGCGTCCAGGTTCGCGTCACTGGCGGAAGCCAGGGAATCGGTCAAGGGCATCCAGAGGCGCCTGGGCTCTTCGGGCAGGCTCGTGACCGAGGGCCGTGACCAGGGCACGGCCATCTTCCCGGAGGCGAGGCTGAAATTCTTCCTTACCGCCGCCCCCGAGGCCCGGGCCGAGAGGCGTTACAGGGAGCTCCTGGCCAGGGGCCGCGACGACTCTCCGGAGGCGATCTTGGCGGAGATCAAGGCCAGGGACCGCCAGGACCAGGAGCGCGAGACCGATCCCCTGAAAGAGGCTCCGGACGCCTTCCGGGTGGATTCCACAGCGCTTTCGGAAGATGAGGTACTTTCCCTGATGCTGGCCAGGGCCCGGGAGGTCTTCGGAAAGGAGGTCGGGGCTTAGGGCAGGCGGGGCGGCGGCCAGCCGCGCCCCTCAGGCTTCCGGGGCTTTCTGCCCTACCCTCCGCTAATGCCTCGCGCCGAGGCGGGCCCCCGCAGGAACCCGGGCATCGGCCTGTCCCGGGTCATCTTTGGGAGCCTCGGGCATCGCTTTTTTTTACGGTGGATGTTGACCGTACGGTCGGTTGCCGTTAAGCCGAAGGAGACCGTAAAGGCCCGAAACGGTCGGCCGGGGCACGGGCTTCAGGCTCCGGGCGGGACGGCGGCGAGGCGTCATGCCTGCGTCGGGACTCGGTCCCGCGTCCACCCTCTCGGAGGTTCGGTTCACGGTTTAGAGGTTAAGGGCCGGCGGGTACCCGGCCGACGGGCCCGGAAAGCCGACGGGCCGTATCGCCCCCGCCGGGGTTCGCGGCGGGGAGGCGCAGCCCCACGCGGGGGCGCGGAGGGCGCATGGGTCTCAGAGTAAATATCCTGGTGATGCTTCTGGCGGCGGGCTTGGTGATGCTCGCCCTCTTCGGGCTCACGGTATGGACGGCCCAGGACATGGCCAACGGCATGCGCGAGACCTCGCAGGGTCTGGTGGACACCATGTCGGGCCAGATAAGGGAGTACGCCATCAGATCCACGGAGGCGTCGCTGAGGGCGGACCTCAAGCCCGTCGCGGATCTCGTGATCTGGACTCAGGAGGCCGCGGTTACAACGGCGCAGTACCTGGAGACGGCGGCCAAGGTCTCGGCGAACCTCCGCGGCGGGGACGAGTTCATGCGGGACGAGATCGAGGGCTACTTCAAGAGCGCCATCCAGCGGGCCCCCCCATCGGTCTCCGGCATGGGCGCGACCTACGCCAAAGGCAGGTTCGCGGCGTCGGTGCCCTTCTTTCTCCCGTACATCTATAAGTCGGGCGAAGGGCTTCTGCAGTATTCCGACGATCCGGTAATCGAGGGCATCGACCAGCCTTACACGGAACAGGCCATGGACGCGTACCTGGCGGAGGAGATGCAACTCCCTTACTTCACCGCCTCGATTCCAGACGGCCACCCCCAGAGCCGCCCTCTCCCCTTGAGGGCGACCTGGACCATGCCGTACGTGGATATCGAGACCAGGATGCCGGTCGTCTCGGCCACGGCCCCGATCAACGGCCCATCCGGGGTCATCGGCGTGGCCTTCGTGGACCTCTACATGTCGCAGATGAACTCGCTCATCTCCAAGGTGGCGAGCCTTACGCCCAACACTGCCACGATGGCGTTCTCCGTCGGGGACGGCTCCATCCTGACCTCATCCGGCTTCAGGACCGCCCACGGCTTCGAGCTTACCACCGTCCCGGATCCTGAACACGAGGGCAGGCAGATCATCAACAGCCCCAAGCTCCAGGACAGCGAGCTGGGCCGCGAGATCCAGGACATCTTCCGCGGGCTCCTGGCCGACGGGTCGGCCAGGACCACGGCGCGTTTCGGGGGCCAGCCGGTAACGGTGCTCGTCTACAACGAGTCCGGGATCTTCGGGGTCGCCGCGGTGGTGCCGGACGACGAGCTGCTGGCCCTCTACCGGCAGGCCCTGGAGCACACGTCGGCCATAGGCTACCACCAGGAGATGGAGCTCAGGCGGCTCAAGTGGACCTCCGGCGTGGCCATGCTCATCGTGGCGGTGCTCCTCACGGTGACGGTCGTCCTGGTGGTGCGCTCCACCTCGAGGCTGGCGCTCATAGTGTCCGAGCTCTCGCGGTCCTCCGGGGACGTGGAGCGCACTTCCAGGGTATCGTCCGACATAGCCGAGAAGCTTGACACCGAGAGCCGAGGCCAGGAGGGCGCGCTCAAGAACATCCTGGACGCGGTCTCCGACGTCCAGGGCAAGGTCCGCGCGAGCGGCGAGGGTTCACGGGCCTGCGGGGACGCCATGCGCCAGGCCGAGGATGAGGTGGCCGAGGGGAGCCGCGCCGCCGCGGCCATGCAGGAGGCCATGGAGGGCATCTCGCGCGCGACCCACGAGATCACGAAGATCCTGAAGGCCATGGAGGGCATCTCATTCCAGACCAACCTCCTGGCCCTGAACGCTTCGGTCGAGGCCTCCCGGGCCGGTGAGGCGGGCGCGGGCTTCGCGGTGGTGGCCGAGGAGGTGAGGAATCTCGCCATGCGCTCCAGCTCGTCGTCGTCGGGCGCGGCGGCCATGGTGAACGACGCGATGGCCAGGGTGGACGCGGGCAACTCCGCCGCGGGACGGCTCGCCGAGGGTTTCGGCAGGATAACGAAGGTGGTGGACGACGTCTCCGTCCGCATGAAGGGCATCGAGGACTCCAGCGAGGAGGCGGTCGTTTCCCTGGGCGCGGTCACGGGGCTGATGGACGGCCTGAGCGAGGCGGTAGAGCGCAACGATGGCCTCGCCAGACGCTCCCGCGAGACCGCCCGCGAGCTCTCGGACGG
>JAISFS010000332.1 GCA_031263485.1 Deltaproteobacteria bacterium | reverse complement strand
CACAAGCACACGCCTGTCAATCAGGCCGAACTTCAAGGTCGGATTGGGCGAAATATCACATCTGCGGTCAATACAGATGCGTTAGGGGCACCCCTTGAATGGAAAGGCGCGTTGTCTGTATGGAGTCCGATTCTGACTTTTTACACATACCTCAATCTTGCAAAATCCACCCGCAAATCCGTGATTTTGGATTCCACCACGGCAATCCGGGCTTACACACTGACAATCCGGGCTTCCGGCTTGGTTTCCACCCCGGCAATCCGGGCTTACACACCGACAATCCGGGCTTCCGGCTTGGTTTCCACCCCGGCAATCCGGGCTTCCAGCTTGGTTTCCATCTCGTTAATCCGGGCCTCCAACTTCTCAAATCCCTTCGCCATGGTTTTGGACAACGCGTCATTGGAATTGGAGAATTTGTCCATGGCTCTGGACAGGTTATTGTAGAGAACCGCAAAAACCACCGTGATGATGCCTACGATTATGGCGCCGGCCAGCATGTACATTTTGAGTAGCTCGGAAAGTTGCTCGTACATACTGTCCTTTCGCAGATTTCTCGGGAGCCTGCTTGCCTCCGGCGGGGGACTGGCCCTCGGACTTCATGCCAACGGCCTTGGCCTTGCGGACATGGGCCGCCTCTTCACCGAAAACGGGTTGCCGCGCGCATTTTCAAGTCGCGGCATGACCGGTTGAGAAACGGTACCGGTCGGGTCATCGGGGTGCCCCTCAAGCGTCCGGTGCCCCGGGCTGTCACGGCGCCTTGACGTCCTTCTCCGTCATGATAGCATGAAACGCCACCTCAGAGCGCATCTTTCCGACTCCCAAACTCCCAGAAACTCCACCGCTCCTCGCCCATCCCTTGCCTCAAGACGTCCCCGACCGCGACCATCGGGTTCAAAGGCGCCGGAACTCCCCGTCAAGAGCCGCAAGGCCGGTCGACCCGCCGTCCGGCGAGGCCCAGAACGTCATGACGGCAACCCGACGGTCTCGGATGGCAGCTACTTACCCCTTAAGCTTCTGGACACGTCGTGCCATCCCGCAGCGTGAGGCCTCCCTGCATCCTGCGGGCCATCGTCCGCCCGGCCATCCGCAACCATCCAACGGGGCTTCGGCACTCATGCCTGCCGAAGGATGACGAAAAGGCTTTTCAGGACCCTTCGGCCTTATGAAGGCTGGAAGCCAGCGCGTTTCATCGCAATAGCGAGTTTCATCTCAATAATCTTCCTTACAGACTTTTTCCTGAAGACGCCCTAACATTCCCCGGGGCGGGCCAGCCCGGCCTTCCGACGAAATGGGCACCGGCTCCGCAAACATTCTGGCAGGCTAGCCGGACAAGGGGCGTTCGGACCGTAATCCAAGCCGTCCGAAACGAAACCGAGCTGCCCCAAGGCGGGTCCGGAAAAGTTTCCGCATTTTCTCCGGCGGCCCTCCCCGAGCTCCGGCGCGCCGGACCCCTTGCCGCAAGCCGCCCCGAGGGCTCCGGGCTTCCCGGGCGGCTTCCGCCGGGCCTGCCTCGCCCTTGACAAAAAAAGTCAACATTTCGTATACTTTGTGTTAACATAAACTCTAAGCTACAAGGGATCAGCTGATAGAGCTATCAATCGATCTGTTTTATGACATTTCACGGCTAATTGGAATTCTCCGGAACGAGAGCGCCCCCTTCGCGGGACGCACCGGGTCCCGCATGAACGCCTCCCGTTCCGCGGACGCGGACGGGCCACGGGCGGCCCGGTCGCGCCGAAAGGACAGCCGCTTCCCCATGCAAGCCATCTCCATGCCTCGGCCCGGCTCCCTCGACTACAACCACGCCGACATCGACCTGGAGGCCCTGAAGGGCAACTTCGGGACAATGCAGGCCTTCGCGGGGAAACGCCCCCTCATGGCCGTGGTCAAGGGGGACGCCTACGGCCACGGGCTTGTGGAGTGCGCCAGGGCCCTGGTCGAGGCAGGGGCGAGGCTCCTGGGGGTCCTGGACGCCCGGGAGGGCGTGGCCCTCAGGCAGGCGGGAATCGGACGCGCCGAGATCTGCGTGCTCGCGGGAATCACCTCCGAGCTCCAGATAGCCGCGGCCGTGCGCAACGACCTGACGCCCTTCGTCTACAGCCGGGAGCAGCTGTTGAGTCTGGCCGCGGCGGCCTCCAAGGAGACCCGGCGGATCAAGGCCTTCCTCAAGATCGACACGGGCATGAACCGCCTTGGCGTCCCCTGGAACATGGCCGAGGACTTCCTGACGATGGCGGCGGGGTCCCCGCATCTGGAAGTGACTGGACTCGCCACGCACCTGGCCACCCTGGGCGACGCCGCGGCGACGGTCCAGCTTACCCGCTTCTGGGACGTGTGCGCCGGCGCCGAGGAGATCTTCCGGAAGCCCCTCGCCAACTCGGCGCTCTCCGGGGGGGGCATGCTGGCCCACCCGGATTACCCGGACGGGATCTCGCGCCCCGGGCTCGCGCTGTACGGCGCCGTGGCCGGCCTGAGCCCCGGGCCTCCTCCCCCCCGCCTCCCCCGGCCCTGGGCCCCCGATCTGCCGACCCCCCCGCCCCCTTTGGAGGCGCGGGAGCCTTCCCTCCCCGAGGCCTCCGTCAGGTGCGCGGAGCTCCTCGTTCCCGTCATGCGGGTGACCAGCAGGGTCGTGCAGGTGAAGACCGTGCGCCGCGGCGAGGCGGTCAGCTACGGGGGCACGTGGCGCGCCGAGCGGGACACCCGCGCGGCGGTGCTTCCGATAGGCTACGTGCATGGCCTCCAGACCTCCCGCTCCGGCCGGTGCGCGGCGCTTATCCGCGGGAGTATCGCCCCGCAGATAGGCCGCGTCTGCATGAACCTCTCCGTCTACGACGCGGCCGCCATCCCCTCCGTCCAGCCCGGGGACGAGGCGGTGCTCCTGGGCGCCCAGGGCGACGCCTTCCTGGGGCCCTGCGGGGCCCCCGGCGAGGATTTGAGCCCCTACGAGACCCTGTGCCTGCTGGGTAGGCTCAACGTGAGGCGCTACATGTAAGGGATGAGGCCTCCGCCTGCCGCCGGGCCCCGTGCGCGGCCCGCGCGTCCTCCTCCCGACACCGCGGAGGGCCCACCGGGCCGATGTTTCCTCCCGTGCCTGCACCCCTTGCCTTGAACATTGGCGTCAGGCCTTGGACCTTAGCTTTGGGCCCTGAACCTTAACCATCGGAACTTGGCCTCAGACGCAGATGGACCGTAGCCTCGGCCCTGGGACCCTATAGCCTTAAGACCATGATGGACAGTTGCCTCAACCCTTAGACCCTAGCCTCAGACCATGATGAACCGTAACATCATCCCTTGACCGTTGACTCGGCCCCTGAACCCTGGCCTGAGGCCCTGAAGAACCATAGCCTGAGGCCCTGAGCCCTAGCCTCAAGCCCTGAGCCGTTAAACACGCTGTTACCCGCAACCAGTTCAAGACCAGCGGGCCTTGCAGTCTCAGACACGGCTCCGCAAGCCTCCGGTTTAGGATCCTAACGAGAGGCCCTAAACGGTCAGGATATCCGGCATGCCGCGCCACTCGATGATCGGCATGCACTACACAAAACACGTTTTCGTTTCGCATCCCATGCCATGGCACCGAACGCCAGATTCCTCAACGGCTTCCGCCATACGATCCTTTCAAGCGTTGAAATCAGCCGCCGCCTCGGAGTAACATGCGCCCTTCGGGCCGTTGCGCCCCGCCGGGCGACCGGCCATCCCATCATTTTCCGGTGAAGCCATTGAAGGAAACCATCCATAAAGCGGTTGCGGAGGCGGTCTCGGCGGCCGCGGGGGGACTCGGATTGCCAGAGGCCCCGGATCTCTCGAAATTCACGGTGGAACGTCCGGCCAACCCGGCCTTCGGGCATTTCGCGACGAACGCGGCCATGGTCTACGCGAAGCTGTTCGCCCCACGCATGGGGTCCAAGGGGAACCCGGCGCTCGCGCTGGCCGGGCGCCTGGCGGAGGCGCTGGCCGAGTCCGGCCGCTTCGCGACGGTGGAGGTGAAGGGCCCGGGCTTCATCAACTTCCGCATGGCGCCCGAGGCCTGGACCGGGGCGCTCAAGGCCATGCTGGCCGAGGGCCCCCGCTACGGGGCGGCAGCGCCAACGGGCCGAAAGGTGCTCATCGAGTTCGTGTCGTCCAACCCCACGGGGCCACTGCACGTGGGCCACGGCCGCGGCGCCGCCTGGGGGGACGCCATGGCCAACGTCCTCGCCCGCCTGGGGGACGAGGTGAGCCGGGAGTACTACGTGAACGACGCGGGCAACCAGGTCCGCAACCTGGGAAAATCCGTCCTCTTCCGCCTGAAGGACCCGGCCGGCGATGCCCCCGAGGGCCTCTACCGGGGGGCCTACGTCCTGGACATCGCCAGGGAGCTTCAAAGGCGCCACCCGCCCGCGTGGTTCGACCGCGACGAGGCGGATCTCCTCCCGGAGGTCTCCGACGAGGCGGCCGGGCTCATGCTCGCCGACATGAAGGCGGATCTGGACCGCATGGGGGTGCGCTTCGACAAGTGGTTCTCCGAGAGGTCGCTCTTCGAGTCGGGCGAGGTGGACAGGGCGATAGCCCGCCTGAAGGAGGCGGGCTGGACCTACGAGAAGGACGGGGCGCTCTTCTTCCGCTCCACCGAGTTCGGGGACGACAAGGACAGGGTGCTCGTGAAGTCCGACGGCGACCGCACCTACTTCGCCTCCGACGTGGCCTACCACGCGAACAAGTTCGCCCGGGGCTTCGATCTCGCGATAGACGTCCTGGGGGCGGACCACGGCGGCTATCTCGCCAGGATGTCGGCGTCGGTCCAGGCCCTCGGCTACGACAAGTCGATGCTCAGGATAGTCCTCTACCAGCTGGTGCGGCTCACGCGGGGCGGCGAGGCCTTCAGGATGAGCACCCGCGCGGGTGAGTTCGTGCCCTTCAAGGACGTCCTGGACGAGGTCTCCCCCGACGCGGCCCGTTTCATGTACCTCACCCAGAGCCACGACTCTGCGCTGGAGTTCGACGTCGACCTCGCCAAGTCCCGCACGACCGACAACCCCGTCTATTACGTCCAGTACCTGTGCGCGCGCGCCTTCCAGCTCCTCGCGAAGGCCGCCCCCGTCCTGGAGCTGGCGGGCGAGCCGGACCTGAGCCTCCTGACCGATCCCAGGGAGCAGGAGCTCGCGGTCCAGCTCTCCTGCTTCCCGGACGCCGTTCGCTCGGCGGGCCGCCTGCTGGCCCCGCACCTCCTGACGGCCTGGCTCACCGAGACGGCCGGCATGTTCCACCAGTATTACGGCGCGTGCCGCATCGTGGACGAGAAGGCCCCCCGGCTCACCGCGGCCAGGTGCGCGCTTTCCGCCGCCTGCCGCCAGGTGGTGGGCGCGGGCCTAGGGCTCCTTGGCGTGAGCGTGCCGGAACGCATGGCCCAGGAGGACTGAACCCCGCCCCGCGCGAGCCGTCCGGCGGCCGGAGGCGCAAGGAGAGCAAACCGTGTTAAGACCCCCCGACCCCAACGAGCGCCCCTCAGTCGGCCCGGCGTCCCGCGCGCCCTCCCCCCCTCCCCTCCCCGGCGTCCCGGACGCGTCTGCCGATGTCCCGTGGCCCGTAGCCGGTGCGCCGCAGCCCCGGACGACGGATCCCCGCCTGTACGGCAGCCGACACCGGGCTTCGGAAGGCCGACCCATGCCAAAGTATGGGCTCGTCGCACAGACGGACGGGCTCGTCGCGCAGACGGACGGGCTCGTCATGCCGTCCTTGGCCCAGCTCCGGCAGTCTGCGGCCCAGCTCCGGCAGCCTGCGGCCCAGCCCCGGCAGTCAGCGAGCCCGCCCCGACAAACGGAGATTCGACCCCTTAAATCCATGAGCCTGGAGCCCGGCGGGGCCTTGCCGCCCGGCCCGGACGGGTCTCGGGGACCTGTCGGCCCGCAGGGGCCGAAGGGGGAGCTCCCCCTGTCCCAGGCGGCCCCGAGGACTCCAACGGCAGGGCCCGACCGGGCCGGTTCCCTCGCTCCCGCTTACGGCCCAACTGGCCACGGTGCCGCCGCCGACGGGAACCACCCGCCCCGCCCGACCGGCTCGCGGGAAGCGGCGGTCCTCTCCGACCGGGGCCCCTCGACGGCGTCCGACCCTCAGCGCGAAGCCTCCATATCGCCCGGACAGCCGAGGGCCGGGACAGGGGCGGACGGCGTGACCTTCTTCGATAACCTGCGGCTTAAGAGCCTGGGCGGCCGCCTGGACTCGCCGTTCGCGCTCCGCTCCCCCGCGCCGCGGCCAGGCTCCCGGGACGGCATGGGCGCCTTGGAGGGCAAGCCTCCCCGTCCCGCGAGAGGCACGGATGACCGCTCCCGGAAGGGCCAGGTCGAGTTCCGCGACGCTGCGCCCCGCGTCTCCTCGCCTAGACAGAAGCCGGGCGCGGCGCAGATCCCGGCCCTGGACACGGACCGGCCCTCCCGACTCGCGCCCCAAGACCCCCGCGCCGTCGGCCGGGCCGGGGCGGCGGACAATGCGTCGGCCCCGGACTCCTCCGTCGAAGAGGCGGCCCGCGAGGCCGCCGAAAAGTCCGTCCGGAAAGCCGCCAAGGAAGGCATAGGAGAGGCCCGGAAGGCCGGGGGAAGCGAGCCGCGCCTGATCCTGGGCGTGAAGTGGCTCGTGAAGCTCATGCTCTCCGCGGTCTTCCTGGTCTGGATCTTCTTTCTGGGCGTCATCGTCGGCCGGGGCACGATCCTGAACTCCGCCGCCGCGCCCGACCCGGACGATGCCGCCCTCCAGGCCAACCTCCGCGAGGGCGTCCAGGGGGACGCGGCCCGTATCGGGTCATTTTCCGGCTACGCCGACCCGGAGAGCTTCGCGGAGCCATCCCCTTACGGCGGGGAGGCGGTATTCCCCGAGGACGCCGCCGGGGGCGGCCCTTACGCCTATATGACGCCCTACGGGAGCGATCCGGGCTTCGAGGGTCCCGGCGCGCCGGGCGCGGCGGCGACCGCCCCCTATCCGGGGCCTGCCCCGGGCATCCCCACCGTCTACGGGGCCGGTCCGCCCGTCGGGTACCCCGCGCCAGGAGGAACGCAACCGGGATCCGGGGAAGCCCCTTTGGTCGGGGTCGCGAGCGCCCGCCCCGCCGCCGTGGCTGCGGCGGGAGCGCCGATCCCTGTCCCCACAGCTTCCGCGCCCGCCGCTGCCCCGGATCCCGTAGCAGAGCTTCAGGCGCGACGCGACCGGGACAGCCAGATGACGGACGGCCTTGCCCCCGCCCCCGCCAAGCCGACGGACGCCACGGTATACTGGCCCGGGCCGCCATCCGGGAAAGGACTGTACACCGTCCAGGTGGCCGCGCCCACCTCCGAGGAGGAGGCCAGGGCGACTGCGGAAAGCTACCGCAAGCGCGGTTTCGACGCCTATTACTACGCCACCGGCAAGGGCCGCTTCCCCACCCGAGTGGGCCGCTACGGAACCGAGAAGGAGGCCGGCACGGCCAGGGACAAGCTCGAGGCCGCAGGCGCCAAGGGACCCTACGTCTCCAAGCTGAACCTCTGACGGGGAACCCGGAGCGTGCCGCGCCCGGATTTCCGAAAGGCCGCAGGCTTGCGATCGGCGGTACCGGAATGACTGCTCGCGGCATTTTGGCTAAGCCATGATGTCGCAACATACTGTACTGCACATGAACATACTAATGGTCTGCGCGGAATCCAATCGCAGGTTAGCACCCTGCCGATGGAGACCGATGGTTATACCCCGGCTGGCATCGCACATCGCATAATCATGTTGATTGATTCCACTGCAAAAACCCCATCCCTCACCTTCTGGCAGTCATTTGAGGGCCGAGTATCTGGGTAAAGGGTGCGCAGATGTACGGTGGTTTAAGGCTTTAGCGTCAGGATGCCAATGCGATGGACGCATAAAGTCCCGCTTCCCTGTCGAGGTGGAGGGTTTTTGCAGTGGAATCTTGATTGATCGCCATGGTCTATTAGAGGCGGGAGGGCGGAAAAACTCCTGTAGCCGACGGCATAAGCAACCAACGGTGAAATTGCCGTTCACGGTCAAACATCACGATCTCTCGAACCGGCTGTTTTTACTGGCCATTCCGACTGGTTCCGGCCAGCGCTCCCGCTGACCGCGAAATCATCGTAACGAGGTCCCCCCTCATGTCCGAAACTACGCAACCGCCTCAAAACCCTCCTGAAAGGACTTTGGGTATCGGGGAAAGCGACTTTGAAAATCTGATTGACGCGAATTCCGTCTATGTCGACAAGACCAGGATTATCCATTCCCTGCTGACTGAAAAATATCGCAGGTTCTTCCTGACCAGGCCAAGAAGGTTCGGCAAGAGCCTTCTTGTCAGCACAATCGAGGATATCCTTCACGGGAAGGAAGTACTCTTCAAGAATACGTACATATCCGGCCCGGACGCGAAATACGGCTGGCCGAAATGCCACGTGATCCGGTTGGACATGAGCTCGTTCGGCAACGACGGTCAGGAATTCGACAGAAATTTGACGGGGAAGCTGAAGGACTTCGCCTCCACCCGCGGGATTATTCTGGATAAAGGACATAGCGGGCCAGCCATCGTACAATTGATAGAAACGCTCTATGATTCCTTCAGGGAAACCGGTATTGTAACCGGCAAAGTCAAGGACAAGGGCGTGGAGATCCTGCCGGACGTTCCCGAAGTGGCGGTTCTGATAGACGAATACGACTTTCCGTTGGCCAGCAATCTCAGGAATCCAAAAGTATTGAAATCGATACGGGATCGATTGTATCAGTTTTATGCCCAACTTAAGTCCGTTCTCGGCAAAGTCGGGTTCCTGTTCATAACCGGAATCACAAAATTCAATTTGCTGATATCATCCGGCGGTATGAACGCCGCGAAAGATATCTCGTTCAGACCGCCATACGCGTCTATCTGCGGCTTCACCAGAGAAGAGATCAAAATGCATTTCAATGATTTCCTGATTTCCGCCCACAAGGAGCTGATGGATCAGAACGAACTGAGCCGTCTTTCGAAGCCAGCTGACGCCTTGGACATGATCTTGGAATGGTACGAAGGCTATACTTGGGACGGCGAAACAAGCGTCCTCAACCCGGTATCGGTATTAAATTTTTTCGATAACAATTATTTCGGGAGGTACTGGTACGATACCGGAGGTCAAAATTTTTTGGAACAATTACAGCTGAAAGATAATAAATTTATCAAAATGTTTTCAAGAAACGTCTCCTATAAAGGATCGATAACCCTTGCAAACATCGGCAAGCTGACGCCTTTGTCATCCCTGTTGCAGACAGGCTATCTGACCATCAGGAAGCCGACTGATCCTGACCGCATGCATGTGGAAAACACGTTTGATCTTGTCATCCCGAACAAGGAAGTCAGGATGTCGTACGCGGAAGACTATCTGATCGGCAAGCTATACCCGGATTTCGATCCTGATTCAGCGGCAGGGGAAAACCTGATCGAAAGATACAAGGATTTCTGCAAAGCCTTGAGCTCTATCCAGCCCAGGGAAGCCGAAAAACAACTGTCATCGATTTACTCCTCATTCCCGCATGTCCATCATCCTACAAAAATCATTGGCGATCGTGAATTCTTTTACAAGTCGCATATGTTGCCTGCCCTGTACTATGCCGATGCTATCGTTACGGCAGAGAAAAGGGAAGCCGGTGGCGATCCCGATTTCGTCCTGGAAATGCGCCATGGCGACGTGCTTGTCATGGAGGTAAAATACAGCAAGCTGACCGATTCGACCGACCACGTAAACGGCCGGACCCCGACCGATTCCCAAGGATCCGCCGAGGCATTCCCCACTGGCGGCCAGGCCCGGGACTCTGTGGAGGCAACCTCGGGGACCGGCTTTCGACACGGCAGCGGAACCGGGACTTCCCTGCCAACGAAAAAGGAGCTGAAAGCGAAAAATATCGAGAGGCTTCTTGACGGCGGCATCAGACGCGCCTTCAGGCAGATCCACGACAATCAATACGCCAGAAAATATCTCGGAGGGAAAAACGCCGTTTACGCCGTAGCCGTATCCGTAGCGGGCAGATTTCACGTGAAGATAGAATTCGAGCGGCTCAATCCCCCCTCGGTCCGGGAATAAACCCCGCCGAAGGGCAGCCCGGTCCGCCGGAATGTCTGCGCCTCTTGACTGCCCCACCCCGCGCCCACTCTGCCCGGAGGACAACTGGACATGGCTCAATACATTTAACTTAACGAAAACAATATATTATCACACACACCTTCGCGTAAGAAAGCTTGCATTGATACACAATATATTGTATTTTAATTTTCATACATACAGATTTATGCAGGTTGCTAGCACAAAGCTTTTGTTCTGGCATCTATTATATTAACACCACCTGTGTTTCTATCGATCCTGCAGTAGATTCCGGCGACGTGAAAAGGGATACATGTTCTTTCTTGAAGTTTTAGCCATTACACTAAAATAGGCATATATTTCACCTTCTTGTTGAGCTGTTGAGTGCGATCCTTAAGGGGGTAACGACAAGTATTTGACTTGAGTCCTATTGGGTTGGATAAACCACGGCCACTACAAACTAACCCTGAACCTATCTCCTCGATAACTTGTGTAGTCCATGTCGTATCCATTACCTCACGCCATATATTTGGCACACACTTAATTTCAGGGGGGGGAAACCGCAGAATGCGGCATTTTACGTCTCACTATTTCAAGAGCATTGGGAAAACTTATATCATCCGGATCATATTTTTTCTTGATTGCTGCCTGAACAATAAGGTTTATAATTGCATAGTGTGCCAATATGAGCCCCCAGATTTCCTGCAAAACCAAATCCGGTCGCCGACTTCTGATCGGGGTAGCGTATTTTGAACTGTGAGCACATAGTACTGTCTTAATCTCGCTTAAAAGTAACTCAACTTCCCACCGTTCATGATATAGTGAGGCTAACTCTGA
>JAISFS010000297.1 GCA_031263485.1 Deltaproteobacteria bacterium | reverse complement strand
ACTTCCCTTCCTTCGGGACGGTCCCGCGCCCGGGCGGGACAGGGGTGGCGGGCCGCCTGCGGCGCCGGTCGCGCCTTGCTGCATCGGCCACGTCGGCGACGGTTACGCCCCTCGAGTTGCTCAGGTGCCAGAGTTTGAAGTTCGACGGGAGCCTGCCGTGCCTCGCCGCCACGTGCGCCACGGAATTTAGGCTGTGGTCGACGAGTTCCCAGTGCCTGAAGCCTGGGGGGAGATGGCCGAACTTGGCCGCGACGTGTGCCGCCGTGACGCCGTCCTTGTCCGCTATCGACCAACTGCGGAAGTTCACGGGGAGCGTCCCGTACTTGGCCGCCACGTGGGCGAGGGGCTTGCCGGACCCGTCTTCCAGGCACCAGCAGCGCAGGCGGGGCGGCAGGATGCCCTTCTTGGCGCCCACGTGGGCGACGCTGGTCTTGTCCTTGGATGCCATCTTCCATACCTCGGCGGATTCTGTCGGTAGCAGGCCGGCCTGCGCCGCCGCGTGGGCGACCGTCCAGCCCTGCGAGTCGGCCAGAGCCCAGCGGTCGAAGCCTTCCGGGAGCCGGCGTTTGCTGGCGAGCACGTGGAAAAGGGTCGTGCCGTCCGCCGAGGCCGTTTCCAGGCTGACGCCGCACTCTTCGGGGAGCGGGCCGGCCTCCGCCGCCGCGTGGGCGACCGTCCAGCCCCGCGAGTCGGCCAGATCCCAGCGGTCGAAACCTTCCGGGAGCCGGCGTTTCTTGGCGAGAACGTGAGCCACCGTCCAGCCCCGGGAGTCGGCAAGCTCCAGGCGGTCGAAGCCGGCCGGGAGAATGCCCTTCCTCGCGAGGATGTGCGCCAACGTGGTGCCGTCCGGGCCGGCCAGATCCAGCGTTCGGAAATCTTTCGGAAGTATGCCCGCCTCCGCCGCCACGTGGGCCACGCTCCGACCGTTCCTGTCCGTGAGGCTCCAGCACCAGAAGTTCGGGGGGAGATGGTGAAGCTTCGCGGCCAGGTGGGCCACGGTCGTGCCGTACCCGTCCGGCAGATCCCAGCGGTCGAAGCCGGGCGGGAGGGTACCGTTCAGGGCGGCCGCGTGGGCCACGGTCGTTCCGTCCGAGGCGGCCAGGTCCCAGAGCTCGAAGCCCTTGGGCAGGCGTCCCGTCCTGGCCGTCTCGTGGGCGACCGTCCATCCTCGGAAGTCGGCCATGTGCCAGGCGGAGAAGCCCTCCGGAAGTCCACCCCTCTTGGCCGCCTCGTGGGCGACCGTCCAGCCGCGGGAGTCGGCTATGTCCCAGCGGGAGAACGTCTCCGGGAGCTTGCCCGCCCATGCGGCGGTGTGGGCCACGGACCACCCCTTCGCGTCGTTCAGGTCCCAGAGGGCGAACCCGTCGGGGAGGTTTCCGCCGGCGGCGGCGCTGTGGGCGACCGTCAGGCCCTCAGAGTCCTTCTGCCCCCAGTCCGAGAAGCCCTCAGGGAGGTGCCCGTGTTCCGCGGCCACGTGGGCGACGGTGCGCTTGTACTTCTGTGGGATCGTCCAGCGGTCGAAGTCGTCCGGGAGCTTGGCCCGTGCTGCGGCCTCGTGGGCCACGGTCCATCCGGAAGGGGTGGCGATCTCCCAGCCGTCGAAGCCCTTCGGGAGCGCCCTGGCGCGGGCCGCCTCGTGGGCCACGGTCCAGCCTGTCAGATCCGAGATCTCCCACTGCGAGAAGCCCTCCGGGAGATGCCCGTTCTTGGCGGCCGCATGGGCGACCGAGGTCCCGTCGGGGGCTGATATTTCCCATGACGCGAACCCATCCGGTAGGAACCCGCTGGCAGCGGCCTCGTGGGCGACGCTCCAGCCCTCTTCCGAGGCCATGTCCCACCGGAAGAAGTCTTCCGGAAGACAGTGCCGCCTGGCATCGTCTATGGTTGACATTGCCACCCGCCTCGCGACCGCGAGCGCCTCGTTCTCGAAGGCCTTCCACCTGGTCAGCTTCATCCGTCCCTCCTTTCCCTAGACGCCCGGCCGTTCCGTGCCCTCCATCGGCTCAGTGCCGTCCCGTCAGTTCCGTGCCCTCCACCGGGTCAGTGCCGTCCCGTCCGCTCCGTGCCGCCCCATAGGCTCAGCGCCGTCCCGGCCGCTCCGTGCCGCCCCATAGGCTCATCGCCGTCCCGGCCGCTCCGTGCCGACCCATAGGCTCATCGCTGTCCCGGTCGCTCCGTGCCGACCCATAGGCTCAGCGCCGTCCCGGCCGCTCAGTGCCGCCAGGCGGTTCCGTGCCGGCCCGTCCGGCATGCCGTGCCTGCTCCCCGTCCAGCAACGGACCCGTGTCGCCTCAGACCTAGGGCTGGCGGTGCGCAGACGGCCGGGGCGGCGTCCGCCGAAGGCCTCCGCAGCCTGCAGGGTTCGCAGGCCTTGCCGCGTTTCAGCGCAGGGGCCCTTTCCTGCCGCCCCCGGCACCCTTTCCTCCCTTTCTGCCGCCCCGTTTCGCGGTCAGAACGGGAGCCTTGGGGGGCTGACGGGCCGCCATCGCCTGCGGCAGCGGCTCGTCCAGGCGGTTAGGGGGGACTCGAATCGCTTTTATCTCCTTGATGCCCGTTCTGACCATGTGCTGGGTGGGCTTTATGTCCCTGTTGTTGTTCAGGACTTTCAAGACGTTCTCCACCTCGCCCTCCCATCCCAGCCGGGCCATGCGGACGCCCGCCTCAATGAGGGCCTTGAGATTCATGGTACGGTGCCTGCCGTCCGACAGGGCCTGCTGCAGGAGCCGGTTCGCCTCCTTGACGGCACCGGCCGCGAGGAGGCAGGGGGGCATCGCCAGGACGTAGTCCTTGTCCTTCTGCGAGCAGTGGAGCGGCATGGCGTCGGCGGCAGGCCTGCCGGGGAGTCCGGCCAGGGCGTCATACGCCATGATGGCGGAGACGGCTTTCAGGCGATCGGAGGCGCGTCTGGCTTCCTCCCTGGAGAACATGCCCAGCCTCGCTGTCGACAGCTCCACCTCCTTAAGCTGTGCCGACGGCCTGGCGGGGGGGGCCGCGCCGGAGGTGCCGTCAGCCCGGGGGCCCTCGCCCTGCTTCGCGTCTCCCGTCGCGAATGCCTTCGCGTCTCCGGCCACTGGCACACCTGCTGCCCCGAATTCACCGGCCCGGAGAAAGTCCGGCAGGGGGACGGGGCGGGGTCTTGCATCGGGAAGGGGCCTGTCGGAAGCACAGGCCAGTCTCTCGAAAGGCATCACCTGGGCTCTGAGCCTGATCAGCGCCTTCACGCGCCTGCTGTCGTCGGACAGCCTCTTTTCCAGTTCGGAGAGCAGCCTCGACTTCAGGCTGGACTCGCCAGGCGAGTCTGCCGCTCCGCCGGGCCCGGCCCTGTACGTGCCGTCAGCCTGCCTGAGAGCAGCAATGTCCAGGGGATTTTTCGCGAGGTGTTCCAGGATGGCTTTTTCAATCTTGGGAGCCAGGAGCCCGGGAGGGGGGGGGCCCGAGACGCCGGGCTCCCGGACGGAGCCGGACCCCGGCTCCTCACGGGTTCCGAAAGGGGGGGGCCCCGGGACGCCGGGCTCCCGGCCGGAGCCGGGCAGCGGGGACTCACGGGTTCCGAAAGGGGGGGACCCCGGGACGCCGGGCTCCCGACCGGAGACGAACCACGGGGACTCACGGGTTCCGAAAGGGGGGGACCCCAGGACGCCGGGTGCCCGGCAGGTGCCGGGCCTCTGTGCCTCGATGCAGCGGATTAGAGAGAGGAAGGTTTCCATGGCGGCCCAGCTCAACGGGGACCAGGAGTCGGGGAGGAGAATCTCGAGGGCTGACAGGGCGGCCTTGGCATCTCTTATTAAGACGTCGGGAAAGGCGGAGGGGGTCATGGCGGCGGGTACGCTGGCGTCCCCGCCGTCCGGAGCGGTCTCCGGAATCTCCTTGTCGGAACGGTGGTCGATATATGAGGCCATGAGTCGTTTCCTCTCCCGTCCCGGCAGGGGACGGCGGCGGAGTCGCGTTCCGTGAGGCGGGCCTGGGCGGGGCTTTTCGGGGCGGACACTTACGGGTCGACCGGTCTCGCGTCCGGGGCATGCCACCTGCGTGACCGCCCCCCGGCTCGCGACCCTCTCAGGAGGCGGGCAGCTTCAGGGACTCGAGGTGAAGGACGAGGGCTTTGATGGCGTCCTGGGAGGCCCTGGCCATCAAGGACCCGGTGTTTGGGAGGAGCATACTGAGGGTTTCCAGAGCGGCCCTGGCATCCCTGGTAATGGAGGCGAGGGAGGCCGGAGGAGTCGGGGCGGCTCTGTCGGCCGGGGGGGGCTCCGGAGTCTTGCTTTCCGGGGATGGGCATTTGTAGAAGTTCATGGGTCGTTTCCTTCCGGGTCCCGGCACGGTGCGGCGAGGGACCCTGGTCAGCGAGGATGGAGGCGGGCCGGCGCGGCTTACGTCGGCAGCGAAGAAGGTGGGCCGGCTCGGCTCGCGTCTGCGGAAATGAAGACGGTGGGCGCGGGACTCGCGTCAGCGGAAATGAAGGCGAGAAGCCAGTGCTCGCGCCCGTGGCTTCCTGCCTGCGGGACGGCCCACCGGTTGCCGTTTTCTCAGGAGGGGGGGAGCCTCCTGGGACTCGAGGCGAAGGGTTGGCGAGGGCCGCGGCGGCACTGGCCGTCATGGGCACGGAGCCGGGGGGTGAGGAACCAGACGGCATCCGGGGCGGTCCGGGCATCCCCGGATCCTGTCGGGCGGAGCCGTGGAGGTGCCGCCGGCCGGGGGGGGGCTCCGGATTCTCTGGTCGGACGGGTGGCGATTGAGGCGGTGCATGAGTCGTTTCCTCCCGGGGAACTGCAGTCTGCGGTGGCGGGCACGTGTCCAGTGATAACGGGGCGGGCCGCCCGGCCCGCCCCGCCGGCTTTTGGCGCAACCCGCAGGCCTGACGCCGGCGGGCCAGGCCCCTAGCTTCCGTCCTCCCCGGAGGAGGGCACCTTGAGGTTCCTGGCGTTGTCGACGAGGGCTGCGAGGGCTTCCAGGGTGGCCCTCTCCATCACGGATCCCTTGTTGGTGAGGAGAGCCTTGAGGACATCCAAGGCGATGGAGGCATCACTGACTAAGGTGCCGAGGTCCTGTGCGGGCGCGTAAGCCCGCTCGGGCGAGCCAATTGAATAAGAGGTCATGCGGGTCCTTTCTTCTCGGCGCCGTGCGGCACCGGACTATTGCTGGGTGACGGTGACAAGAGGCGGGATGCCCCGGCTCGCGCCCGGGCCTTCGCGCAGTTGGCGGGATCATCAGGAAACAGTGATCTCCGGAGGGGGGGCGTCTCCGTCCTTGTTCGATGCCCCTGCGGAGTCGGCCCCGGGGCTGCCGGTGTCGGGCCCGTCCATGTCCGTCTCGGCCTCCGGGGGTGCCTCCCTGCCCTCCGCAGTCACCTGGCCCTCCGCGGCCTTCTGGCCCTCCGCGGCCTTCTGGCCCTCCGCGGCCTTCTGGTCCTCCGCAGCCTCCTGGCCCTCCGCGGCCTACTGGCCCTCCGCGGCCTTCTGGCCCTCCGCGGCCTTCTGGTCCTCCGCGGCCTCCTGTGCCTCCAAGGTCGCCACGGCCTCTGCAGGCGTCTGGGTCTCCACGGCCGCCACGGACTCAGCGGCGTTCTGGGCCTTTGCGGCCTCCTGTGCCTCCAAGGTCGCCACGGCCTCCTCGGCGGTGGGGACCCGGGGGGCGGTGTCCAGGATTGGGAGGTACGAGTCCCCGAACACGGCCAGCTGGGAGGGGAGCGGTGCGGTGATGTCGAGGGCGGCCACCCTGGGCTTGCCCCCGTAGCCGTCCCCGGGGGGGTCCGGCACGGGCAGGAAGAGCTGGTGCTTCTGGATGAAGCCCCCCGTCTCCAGCTCGTAACCCACGAGACCCATGGACGCGGCGACGGCTTGCACGAGCGTGGAGCGTATGTTCTTCGGAAGAAGCCCCGTGAGGCACTTCTCGGCCGCCCGCAACCGTGGCAGGAGCTCCTTCACGCTCCCCGGGGGCTCCATGGAGAGGCTCCTGGCAAGGTGCAGCGCCATGACCCCGTTGACCTGGGGGATCCCGGAGAAGCCCGAGAGCTCGTCGGCCAGGGCCGCCGCAAGGGCCCCCCCGTCCGTGATGCCTGAGGGCTTGGGGAAGCGGACTCTCGCCTCTTCCCAGTCCGCCCGCTTCTGGCCATGAATCCTCAGGGTCTCCCCGGCCGTCGCGGCGCAGGCGGCATTGGGCGCGATTTCCTGGCGGAACCGCAGGTCCCGGGCGAGCGGCAGCGGGATATTCCTCAGGATCCTGAGGATGACGTCGTACGGCACAGGGAGCCAGCCGGGGGTCTCCCTCGCCCTGCGGCCGGCGGGGCCCCAGGCGGCCGCGATCAGGCAGGCCGCGAACACGTGGCCGTAAAGCCAGAGCTCCTCCCTGCCGGGACAGTCCGGGCAGAGCTTGACGAGCTCCATGAAGTCGTCGGAAGGGTCCTCCTTGGTCTTCGAGGCGAACTCGACCTTGACGAGCTCCCCTGCCAGGCGCTGGGCAAAAGTTGCGGGCGCACCCGAAGTCCCTGCGGCGTTGCGTGCCAGGGTCTCGTGCCCATCTAACGAGGCGAGCATCGAGGCGCTGTCGGAAGGGACGGTGGCCGAAGCCGACAGGGCCAGGGGCAGGACCGCGCCGCTGCCCAGCTTCCCCGAGGCGGACGCGTGCATGATGGCCTCCTGTCCCCCGGCGGGGTGGGTGTTCAGGAAGGCCCCGACGATGGCCAGGAAGGACTCGGGGGGGAAGCCCTTCTCGGGGGCGAGGGCCCCGAGGGCGACGACCCTTTCCGCGTAGCCGGCGTCCAGGAGAGCGAGGCACGTCCCGATGGACTCCGGGACCTGGGCGAAGGCGACCGGCATGGAACAGGCCCCCGGAACCGTGCCGGCGGACGGCAGTCCGCCCAGGAACTCCTCCGTGGCCTCCAGGATGTTCAGGGGGACGTCCCGTTCCCCGGCCCCGGAGATGGCCCTGAAGCTTATTTTCGCCATCTCCCAGAAGAACACGAACTCCTGGGAGACCTTGGAAGCCTTGAGGGAGTCCTGGAGGAACTCGTCGGCGGTTTCCAGGATCGAGAGGGGGAGGCGGTCCTGGAGGAACCTCTCCTCCATGAAGGACACGAGGAAGGCCGCGTGGGAGGGGTCGTGGAGGCGGGAGACCAGGCTCAGGGCGTTCACGAGGGCCCCCGCCTGGCCCTGGCCCTTGCGGAAGCTGTGGCGGAGGCCGAGCTCCCCGGCGGGCCCGTACTCCGGGAAGACGTCGTGGCGCACTCGACCGGCGAAGGCGACGAAGGCAGGGGCGACGAGATTCAGGCCGGGGTAGTCCAGGAGACTGTAAATCCTCTTGAGGAGCTTGTCGGCCTCTGGGGTCTTCCGCGGATCGGCCAGGAGCTCCACGGCGCCTGCCGAGAGCGCGTAGACCATCTCGTCTCCGTACGCCGGGAGGTAGGGCATATCGCGGATCGTGTCGGTGAGCTCCGCGGGGTCGAAGCTCACGGGCCAGCTGAAGACGCCGACGGAAGTGAGGAGGCGCAGCCTGGCGAGCCGGCACTTCTCTTCCATGACGTCGGCGTCCTGGTCCAGGCGCTCTCCCGGCCTGTAGCCGGAAATCAGTTTGTCCTCGAGCGTGTCGTCGAGATCCAAGCTGCGGAGCTGGTCGGGAAGCCTCTGCTGTATCAGGAGTGCCATCTCGGACACCCCGGGCAGCTCCGCGTATTCCATAGCCGTTCCCAGGTTCAGCCTGGCGTCGGCCACGGAGGGGGAGTCCCCCTCGAAGGGCTGGGAAAGACTTTTGAAGCAGAGCTCGCCCAGCATTGCGGACGAGACGAACCCCTCACCCAGCTTGCGCTCGAAAGGGGTTCTTCCGTCGTGGCAGAAGGCTGACCCGCTGCGAAACCGCCGCGCGAAGTCATTCATGAGGACAGGGCCCCGGTTCGTTTTAAGGCTTTCTAAGAAAGAGCCTTTTTCAGGCATCTAGGAATCCTCCTGGGATTTTTCAAGGATGCTGGGGGATTGCGGGGGAGGTCTCGGCAGGGACCGCGATCCCTTGTTGTGTCTGAGGGGGTGCCGATGCACCGCTGGACATAAACCTGGGGGCGGTCGTGGACATCGTGCGCCGCAGGCTGGGAGGTTTTGGCTGGAAGGGAGAGGCGCCGGCTGCCGTGGGGCCCGTGCCTGGACTGGGGACAGACGCCTCCCTTACTGACTCGGGGTCAGGACGAGGTTGCTTCTCCCCTTCCCGCCTTGGGCCGGACTGGGTACAGATGTCTGCCCTGCAAGCCAGCCCGTGGCCTTACGAGGCAACGCCTCCCTTTCCTTATCCCCCCTGGGGCCGGACAAGGCTACGCCCTGTCTGCCCGCCTGCGGCCGACGAGTCGGCACCTCTCCCTCCAGCCTGGGTCCGGACAGGGCTGCGCCCTGTCTGCACGCCCGGGGCCTGACGAGTCGGCACCCCACCTTCCAGCCTGGGCCGGACAGGGCTGCGCCTTCCCTTCTCGCCTGGGCCGGACAAGGCATCGCCTTCCCTTACCACCTGGGACGAACGAGTCGGCACCTTCTCTTCCAGCCTGAGCTGGACAAGGCTACGCCCTGTCTGCACGCCTGGGCCGGACGAGTAGGCACCACCCCTTCCTGCCTGGGCCGGACGAGTCAGCACCTTTCCTTTCAACTTGAGGCAGGACGAGTCGGTGCATCATCTTCCCGACCTGGGGCCGGACGAGTCGGAGTCTCCCCTTCCCGCCTGGGGCGGGCAGTGGTAGCCCGTTCGTGCGCCTCGGAAAGGCGCGGTGAGGGCTGGCACGAGGGACGCGGTGCCGTCCCTGCCGGGGGAGGTGGGGACGGTTCAGTCGCGTCAGGGGTCTTGTCGGCCGGAGCCGCGCGGGCGGCTGGGGCGGACGTCAGGAGGGCGCGAACGTCCTCCGGAGACGTTGGAGGGTGGAGTGGTGAAGCCTGGCCTAAGGAGTGAGAGTGTTGGACAGAGAGATCTATGGTCTGGAGTGTGTGTCGTTGGGGGAGTGAAAGAAGCCTGCCTTGCGGCAGGGTCGGGCCGGCAGCCCGGCAGAGAGAAAGCCGTCGCCGGCACAGGCGCCCGGGTGAAGGGGGGCCTGGAGTTTCATGCGCGTTGAAGCGGCTCTTCGGTAAGAAGGACGGAAGGAGGCCGGTCCTGGAGCCCCTGCCGTGAGGGAAGGGGGCAAGCTCTGCGGGCGTGTCTTCCCGCGACAGGGCGGGGGGATTCCCGGGCCAGGGGGAGCTTCCTGTGATTGTGATAAAGTGCTTTGGGGACTCCCGGCGCCTGGGCCGGGGGCTGGCCGGGCCAGGGGGAGTTTCCGGGGGAAAGTGCGGAGAGGGCCTTCCCGTGTCTGGGCCGGGGGGTGGCTCCCGAGGAAATGGCGCGGGGAGCTGCCCGGGCAGTGGTCATGGGGAGCTTCCCGGAAAAGGGTCTAAGTGGGCTCCCGTGGATGCGGAAGCGGGAGCTCCCCAGGCAGGGGGCCAGGGGTGATCCTGCGTCAATGTGGCGAGGGACGCTCCCGGAGTTACGGGCGCGGGGAGCTTCCCGTGGACTGGGCCGAGGTGAGCTCCCGTGGAAACGTGCGCTGGGAGCTTCCGGGGCACGGGCCGGGGGGGCTCCCGTGGAAAAGGGCTACGGGGGAGCGTCCTGGCACGGGCCGGGGGGCTCCCGCTGAAACGGGCTACGGGAGCTTCCTGGCACGGGCCGGGGGGCTCCCGCTGAAACGGGCGGTGGGAGCATCCGGGGCACGGGCCGGGGGGGCTTCCTGGCCATCGGGCCCGAGGCGTGCTTCTGAGAGTGGACACGGGAACTCCTTTGGCAAGGGGTCAAAAGGGCTCCATAGGCAATTGGGCGAAAGGTTCTTCCGGGGCAGCAGGCGCGGGAGCTCTCCTCAGAAGAGGGCGCGGGGAGCTTCCTGTCTCGGGCCGTGGAACATCGCAGCAGTGAACGGAGGCGGATGAGCAGGGAAAGGGCGCGCTGGGCGGCAGCCCGTCCCCCGCAGATACTGAAGCGGGATCTGGGCGTGAAATCAGGAAATGGCCTTGAGCGGCTGCCAGCGGCACTTTTCGGCAGGGGGGGGAAAGCCGCTGGGCAGGCACGGTGAATGCTGGACCGGATGCCGCGATCTGGCGGAGGCTGAGGCCGGCCCCCGCTTCTGGGCACAGCCAGGAGATGGTCTCCTGGCCTTCGCGAGGCTATGTCTTTGTGATGAGGCAGATCTTGAGAGGCTGAGAATTCAGGCCGAGAAGATACAAAAAATTAAGGCATTGACTGAGATCAAGGAAGAAAAGAAATGGATGAGCTGAATTATAGGCTCGACTGAAGTCGGGCGCAAGAGTTTTTTTGGAGCTTCCGAAATTTTATTTTCCAGAGAGGACGCTGGAGGGTCGGGGGACAGGGGGATGTGGGCTATGGGGGGCCCCGGAAAGAGTGAAGGCCGCCCTGGCTCCAGGTCTTCCCCAGGGAGGGGGGGCCGGATCTTCGCCCGGGAAGTCCTGGTCAGCGCCAGAAGTCGGCGGCCTGTCCTTCGTGAGATACAGCGGCGGCCTGTCCTTCGTGAGATTAGGTTTCAAGATTAGGTGATTCGAAAAAAGACTGAATTATGAAGGAGTTATCTGTGGCCATGAAACTCAAGAATGCTGAGGGATTGATTCTTTGGAGATTCTAGTCGCCTCGGGAGTGAATAGCAAGAGAGATTTGCAAAAATAAGCCGTGATTTTGTTTCCGGGGAGCCCGCTGAATTGCTGGCGGCACGGTCAGCGTTCGGCTGCCTGGATCGAGCGGATGCCGCACCGAGTCCGGGCATTCGCCAGGAGATCCTGGCCAGCGCCAGGCGACAGTGTCCTGGCCTTCACGAGACAGGTTCCGAGACGAGGCTGGTGCGGAAGGGGAAATACGTCATTATGAAGGAATTATCGTGCCAATGGAGTCCGGGAAAGTCTGTGAGACCGGCATAGGGGATTGTGGTCTTATCGGGAGCCCAAGAGCAAGTGGTGGGACCGTCAAAGGGCCTGAGACTTGGCAGGGTGGCAGCTGGAGGGCCGGAGGCAGGTCCTGGAGGTGACGAAGGCGGTCTGGGGAAGGTAGGCAGGTCAAGGTGGGGCGGGAGACAGGTCCTGGAGGGCCGGAGGAAGGTTCGGGAGTGCCGGAAGCAGGACGATGTGGGGGAGGAGGGAGTTCACGGTGGGCGGGAGGCAGGTCCTGTGGGCCTGAGGCAGGTATGCGTTGAGGGTGAGGGAGGCAGATCAGGAGGGCCGGAGGGAAGGTCAGAGGCTGGGAAGGAGGCAGCCGAAGGGGCGGGAGACAGGTCCTGGAGGGGCTGATACCGATTATGGATTAAAAATGCATGAAAGCCACAAATAATGTGGTTGTCAGGTATGTGTGCCAGATCATATCGTGCATCTTTATCCTGTTTTTTGTATGAGGCAGGTATGCGTTGAGGGTGAGGGAGGCAGATCAGGAGGGCCGGAGGGAAGGTCAGAGGCTGGGAAGGAGGCGGCCGAATGGGTGGAGACAGGTCCTGGAGGGGCTGAGGCAGGTATGCGTTGGGGGTGAGGGAGGCAGATCAGGAGGGCCGGAGGGACGGTCAGAGGCTGGGAAGGAGGCGGCCGAAGGGGTGGAGACAGGTCCTGGAGGGGCTGAGGCAGGTATGCGTTGGGGGTGAGGGAGGCAGATCAGGAGGGCCGGAGGGAGTTAGAAAATGTAGTGAGGCAGGACTGTGTGGAGAGGATGAGGGAGTTCATGGGGCGGATGAGGGAGTTCAGGTGGGACGGGACGCAGGTCTTGTAGGGTCCAGTCTCGGTCTGGATGATTCAGGCAAGTTCGGGATGGGTCATCGACACGCCAAAGTGGTTTAGCAAGGCGCTGCTAAGTTAAAGGAGACTGCATTGAATGTCTTAAGTCACATCTTCGCAGGAGGAGTAAAGGCCAGGGGTCGGAGCTGGCCGGGTGATGAGAAGCTCGCAGGCATCAGTCACGAGGCAGGCTGATGCTGGCGGGCGGTCGTGGACTTGAGCCTGCCCAGGCAGAGGGCCTGGACGAACGTTGACGGATTAGTGGCGGATACCCAGTGTCGTTTGTGAGGCCTGGATGTGTAGCTTTCTTGGGTTGCGGGCGGGCCGGGCTTTCGGGACTGGAGAGAGTTGGGCTCAGGGCCAAGCGTGGTTAAGGACGGGGCCGCGAGCTGAGCGGACTGATGAATCTGGGGGAGAGGCGGAAGAGCCTGAAGGCGGAAGAGTACGTCAGCACGGGTCCAGTTCGTGCCACCCCCAGAGCGGAACAGGGATTCCCGAGAACTTCGGCCGGTTGAGCCAGGGGGCGGGACGAAGCCGGGGCGTCGCGGGCTTAAATGAGTTTCTGGGCACGGCAGGAGCAAGGAGCTCGGCGGATTGTCCTCCGCGACGGGCTGGGACAGTCCTGGTTCCCTGGTCAGCCCGATACCGGAGGCGTGAGAAGGGGCTTCGGCACGGCCTGCTCCTTGGCAAAGGCCGGCACCACGGGTCAGGGAGATGCTTGAACGTGGGCGGGGAGGCTCAGGACGTGCAGCACGGCCCCTGGGTGGTCGGCAGGGCTCGGAAAGTCCGGGACGCGCGAGTTTGGCCGGGAGATCCATGGACTTTCCGCTACAGTTGCGTGCCGAAAAGCTCCCGAAACTTCTCCTCCTTGGTTCTGAGGAAGCCAGGTCCGCGACTGTGACAGGCCGGGGAAAGTGGGATAATCGATTGATTGTACGTGTCGTTTCAGCTGTTCTGAGCTTTATCGATATGTTTGCAAAAAAAATTGCGTTCTAATAAAGGCTCGGGAGCCATGCTGGCCTGGGGCTGGTGACAGGACCGGCGGGGTTGACTGAAAGGGATGTCCAGCTTAGGCGAAGCCTGAGGGCGGGAGAGGCCGACAGCCGAACTGGCGGACTGGCGGAGTGTGCCCGAGAATTGATGAGCGAGCTTGCCTGACACGACAGCATAAGCTTGGGGCAGGCGGGGCCTCCGGGTTGGGCGCGGCCATGCCTTCTGCGGGGAGCGGGTGTTCCCTGTGGGGTTGCCCGGAATTCCTTGGAGTTGCAGTGGATTTTGCGGGGGGGAGCCTGCTCCTGCAGGGTTGCAGGGCTCCGTGAGGAGCCCCTCTGGACTCCTGCGGGGTAGCAGGGCTCCGCGGAGGGCCGCCCTGGTCTCCTAGCTCCCACGGAGCTGAGGGGGGACTCCGTGAAGGGCCGCCCTGGACTCCTAAATCCTATGGAGCTGGGGGGGGGGCTCCGCGAAGGGCCGCCCTGGACTCCTAACTCCTATGGAGCTGAAAGGAGACTCTACGAAAGGCCGCCCGTGACTCCTGCGGAGCAGCAGGGCTCCGTGAGGGGCGGCCGGGTTAGTCTGTAGGGTAGCCTGGTGCCTGGCCGTAGTTGGAAAACTCTATGATGTCGCATGTATCAAACAAGCTAAGTTAGCTAATATGCGATATAGTTACATGTTGCTGTTTCCTATAAATGCCAGGCAGAGGAGGTGCGACCTGCCGAGTTATGCCTAAGATTAACTGTCAAGTTTCCAGAGCTGTGACCCAGGCCTGCGCCTTCC
>JAISFS010000241.1 GCA_031263485.1 Deltaproteobacteria bacterium | reverse complement strand
GGAAGAGGAGGGAAGAGGAGGGAAGAGGAGGGAGGAGGAGGGAGGAGGAGGAGGAGGAGGAGGGAAGAGGGGGAAGAGGGGGGAAGAGGAGGGGAGAGGAGGGGAGAGGAGAGGAGGGGAGAGGAGGGAAGAGGAGGGAAGAGGAGGGAAGAGATTGGAAGAGGAGAGAACCGGTCGGAGGAGTGAAGTGCCCTGAAGATGACCGCTGATCTGGGAGTGAGAGCCTGATAGGGACTTAAAAGGTTCAGACTTCCGGGCAAGCCAGCGCAATTTCGGCGCTGCGTAAGGGTTTCGCGGAAAAAAAAACTTGACAGGGGGCTCTGAGGGCGATATCCTCCTGTCCGCTCGCGGCAATGAGGCCGATGTCTTCGAAAGATCCAAGCCCGGATACGGGACGACCGCCCCATTCCGCGTAACTTGTCGCAAACCCCCCCTTCGCCGCCCCTGTCATAGGAGCCCGGTTTCGGCTTCCCTCAGGCAAGCCGCGAAGGGTACCACATATGCCGAAAGGCCAAGAAGGCCGCGTTCCGGAACTGATCATTCCGGGGTGCGGCCTTTTTCGCGTCCTGGCTACCGGAAAGCGTTCTCGGGCAACACCTTCCGAGAATGGCGCAGGGACCGAGCGCCGGAGGCGGCCGTGAGGCCGTCTGCCTGCCCGGCCCTACGCGCGGCACACCTCGAAGCGAGGCGGCTATGGAACTCCTCCGGATTGTTGCCAGACACCATCGTCATCCACTGACTCGCTCCATGTCGGGCGATGCTACGAGGCCGTCCGAGAAGAGATCGCGATTCTCCCCTGGACATTCCGGGGTCCAGGCAGATCGCCTGCGGCTTTCGGGCGGGCAGCTCTCTCCGACGGCGGTGGCCGGGACCGGGTCTGCGGCTTTCCGTTGTCATGCCGCATCGTCGGGGGTTTCCGCCAGGTTTCCTCAGGCAACCATGTTATGGCGGGGACGTAAGAGTCCACGATGGGCAAGGAAGCCATGAACGCCATGAGTTGCGCGAGAATGGTTCCCGGGGCATTCGATGTCTGCTCCGAAAACCGGCGGGGCATTAGGCTCGTTGACCCCGGCGGCATAGAGGGAACGAACCGCGTTGCCCCCGGCAAACCGGGCCATTTCCTCGTTCTCCGCCCGGTACACGAGGCCATCGTTTCGGTCGGCGGCCGTGGCTTCCTCCGGGCGCGGGCTCAGCCGTTGCCGCCCCCGGTCTCTTGGGTCAAGAGGCTGTCCAGAAATCGGATAAATCATGTTCCCGAGGCGCTTTTCGAAGGACGGAAGCTTCCGTCCAGCATGGGTGAAGCCGCGCCTCCTGACAATGGGCGGGCCAGGTCTCAAAAGCAATGTCAATAACTTACGGCGGAAGAAGATAGCACCACCAAAATTAGAACTAAAGATATCAACAGGTCAGCAAACAATGCTTCCCTTAAGTTGATGACATTGATATCGTATCTGTTCACGGGGGGGCAGCGGTATCTCCGTTCGCTGGGCACCGGCCAAACCGCCCGGGGCTGGCAAGGGTGCGCATTGGGGGAAAGGCCGGCGGGCCGCAAGGCGGCCCGCCGAAGTCACCGGGAGGAAATCGCCAGGCCGATGGCAGGGCGACTCCCCCACTGAACGTTTACAGTCAGGTGTCCGTTCGAGGCGGGGTCGGCATGCGGGGATTCAAGGCAGGGCGGCAATGCGCCCCCCCGGAGGGAGCGGGCAGGTTTATGGGAAGGAAGACGGGCTGGGGTTGCTTCAGTGTCAGGGTGGCAAGGATGCGTCAAGGAGTCTGTCGGGGCCAGTCACTGTTCGCGGGGGGCGCGTGATCACGCCGGGCAGGCGTCTGGCCGGATCTCGTCGGGTATCCGGCGGTGACTCGCAAGCCCGCACCCGTGAATGTATACGAAAAAGGCTTGTTGGAGGAACGCCATGATCGACCGCCGCGCGATAGAAATACGCCACCGCAAGGGTTTGGAACAATGTCGGCGGCAGTGCGGGCGCGCGATGACCCCACGTACGCGCTTCGGCCTGACCGCTCGCGAACTCGACCGGGCTGGCGCGACCCGGACGCCCTGTTCCTGCTTATGTGCAGCAATCCCCGCCGCAACGTCAAAGGGTGGGAGACCTTAACGATTCAGGAGCGCAAAATTTTTTCGCCCGGGGAGTGAGCCCATGAGGTGGCGGGTAGCGGCGGCTCGCGCTCAAATGGACTCCGGAAACGCGTTGGAGCGCGGAATAATTGTCAAACAAGCAATCATATGAACCGCCTATCACCATCACCCCGGCCATTCTGAGGCTGGCGACAGACATCAGCGTGAAGGCGGATCGCCTGGCCGTCAGGGGCGAGAGCGCCCTCGATTTGCGTCTGCGCCGCGTCAGTCAAGTGCGGAGCATCAAGGGTACCCTGGCCATTGAAGGCAACGCCCTGGACGAGGTAACCATCACCGCCATTCTGGAAGGAAAGCGCGTTGTCGCTCCCCTTCGTGAAATTCAAGAAGTTCGCAACGCCATCGCCGCTTACGACATTTTTGAAAAATGGACGCCCCACGATGAGGTGGATTTGCTTAAGGCCCACGGCATTCTGATGGCCGGCCTCATCGACGATGCCGGGCGCTACCGCCGATCCGGGGTCGGGGTCATCGCCGGTTCGCAAGTCTTGCATATGGCCCCACCTGCAAAACGCGTGCCCCTCTTGATGGGCGATCTTTTGAACTGGCTGGCCCGCACCGAGTTACACCCACTGGTGGCCGGTTCAGTCTTCCATTATGAATTTGAATTCATCCACCCCTTCAGCGACGGCAACGGCCGTTTGGGGCGCTTGTGGCAGACCTTGATTCTATGCCGCTGGAACCCTCGCTTCGCCAGCGTCCCGGTGGAAAACATCGTCCACCTCCATCAAGAGGAATACTACAACGCTCTGATCGAGGCCACTAAAGCGGGCGACTCGGCTCCCTTCGTCGAGTTCATGCTGACCATGATCCTTGAGGCCTTGAAAAGCGTTGTCAGCCCCCAAGTCGCCCCACAAGTCAGCCCCCAAGTGAAACGGCTACTCGAAACGCTCACCGGCGAAATGTCAGGGCGGGAGATTATGGAGGTTCTGGACCTAACCGACAGGAAGTCGTTCCGTCATCGGTATTTGGCTCCGGCCCTGGACGCCGGGTTGATCGAAATGACCATCCCCGATAAGCCTAACAGCCATTTGCAGAAGTATCGTTTGATCGGAGCGTGATAAGGCGAGGTCCCGGGGCGGGAATCGCTCTTGCTGGTTTAGCGGGTCCAATACCGGCCAGAGAGAGGCGGCTTTGGTTGCAATGGAAAATGATTTGCAAACGAAGTGTTACTGCTCTCTAAGAATGTCCAGAAATTGACACCTAGAGTTGTCACAATTTTCTAGAAGTCTGTTTTGATTAAAATCAGGTTAAGATTACATGGCTATAGATATGACGGGGGAAATATGCCTCACCACCCTCATAAACATGACGGCTACAAGGTGATAATCGCCCAGCTTGGACATGTTTTGCTTGCAAGACAGACACAACTTTCCATTTGGATTTAGAGTCAGAGTTAGCCCCCGTCATGTCTATAGCCATGAAAGATTAATTGCTCGAAAAGTATCCGTTCACGGGTTGTTGCGTTTCCGGTTGCGGGTTGTGGCCGCAGTGCCCTCGGGGAGAATTTCAGGGGAATATTATATTAAGAAGACAGAGCCTCAAGTGTACCCTTCCCGGCGGACGGGTGTAAACCGGCTGACTTGATTTCCTGGGCGCGACTGCGGATCCACTCCGGATCTACGGCGTGGACTTCCGGAGTTCCGGGCATGTGGCATAGGGCTGTCGGGGGGGACCTGCCGGAAAGGGCATCCGTCTCAGGGCGCACAAGCCGGACGCCAAGCACCACGCGGACTGTCCAAGCTCCGGGCGGGGGGCATGACCGGACCCGGCGAGAGGGTTCGGCCAGGCTGCGCGGGGCGGCATTACCGGGCGACCGGAGCAGGTGCGCCAGCCTGCCCCGCGAAAGGATACCGATGTCAACAACTTAAGGCAGAAATCGACTGTTTCTTAGATATTTTTATCAATGATATCAGTTGCTTGCCAGACTCGGTTCCTCTTGAGTTGTTGACATCGGTCTCCAAGGTGGAGCCCCTGACTCTCCCGTGAGCAAGCTGAAGTCATTGAGGGCAACTGAGCTAACGCAGAAAGAGAGGTTCTAGCCGGGCATATCCCTGTACGGATTGAACGAGCTCTGCGGGACGCCGGAAGGTTTTCGGAGGCGCCCGATGGCGGGGACCGGGATGCGTTTCTGGCCAAGCCTTTCCGAGGAGCCGTGACAGCCCCGTTGTCCAGGAACGCATCCTCAGCCTCCGTCTTAGCCTCCTCGGGGTAAACCGGAGCGCCGGTCGCAGCCGAGGCCAAGTTCCGGGCATGCCGACGGCATGGAGGGCCCGGGCCGCCGCGTAGGGCTTGCGATGCGGGGTCAGGGGGCCGCACGGAGGCGGGCCGTAACAACGCCGATGAGCTGAGGCCAACAATGCCGCCGTCAGAAGGCGGCTTGAGCGCAGCAATACGCGCCGCCGGCCGCCAAGGCGCGGGGACTCTCCTGGGGTGGGGATGTCGGACTCTATCATGCACAAGGTCGAGCGCGAGAGCTTCCCCCCCTGGTCCAGAGGCTCCGGATTCGACTTCCTGGGCGATGAGCCCATGACGCCGTTGGCGAGAAGCTCGCCCATGCCAACTCTACTCAACGTTGCGGGCCCGGACGCCTTGAGCCTTTTTCGGTGACCCCGCGATCCCCGCTCGACTGGCGTCCGGCCCCAGTGTCAGGATGTGTCGGGGCAGGCCCCGATACCCCGCCGGACGATACGGAAATCCTGCCTCCCGGATGTCCGGCTCGTCAAGGGCAGTCCTGCGGCTTTGGCGGCAGAGAGGGCCCCGTCCGGAAACACGCGGTCGGACGGGGCCTGAGAAAGCCATGTGCCTCAAACCATAGAGGTCAAGGTCCAGGCCCAGGCCTAGGAGCCTGTTGCATAAAGGGTTTTGGGGAAGGGCATGACATTGAATGCGGTAGATGAGAGGTAACCAATCCACAAGTAATTGACTCGCGGCAATGCCGTCGTGATTTATGCAACAGGCTCCGAGGCCTGGAACCACCTGGCGGCTGTCTCCCGGAAAGGTCGATGAGCCCGGGTCCGACGTCTGCCGCCCGGAATGTCCGGTGCGCCCGGACCGGTCCCTTTGAGAGGATTTTACCGAAACGGCATGACATTGGGTCCGATGCTTCGGATACGTGGCTCATCCGCCTTTCTTGCAACGACGTGAAGAGGCTCTGGCATTTCATGGCGGTGTGAAGTAGGATAGTGGCTTTCCGTTAGGGCGAGGCTCGTTTCCTAAAGGCTAATCTCGGCTTTGCCGGTTGGCCGTCCTTGGCTTCGCGGGAAGGCCGCCGTCGAGTTAACGTGCAGGTTGCCGTTGGCTTAACTGGCTGGCAGGTTGCCGTTGCCTTGACGAGCAGTCTGATCGTGGCTTCGGGGACAGGGTGTGAAGCGCTTCCGGGCGCATGAGCCGCTCCCGGGTATTCGGAAGCCTCGCTATTGTCCGGTGCCGGAGATGCCGATTTCGGACATCTGGCTTCGGCACCGTGCGCCGGAAGCCCGGCGCGGAGGGTGGAGGCGGCCGGACTGCGCGGCTTTTCGGGATAAGGGGGCATGGCCTTGCATCACGGGGAGAGGAATGCGGGACTCCTGGGGGAGGCGGATCCGCGGCTGAAGCTCATGGTGCTGGTCCTGTGGTCGATCGAGCTGGCGCTGGCGCCGACTCTGGAGGCAGCGCTCCTGGGACTCGCGGGATCGGCCCTGTTCGCGGCGGCATCGGGAGCCACTGGCGATCCGGTCTTTCTGAAAAGGCTCCTTGGCGTGAACGGCTTTCTGATCTTCGTGTGGCTCATGTTGCCTTTCTCGTTTTCGGTACAAGGGGTACAGGTCGGGAGATTACTGGGGCTAACGGTCACGCGCGAGGGCCTCGCGCTTTCGCTCCTTTTGACGGTCAAAGCCATAGGGATCACTGCGGGAGCCCTGTCGCTCACCCGCGCGTCGTCGGCATTGGAGCTCCTGGCGGCGGCACGGGCGCTGGGGGCGCCGGAGAAGGCCGTGGCGATGACTCTCATGACCGCCCGCTACGTTTCCGTGGTGGGACAGGAGTACAGGAGGCTCCGGAACGCCATGAAGGTGAGGGGTTTTTCGGCGAAGGCGAGCCTCCATACGCTGAAGAGTTTCGCGAACCTCTGCGGCATGCTTCTGGTGCGCGGCATCGAGCGGGCCGAACGGGTCCGGTCGGCTATGCTCTGCCGGGGCTGGACGGGGCGCTTCTGGATCCGGACGGGTTTCGCGTTCGGGTCGCGGGATCTGGCTTTCGCGGCCATGGCGCTCGGGCTTTCGGCCGCGGTAGCGGCCGGGGCATGACCTCGTCCCCGCTAATCGAGCTCGCGGGCGTGTCCTTCGCCTGGAAGGGCAGGCCCCCGGTCCTGGACGGGCTCGACCTCACGGTCCGGGAGGGGGACAGGGTCGCGCTCGTTGGCGGGAACGGCGCGGGCAAGACCACGCTGCTGTCGCTCGTGATGGGACTTATCAGACCCTCATCCGGCACGGTGACGCTTCTGGGGAGAAGGATGCTCTCGGAGCGGGACTTCAGGGAGACCCGCCACCGGCTGGGCTTCGTGTTCCAGGACGCGGACGACCAGCTGTTCTGCCCCACGGTCTCCGATGACATTGCCTTCGGTCCGCTGAACCTGGGCGCCTCCCCCGAACAGGCCGACCGGAAGGTGACAGAGGTCTTGAGGACCCTTGGCATGGATGGCTTCCGCGAGCGGGTGACCCATGACCTCTCGGGCGGCGAGAAGCGCCTGGTGGCTGTAGGCACCGCAATATCGCTGGATCCTCGGATGCTCATCCTGGACGAGCCCACGAACTTCCTGGACCGGAACGCCAGAGAGAGGCTTACGGGAATTTTGGAGACACTCGGGCTCCCGTACCTGGTCGTGAGCCACGATTTCGAATTTTTAAGGCGGATCTGCACGAGCTTTCTGGAGCTCATCGACGGAAAGATCCGTCCGCTGGACTCTCTCCCCTGAACGGGACAGCCGCAGGGGTCCGCTACCGGTTCCGCTGGTGCCCTGACAATGACAGGAGGTCCAGACAATGACAGGAGGTCCAGACAAGGAGCCAAATGTCGCAGGCCGCGATTAGGCGGGATCTCAGGGTTCGCCTGAGGCGGCATTGAGTTCCCAACTTCATGGAGATCGGTCGAGCGGGCAGGCGCTCCTCGCGGCCTGGCGATCGTTGGGCGGGAAGGGGATCCCCAAGGATTCAGGGACCGCCCGAGACGTCAGGGGTTCCGTGCAGCTTAGGGATTGGCAGATCGGGCAGGGGGTCCGCGCAGGTCAGGATTTTCGGAGAACTCCCCGCAAATTGACCTGATGAGTCGTCGGATGCCGCCGAAACGGTTCGCATTCGGGATCCTGTCCAGGAACAGGTTCAGTTCCAGGCGAAGTTCAGGGAAAACGAGGCACCGCACCCCCGTGTCCGGGAGCCTGCCCCGCCCTCCCAGTTTGCGAAACTGGCTTTCCCGCTAGGGTGACGCTGCTCACCTCGAAGCGGCCGGGTACCCCGTTCGTTGATCCCCTGTCCCTGCAAAGGGCTATCGGTCACGCGTCCCTCTTGGAAGCGCCCGAGGTCGCCATCTGTCTCAGGTAATAATATTCGCGTATATGAACCGGAAAATCTTTGTTTCATGGCTGAGCGAAGACGGGTCCTTTCGCGCCGGTGTAGCCCGGGTCTTTCATGGAAAAGTTCAGGCGCGACACCGCCGCAAAATCCGCCGATTTCGCGCATTGACCAGTGTTCCGTGGCTATCGCCATAGGCGTGTGACGAGCGTTCCCATCAAGGTATAGCGGGGCAAGGCCGTTGCGAAGACAGATCTTGCGGAAGACGGTATGGTGTCGGCTGGATCGGCGAAAAACACCTGATTGTTTTTAATTTCGCAAAAGTTTGCAGGGTAAAACCAAGGTTTTTATATTGGTTTGACGAATTGAAATCACTGAAAATCGGAACTGTGGAATCCTGAAAAACAACAAAAATAAAGAAACTTTCCGTGAAAACAAAGGGATAATAAGAGAGTTAAGGATTCCTGGCAATCCTCATTTTATAAGATCCTGTGAAAGCGATTAGTTGGACGTGCTCCCGGAGGATGCCGCGGGAGAAATAATCGCGGAAGAAATTTCCCGAAAATTATGATCAGGGATAAAAATGCTTGACAACGGGAGGGCAAAGAGATATAAAGGCTTAATTGGTCCAAGCCGCCATTGTGGAAAACGCCGCCCCGCCTGCGGCAAGACTCCGCGTCCCGGTCGGTCATGCCGGTCGGGGCCCCACAAGCGGCTGTCCAGCCGATCAGTCCTGTCCTGAAGGCCGGAGCCTACGAGGCGATTCCGGCTTGTTTTTTGAGGACCCGCCGCCGGACATTCCCGCCTCAGGATCCCCTGAAAACCGGCCACGCATTTAAGGCGACTCTGGCTTAGGAGAGAGACCGTTTTCTGCCGCGCTTGAGGCGGCATTGCGAGCGGTGCCTTTGCCCTTCGGGCGCTCGGGCCGATTGAAGCGAGTTTTAGGAAGCCTTCACCGAGAGGTGGGCTTTCCGATGGATTCCCGCCTGACACGTCCATTCGGATTGTGTCGCAGTACCAGCCCTACCATAAGTTCTTCGAGCAGTCCCTCCCACATCCGACACCGCTCCGGCCGTCATTTATGACGGCCGGGGGTGTCCTGTCCGGCTCTGGCCGCTTCATAAGTCTCGGACAGCCCCCGCCCCTACAAGAGTTCCGTCTCTTCGTTTTCGCGCTTTTCCCGGCATTTTGCAGGAGAAGAGAATGTCAGAAGGGTACGTCAGGGAAATCCGTTCGCGGGGTTTCCGCATATTAGGGCGTTCTGAATCCGGAAGCCCATCGGGCTTCTCGCAGGCTCTTCGGGGAAACCTCATAACCTCACCTCTTCGGGGAAACCTCATTACCTCAGCGGCGGGCTTCCGGGGCTCATCCGGATTCCTGCGGCAACCATTGCCCCGTGCTCCCGGCAACCGTTCTGGCAAGCTTTTACCGGAGCCAGATTTATTCCTGCGTGACGCTTCCGCCGGTTATCCGGGCAGGAGAGCGGAAATTACCTGACGATTCTTCCGGCTGGCCCATGTTAAAGATTCCGGAAAACCTAGCACAAAGCTTTCGGCAAGTCGTCCGGAAATCCAGTTCGGCAGTTCGGAAAACTATCGGGAAGCTTCTTAGGAAATTCAGGGAAGTTTCGGGAGAGTCCCTGAAGAGACAGGGCAGTTTAGAGAAAAGTCAGGGAAGTTTCGGGAAAAGCCCGGGAAATTCAGGACGGAATCCGGCCAACTTCGGGAAAACCTGGGAAGTTAAGAAATAATTCCGGGAAGTTTCGGATGGGACCGAGAAGCCGGGAGGACAGTCTTCAGGAAAATCTGACACGTCCCGGAAGCCATCGAATGGTCAGAAAAGCCTCGCTTACTCCTTGCGAAGGTACCCGCGATGGGCGGTGAGCTTGAGGTTTCCGGCAGGGTATCAGCCGGGTTTCGGCAAGGCGGGGATTCGAAACGTGCAAACTTTGCCGCCTTCGGATCGGGCATGATGTTGCGGCTCCGCGAAGGGGGATCGTCTGGGTCCCGTTGGTGGCGTGTCTTTCCTGGGAAAGTGGTGCCGTTATCATGATTTCGGCGATTACCTCTAACCGTTCGCGGCGGCGGGACTCCAGGTCCCGGAACTGCCGGAGGAACCGGACGAAATCCGCCCGGGCACCGCTGGCCGAGGCTGACGCGTCCGGTCCAGGCCGAAGGGCATGAAGCCCCTCCGTTCTCCTGAGTCTGAAGGGATGATTCGACTGCAAAAACACTCCACCTCGACAGGGAAGCGGAACTTGATGCGGCCATCGCATTGGCATCCTGACGCTAAAGCCTTAAACCACAGCACATCTGCGCACCCTTACCAGAACTCGGCCCTCAAATGACTGCCAGAAGCTGAGGGAGGGGGTTTTTGCAGTGGAATCAAGGGATGGTGATGAGGCGCTAACTGCACGAAGGAAGACTGGCGGGACGGCGGGGCGACACGGGCGGGGGAGCGAGGGAGAGAGTCCAGGGCTGACAGGACGGCTGACGGCTAGGGCGGTCTAGGAGCCTGTTGCATAAATCGCGACGGCGTTGCCGCGAGTCAATTTGTTGTGGATTGGCTACCTCTTATCTACCTCATTCATTGTCATGTCCTTCACCAAAACCCTTTATGCAACAGGCTCCTCATGCTACGGGTCGGTGGCGCGGCATCGGGTCTCGCCCCCCTGGGCTCATCAGGGCCGTCCAGGGAGGCGTAATGGGCTTCGGGGGCACTGAAGCCGTAACGCCTGAGAGCCACTGAGAGCCGAATTGAGAAACGGGGAACTTTATGTTTCGCGACGCTCTCTCTTGGGAGGCGTTTGGGAGGCAGGGAAATCGGGGCGGCGCGAGGCGGGAATCAGGGAGGCGGCTTGGCCTAAGGACGGACGGGGCCCGGAGGTTTTGCGTGAAAGCCGACCCGAAAACGGACTGGCAGGGCGTCACGGGCAGAGCTGCGACGCCTGGCTGTTTAATCTGGCGGATGCGCCCGGAGGGCCGTTATCACGAAAAGGTTTTTTGGGCGTCGCAAGCCTTGGGCACCCTAAATATCGTGATGCCCATGGTGCCCATGGAGGTTTCATGTGCCGGGCCGCCGATAATCGACATCGGCGGGTCTGAGAACGGGGGGGCTAAACGACAGCGTTGGACCGACGCTTATGAATCAGGAAGCCGCAGGGCGCCGCGCCCCCTGACTGCCCGCGCGTATCCGGAAGTCTGGAGCGGGCGCGGCGCGCGGCTTCAGCGGACAAGCTTGAAGTCCGGCCTTGCGGGGTTTCCCTTGGGCGGGCCGCCTTTGGCATCGTTCCCCGGCCCGCCGTCCCCCTTCGTGTCGTCGCCTTCCCTGAGGTAGGCCTTCGGGTCCAGGGCCTTGATGAAGACCTTCCGGCCGCCCATGGTGAAGATTTCCTTCCCCGTGAAGTGCTGCGCCTGGAGGGTGAAGACGACGTTCACGACCGGGAAGGAGAGGAACAGCAGCCTTACGTGCCACCATTCGTCGCGCTTGGTGGGATCGGCCGTGAACCCCGCCACCTGGGCGTAGTCGGCGGCGGTCTTGTCGGAGGCGATTTCCTTTATGACCGCGATCACGTCCCCTTCGAGGGTGTCGTCCTTGAAGGAGACCAAGGCCTTCAGCTCGTCTACCAGATCCTCGAAGGGCCTGTCGAAGATGATCACCTGACCCGCCTTCCTCCCTTATCGGGACCGGTTCCCCCGCGGACCGGACGGTCCGCGGGGAGCATGGGCTTGGAATTTTCCCGGCGATGGACCTCGGCGCGCTCCGTCCTGGTCGCGCGGTCAGGCCCAGCACAGTCGCTAAGGCTTTTCCGGATCTTCGCCTTCCGGGCCGCTTCCGCCCTCAGGCTTCGTGGCTCCGGGCGCGGGGGCCGTGCCATGCGGGGCATCGGGGGCGCCCTCAGGGACCCAGGGAACTCCCGGCGCCTGCGGGGCATCGGGGGCGCCCTCAGGGACCCCGGGAACTCCCGGCGCCTGTGGGGCACCGGGGGCGGCCTCAGGGATCCAGGGAACTCCCGGCGCCTGCGGGGCACCGGGGGCGCCCTCAGGGACCCAGGGAACTCCCGGCGCCTGCGGGGCATCGTGCCCCTGCGGCCAGCTCCCTGCCTGCCAGGGACCGGCCGGCGCGGGCTGGAAGGCCTGCTGGCGCGAGAGCGCCATGCGCTGGGCGGGGGTGAGCCTCTGCCCTTCCCGGGGCATTTTGGCCGATCGCTTCCACAGCGACGTGGCCGAGAACGCCTTCCAGCCCCAGCGGAGCCAGCGCACCACGCTCACGGCCATCCACAGGGCCCAGGCGAGCATCAGCAGACGGTAGACGGCCCCCGGCAAGGTCAGCGCCCAGGCCTTCTGGAAGGGCCCGTCAGCCCGATCCTGGAACCATCTGAGATAGTGGTCGGACGAGCCGTTGCCGTTCACGGACATGTTGGGCGACTCCAGCAGCCCGTGGGTGAGCCCCCTGTAGATAAGGTAGAGGGCCGTCGCGGTCCAGACGACCAGGAGGAGCTGGCAGAAGTTGAAGCGCCAGGGCGTCCTGATGTCCCTGAACCGTCCCGAGCGCAGCCCCAGCGCAAGGAGCCAGCCCGCGCACACGACGGAGGCCGTGACCGAGAGCTGAGAGATGCCGATGAAGAAGAGGGTCCAGGAAAGCGTCCTGAGCGGAGCGAGCCTCAGCGAGCTCAGTATGAACGAGAACACCAGGAATGCCCCCACCTGGGACCAGAACAGCACCGCCGGGCCCCGGACCGGGCCTCCGGCCAGAAGCGTCCAGCGGTCCATCGGGATCGACATCTTCGTCTCGATGTTGGCGACCGGAAGCCCGGGATCCGTCAACGGCGTGGTGGCGACCAGTCCGACGGGCGAGGGGAGGGAGTAGCTCACCCTCAAGGCGTGGGTGCCCGGATTCAGGGGGACCGTGACCGGGGGGCCCGCGCCGTCCGCGGAGGCCGTCCCGAAGGGGAGCGGGCGGCCGTCCAGGGTGAGCTCCTCGGTGACCGCTCCCGCCGGGAGGGAGAAGGTGTGGTTCCCGCCCTGACTTGAGCGGATCTGGAAGTCGAGCGTCACCTTTCTCCGCTCCCGGCCGATCTCGACCGAGAGATCCGCCTTGTCCGCCACCAGATACCCTCCCTCCACGGGGCGGGGCCGCGTGACGGCGAGGGAGAGCGAGTCGCCCGGAGCGGGTCTCCATTCTGGGTTCCAGTAGCCGGACCCGGACATGCTCAAGACGGGCGGGAGCCCTTCCGTCTCCACCCGCCATAAGGTGGCGGCGTCGAGGATCCAGATCTCCTGGTAGGGACCCTCAGAGCTCGTGAGCTCCAGCCTGCCGTCTTCGGGGAGCCTCAGGGCGCTCTCCCAGGACCTGGAGGGCGTTCCGGGGGACAGCGCGAGGTGCGCCGTGCCGTCCATGACGGAAAGCCCGGCCGCCACGGGGGACTCGCCCCTGACCAGGGGCACCGCCAGCGTGTAGGGCGCGTCCAGCGGCGCCAGGGGCTCGACGGAGGTTAGTACCTTCATCTCCAGGCCGAACGAGAGGGTGCGCGTGACCCTGAAGAAGGGCCGCATGATGCTGGGAGCGGCGGATCCGGCGCCGCCCGGCTCCGGTCCGACCGCCGGCGCGAGGGAGACTTCACCGATCCCGCCATCGGCGCCGTCGGCTGAAGCCTCTTCCAAGCCGCCGTCGGAAGCGCCTTCGGCATCGCCTTCCGGAAGGCCATCGGATTCGCGGCCTGCAACGCCTTCAGGAGCGCCGTCCTGGTCGCCTTCGGCGCCGCGGCCTGCATCGCCTTCCGGAGAGCCTTCGGCGCCGCGGCCGGCAACGCCGTCCGGGGCGCCTGCGGCCGATGCTCCGGAGTTGCCGTCGGGCGCGCCTTCCCGTGCGTTTCCGCCGGACGCCGAGACCGGCGAGGGCCCTGCCGCGTCCCCGGCCGCCGTCGAGGGAGCCGAGGTCCGCGACAGGAACACCGCGCTTCCGGTGAGATTGCCCTGGGGGTCAACCCCCCTGAGCTCCCAGCCGGTGCCAGCGAGCCGGGCCCGCATGGGCCTGGCGTTTCTGCCGAAGCTTATCTGGAAGGTCCCGGCATCCTTGAGCCGGCCTTCGAAGATGGCCTGGCCCGTGCCCTGGGGCAGCAGGACTAGGTGATCCCCGTTGTAGGCGAGAAGCGGCGCGTCCTTGCCGTTCACCGTGGCGCGGACGGGCTGGAAGATCTTGGAGTCCAGCAGCGGGAGCTCCAGGAAGCCCTCACGGGGCGCCTCCACCGCGAACGCCAGGGCCAGCGTGCCGTCCCCCGGACGGATCTCCAGCTCCGGGACGTTCGGGGGAGGGGCGCTCGGGAGTTCCTTGAGCCTGAGCTCCAGGGAGTCGAGGATGCTGTCGGGCGGGAAGGGATCGTATGGCTGGGCTTCGGCCGCGGGTGCCCAGGCGAGGGCCGCCGCGATCCCGAGAGCGAGGCAGACAGCGGCCGCGGGGGCCTTCGCGCCGGTTCCTTCGCCTCCGCCGCCGCCGGAGGGTTCATGCCCTCCGGCCTGGGGCTCCTGCGGCTCTCCGGCTTCGGGTCCCCGCGGCTCCCCGGCCTTGACGGGCCGTCCGCCGCGCGGCGGGAAGAGCGCGGACAGACGCGGGGGCAAACCGGCGGGGAGCCTAAGGCCCAGGACGGACAGCGAGAACCACACCATGAGGATCACCCGCATGATGCCGAGGAACCTGTTGAGGGCGGGGCCCGCGAGGGCGAGCTCGGTCGTCTGCCCCTTGGCGGCCTGGCCGTTGTAGTCCAGGACTACGGTCCGCCAGCGCCAGGAGGGCCGCGGGAAGGTGTTCTGGGCCTTGGCGTCGGTCACCAGGATCTGCATGGAGTTCTGGGAGGACATCTGCAGCTGAGCTAAGTTAGCGGGGCGGGCGGAGGCGACCTGCCTGCGCCGCATGTCGGGCCTTAAGGCGTCCGTCTTCATCGGGGCGGGGCTCGGGGCCGCGGCGGCCATGGGCATGGACATGGACGGGGCCGCCTCGTCGAGGACCTCGGCGTAGCCATCCCCCGCCTTGTCGTAGTAGTCTCCGTCTTCCTGGTAGGGCGAATAGCTCTCCGAGGCGTACTTTCCGCTCATCTGCCCGGCCAGCGTCAGGCGCTGGACCTGGGACGAGGGGCCCAGGGCCAGGGTCGAGTAGCCGTAGAAGCTGGAAGGCTCCAGCTGGGGGTAGGCCGCCCAGCGGGCCTGGAAGATGACGAAGCTCGCGCAGGCTATGACCAGCACCGCGGCGCTTATCCAGCGCCAGGCCATCACGACGGCCCGCGCCTTGCCCGAGGGGGGGAGGGCCTTGAGGATCGCCGCGGCCGCGAGAAGGTGCAGGAAGACCAGCCTCGGGCAGAGGTACTCCTGGTAGGAGAGCGCGAGCGCGATCGCGCCCAGTATCGCCCAGGGGAGGCCCAGAAGTCTCCAGGCCGCGAAGACTATGACCAGGACGATGAAGAGATCCAGGGTGGTCCAGATGTCCCGCCAGGCGGCAGGGAGGCCGTCCTCGCCCGAGGCGTCGGCGCCCGAGACGCTCAGGAGCTTCCAGCCCGGGGGGAGGTTCAGGACGGCCGCGCGCGCCGTGATGTCCTGATCCCAGCCCGAGGCCGGGAAGCCGCCGTCGAAAGCGTTGATTCGGAGATCCGCGGTCATGTCCACCCGCCCGCGGCGGAGCTGGACCCCGGGGGCGTCCTCGCCCCGGGAGTTCTTTTGCCAGGTGATCACCTGGGGCTCGCCGTTAAGGGTGGCCTGCCCCATCTCGAAGGGCGGGTCGGCGGTGAGCCGCCAGTCGCGGCGCATCTGGCCGTCCACCCGGTCCCGGCAGCTGAGGCCGCTGCCGTCGGAGTCCAGCCAGCAGGCCCGGTCAAGGGTGAGGAGGTTGGGGCCGGGGTCAGGGTCCCCGCGGCGGAGGGTCGTGAGCGTCAGGCTTTCGCCCTCGTCCAGCGCGAAGACCGGCAGCTCCCTCCAGGGGATGTCCGCCTGGGAGGCGTCCACCTGGACCCCGCCCGCGACCTCGGCCTGCCTCAGGATGGGATCTGCCTGAAACGCCCAGTATTCCTGGCCGAAGATCCCTGTCACCGGGCCCAGGCGGACCACTCCGCCGACCCCGGCGTTGGGCCCCGGCTCCCCGGCATCGGGCCCCGGCTCCCCGGCGTCAGCGCCGGAGCCCGGCGCCGCACCGGCGCCGCCCGCCTCGGCCTCCGGGCCGCCGTCCCCCGCGGACGTGCCGTAGGCGCCTCCGGACGTGGCCTCGCCGGTCTGGCGGGTCTCGATGAAGATCTCGTAGCTGCCCGGGCGCGCCTGGAGCCTCAGGCCCTCCGAAGTGAGCCGGGCGGGGAGCGGGGACTGGAGGGAGACGGGCCGCCCGCCGGGAAGCAGGAGCCCGGGCACCAGCTCCTCGCGGGGCTCGCCCGAGACCGTGACCCTCACGCGGGTCATGACCGACAGCGGCTGATCGTCCCGGACCAGACGCGAGACCCTGACGTCCAGCATGTCCCCCTCGCGCGCCGAGGCGGGCTCGGTCGTGCCGCCCTCCGTCTCGTCCGGGGACAGGGCCGCCCGGGGGGCGCCGAGCCAGATCCTGGCCGTGCCGGAGTCCCAGCCGATGTCCGTCTCGGGGAACTCCAGGGGCTTGCCGTTCACCGTCACGGAGGGGAAGGGCCCCAGGGGTACGGTCACCGTTTCGGGGAGCTGGCTCCAGGACCACTCGCCCGTAAGCTCGTGGACTCCCTCCTCCAGTTCGGCCACGGGACCGTTCAGGGATCCCACGGCCACGCGGTCCTTGAAGAGCGCGGAACTGTCGTTGAAGGCCGCGGCGCGGCCGCCGGCCCCGGAGCGGGAGACGTCCCTGGGCCAGGCCTTGTCGTCTCCGGGGAGCCTCACCGTCCGCCTGCCTCCGCGGACGTCCCAGACCCCCTTGAAGCGCCCGCCCGAGTCGGTGAGTTCCAGGGAAAGCGTGACCGGCAGGACGCAGAGGACGGGGGAGTAGCCGTCGGGCCCCGGGGGACAGCGGTAGTGCTCCTGCCCGAACAGTACCCAGTTCGACCAGCGTTCCAGTTCCGGCGGCGCCCCAGTGTCCGCGAAGGGCACGGCCCGGGCTGCGCCGGGGAGTGCCAGGAGAAGGGCCAGCGCGAGCGCGGTAGCCGGCAGGCGGGCAGGATGGGCGCAGGGCGCGGGGTGCTTCAAAGCTGTCATCGTGAGCCTCTTTCGGATGATGTGACGGCGGAAGCGGTCGTGCTGGAGCATATCTGCTGAAGTGCCCAGGGGCGATGGAGCGGACGCGCGTCGAGCCTTGGACAGATTGACGCGTCTGGGCTTGGACAGATGGAAGCGTCGGGCCTGGGGTCGGACGATGCGTAGGCCATCGCAGGCTGTCGGACGTGCGCCTTTCGCGAGTGCCGTCGGCGAGGTGACCGCCGTCACGCAAGGCTGCAGGCGAGAGGGTGCGGATGCGTGGCGGCGGCATCCGGAAACTGACGCGGGAACGGCCTCAGGGCCTCCGCGAGCGGTCGCGTTTGCGGGAAAGGGTCCGGTCGCAGCGGCGCACGGTTCGCCGGGAACCCGCTGACGGCAAAGGCGAGGCCGGAGGCGGCCCCTGGAAAAGGGCATGGACTGTCCTCAATCTTACCCCGGGGCCAGTGCCAATGCAAACGGGGATTAATGCACGTCAGGGCTTGTGATTGGATGCGCCGGATGGAACATCGCATCCGCAAGCTCCGCGATCGAACGGGTTTTCCGCGTCCGGGGCGTTCATCGGGGCCTGCCGAAGGTCGGAGATCGGGCGAACGGCTTGCGGACCGACGCGTTTGGCGCCGCTTTGAGCACCGTGGCCTATGGCCGCGCGTGCGAACGCGCGATGGGCGAGACAAGGGATCGCGCGTCGAAAGCGGTTCGCGTCCAGAAGTAACAGGCCGGAGACGAAGGGCGCGAAGCGGTAGCATTGAATCTGGGGCTGGGCGGCGCGGGGCGGAGAAGCTTGCCCGCTTCGGAAGGTCATGTGCCGAAGATCCGGGCTGCTGTGCCCAGACGTTCAGGAACGGGTGGCCAGAGGGCAAACTCTAAAGTACAATGTTCCTGCCGGAATTCCGGACGACCCCGCCAGCATGCCGAATTTCATGAAGCCCTTTAGCCGGACGGCAGGAGGACAGCTTGGCCGAACCCTTCAAGGAGGCGATTTCACGCGCCTTCGTGCGCGAGCTCGCGCGCGCCGTGGCGAAGGCCGAACCCGGCTTCGATCCGGACGGCTTCGTCGCGGGCGTCTGTCTTTCTGGCTTCGAGGAGCTGGGGCTGATGGACCGGGTCTCCCGCGTGGCCGCGGCGTTGGGCGAGCACCTGCCCGGGGGCTTCAGGAAGGCCTTGAAGTCGCTCCTCAAGGTCCACAAGGGCTTCGGGGGACTCGGGGGCTTCGTCTTTTCCCGTTTCGTGGCCTTGCACGGCCTTGCCCCCGGGCACTTCGACGCGTCCATGGACGCGCTCGCGCGATTCACCTGCGGCTCCTCGTCGGAGTTCGGGGTTAGGCCCTTTATCCGCCTGGATCCGGAGCGGGCCTTGGGCCACATAAGGAAATGGGCCTTGAGCCCCGACCCTGAGGTGAGGCGCCTGGCCTCGGAAGGGTCCCGCCCCCGTCTCCCCTGGGGCGGGAACATCGCGGCCTTCACGAGTGACCCCGCCCCGGTCCTCGCTTTGGTGGAGTCCCTGCTGGGGGATCCCTCCCAATACGTCCGGACGAGCCTCGGCAACTCCCTGAACGACGTGTCCAAGGACCATCCGGATCTCTTTCTTGAATTCGCCGGAAGGTTCATGGGCAAGGCCGCCGAGACGGACAGGATCCTGCGGCGCGGCGCGCGGACGCTCATCAAGAGGAAGAACCCCGGGGCCATGGCGCTCTTCGGCTATGCGGCCGCTCCCGCAAAAAGGGCATCGATGCTCAAGCGCGCCACGCTGTCCATATCCCCCAAGACCCTGAAGATCGGTGGATCGGCAGAGCTCTCCTACGGGATCGCGCTGGCCGGCGGTTTCGGGGGGAAGGTGCGGCTGGAGTACCTCATCGGCTACCCGGTCGAGCCCGGCAGGTCTCCCCGCTCGAAGCTCTTCTTTCTGAAGGAGAGCGACATGGAAAAGGGGGGCTCCGCGGAAGGGGTCCGCCGCGTGGCGTTCAAGGATCTTTCCGTAAGAAGGCAGGTTCCGGGCCTGCACTCCATAGAGCTCATGGCCAACGGGGTCAGCGCCGCCAGGACGGAAATAACCGTCAGGAGATGAAACGGCGATAGGTTCCGATCTGGGCATCCCTGCTGATTGCACGGGCTGTCGTCCGTTGCGCTTCGCGTTGGCATCCGCGCGAGACTTTCCGTTGCAGGGAAGCGGGAGCCGGCCGGAACATCCCCTGAAGCGACCGAAGAGCGGAAGCCGATGAAGGACGGTGGCCGACGGTTCGGCATGGAGCTTCGGAAGTTGCCGGAGTGGATGGAGCTGGCGGAATTTTCCGGGATTCGCCAGGTGTCGCCTGGAGCCGCCTGAAACTGTCTGGAGTCGCCTGAAATTAATCGCACCTCCTGAGAGGGCGGAGCGGACGGAACGGATGAAGGGCATGGCGATCGAAAGCGACCGGATCCGCAGGGCCGAAACTGGCCGTTGAGAAGGACGGCCCTGGGAACTGCCGCTGGCGGCACGGAAGAAGCGTTATTCGCCGGGTCGGACGATCGGAAGATGGTACTGGGCCGGGTGAAGATGGTGCTGGGCCGGGACAGGAGGAGCGCTTGACCGTTCCTGACAGGCTTGAAGCGGGATCGGAGACAGGGTTGCGCGATTGACGCGAGGGCCTGAATAGTCCGGAAAAGAGCGGGTCCTGGGCAGGGCCTCGGAAAGAATCCGGAAAGGCGTCGTAAAGAAGCCGTTAAGAAACGTTTTGCGCCAGGGTATAGCGAGGGGATTTTGCAGGATCCGACTCGCCTATCGAAAGCGGGGAAAGATGCCGCTAAACGGGATAGAGGTTGTCTCACGCACTTCCTCCGATACATTCGGGTGCCCGGGACAGTCCCGCAGGATGAAATTTTTTTTGCGAACTTAAAATTATTTTTTTCCAGAACCATAGCAAATGTCGACGGATCAAATATCGCGTGTAAGGCGCGAAACGCGAACAGACCGACCTTTAAGACGGGAGCGGGCGGGATTTTTTTCCCGGTTCCGCCGGCATTTTTGATCCTGGCGGATGACTTGCGGACGAAGATCTGTGATATTCGTGTCCGGGGCGCGGCGCCTGCGGCCGCATCCCGGAAGGCGGAGCCGGCAGGTTTCCGTCCTGGGGCCCGACGGGGCAGGCGCCCGCCAATGCGCGTGCCGTCCCCGCTACCCCTCGGCCCCGCCTTCCAGCTGTTCTCCGCAGCTTTTCCGATCAGGAAACGGCCCACCCCCGGATACCGGAGACGGAAGGGCCGTCCGGCCCCCTTAGGGATCTGTCCCGGGGGCCCGACGGTCGCCCGGATCGGGAGAGGGGCCAAGGATGGGCCGCAGAAGGCCGTCCCCCCGCTTGGCGGCGAAGGGCCGCGCGGGCCGGATACGCGTCCGGAGGGAATAGGGGCTCTCCGGACGTGCCCGGTTGCCGCAGCCCCAAGGCCGCAGGGGGCCACGGGCGCCAGAAGGGGGTGCCCCGGGGGGCGCAAGCCCCTCGCGCCGCGGGCGGGGCGTTTCGTCCCGCCCTGCGGCGGAGGCCTTCTCAGGCTCAGGTTAGGGAATAGTAGAGAGATAACGGCCGGTCCTTTTTCGAGGGGGGACCGGCCGTTTTTTTTCTGAGTTTCGCCGGACCGATCCGGCAGTCCGGACTGGCCAGGCGTTCCCGCGACTTATGGCGGTCGCGGCGGGGAAAGGTCGTGGGCGCGGACCAGTCGCGAGGCCCAGGCCGTGTCCGTGAAGCGGGAAGACGCCGGGCGGTCCCTTCCCTTGCTTTTGGCGGCAGGACGACCAAAGCCGTTCGGCGGCCTGAGCCATATCTCGAGTTCGTCATCGTCTCCCGTGTGTTCCCCGTCTTGTCCGTCATCGCCGTAGCGATCTTCAGCTTGCCGGTAGTTGCCAAGATTGCCGTAATCCTCTTCTTCCCGCTTTCCCGCTCTCACGCTTATCAGCTTTCCCGCTCTCCCGCTCTTCCGCTTTCCAGCTATCAGGCTATCGGGCTTACCCGCTATCCAGTCTTCCCATCTTCTTCTGGTTTTTCTTCTTTCTTCCCTGTTCTTCGACTAATCCCCTTCAGTTGGCGGCGCCCTCATCATCCTGACCTTACTCGTCACTGTAGCCGTGCGGCGCTTGCCGTAATTTTCATCGTCGCATCGTCGCCGCTGTCTTAAGTCCGGAACGTGAACTTAATCCCGTTCGCGCTGCGGAGCCGGCTGCCAGCGGGTCGTTCCGCAGGCGGCAGGGGATCACGGGATCCGCCAGACCAACCCGTCGGGATGGGATACCTGCCGGACGGTCATGCCTTAACAGAGGAGATGATTTCCGGGTATGGCTTCCAGTGCCGGATTTAGGCTCTGACACGGCGAGGGTGTGCTATCATGTGAGCCGCCCCCGGAAAGGCGGGGATTTCAGCCCTTTTCAAGCGCCCTGACGCATGCCGCCTGCAGCAAGGTTCTGCCGCGCATGGCCGCGTGACGAATGAGTCAGTTTTCGCCCGCCGCACTCGCGCGGGCCCGGAAGGCCCAAAAGTTGCTCTCCTACCGCCGGGGTCCCGAAAGCGACCCTTTCCACAGCATATACAGCTCCAGGGGCTGGCTCACGGACTACGACCCGCCGGGGGATTTCCCCTTCTGGGTGAACGTGGAGCCCACCAGCCGTTGCCAGCTGGATTGCCTCTTCTGCTCCCGGAGGCTCTCCCGGAGGCCTCTCGGCGACATGGACATGGGCATGGCCAAAGAGATTTTCGCGGAGGCGGCGAGGCATCCTGGAGCGGCGGTGCGCTTCACGGGGTGGGGGGAACCGCTTCTGCACCCCCGCATAGGCGAGCTCGCGGAGGATGCCAAGAAGCGGGGGATAAGGCTCAAGATCTACACGAACTCGCTGGCATTGACCCCCCGGCTTTTCGACCGCTTCATGGACATCGGCGTCGACGACCTGCAGTTCTCCCTCCAGGGCCTGGACGGGGAACAGTACGAGTTCAACCGCCGGGGCGCCAGCTGGAACGAGACCGAAAGCCGCATCCTCATGGCCTCCGAGAGGCGGGGCGCCCGAGAGAGGCCTTTCCTGAGCGTGCTCACCTCGGTACTCGCCACGGAGCTCGAGGGCCGAGATCCAGAGGCCTTCTGCGGGAAGTGGCTCAGGCACGTCGACAAGGTGGCGATCGATCTCACCAACCTTAACTTCGTCGCGGAGACCGAAGCTGTCACGCCCTACCTGGACCGCCAGTCGGCCGGACTCGCCCGCGGCAGATGCGTGGACGTGTTCCTGGCCCTGGAGGTCAAGTACGACGGGGCCATGCAGTTCTGCGGTCAGGACTCCCAGGGTCTGGAATGCCACACGGTGGGCCGCTTCGGGGAGATGGGCCTTGCTGAGGCCTGGAGGCATCCCAGGCTCGAGGCACAGAGGGATCTGGTGGGCAGGGCCTTGGGACACGACTCCTCCCCGGTCTGCCGGAACTGCTACCATAACACCGACAAATACGACCTGTTCAAGAAGGCCCTGGAGTCGTGCGGTCCCGACGGCGGGAACGGCGAGGGAGTCGATGATGGAGCGAGCGCCCCGCTGGCGGGCGCCGGAAACGGCGAAGGCCCCGTCCGGGGAGGGAGCGCTCCGCGGGCCGGCGCGGGAAACGGCGGAAGCCCCGACCGGGGAGGGAGCGCTCCGCGGGCCGGCGCGGGAAACGGCGATGTCGCAGGAAGCGATTACGCCGGACGGGAAACCGACGGGGAGGTGGCGCAGTGAGCCCGCTCAGGCAGTTCAGGGACAGAAACGAGGCCTCCGCGAGGATACTCGCCGCCACGCTCACCCTGATCTCCCGCGAGCAGAGGACGCTCCCCCCGCCTTACTCGCTGTGGACGCCCGTGATGGACGCGGGCCAGGTGCGCGAGGCTTCCATGCTGGTCGCGGACGGGAAAGCCCAGGTCATCTGGGCCGAGGACAGCCATCCCGCGATGGGGCTTCTCCTCTACAGGGCGAGACGGTTGGAGACCGAACTCCTGGGCTTCGGCTCGGCTATCCTTCAGGGGCCATTTCTGGTGGACCCGGACCCGGACGCCCGTCAGAGGAAGACGGGCGTCATGGCGGCCAAGGCGCTGGAGCTGGCAAGAAGCCGGGACGTGAGGTTCGTGTCCGTCAAGACCTCCCACGATCCTGCGGTCTTAAGGGGATTCTCGGACGCCGGCTTCCGGGTGGCGGAGGTGACCACCTGCCTGGAGGGCCCCGTGGCCCCGCCGGACGAGGCGCAAGTCATCGCCAGACCCTCCGGGGTGACGGTGAGGGGGACCGATGGCGAGGACGCGGCCGCGGTTCTGGACGGGCTGGGGGATCTTTTTTACGACGGACACCATCTGCACGGCCCCTTCCTCCCGGAAGACTTCTCGGGGAGGCTCTGGCGCATGGTGGCCGAGCGCGATCTCGCCTCTAAGGACTGCCCGTCACTGGTGGCCGTGGACACCCGTCTCGGCGAGCCCGTGGGCCTGGCCGTCGGCACGGTGAGCGGCAAGCGCGCGGCGCTCACCATCCTCCACGTTTCCGTCCGCAGGCGCGGCCAGGGCCTGGGGAGGCTGCTCCTGTCCTCGCTCTCGGCTCTTCTATACGAGAAGGGCGCGCGTACGCTCGCGGTGGAGACCGCCTCCTGGAACCTGCCGGCGCTCAAGCTGTACGTGAACTGGGGACTGAGGCACACGGCGCCCCTTATGGCGCTTCATTACGCGCCGTAGGGCCGGCACATGGCGCCGGATGCGCTCCGGCGCCCCGCGATATCGGGTCGGCGCGCTTGGGCGCACCAGGGCTCCATGCCGCTCCGCCAAGGTGCGGCAGTTAGTGACGGCCAAACGGGCGGTCGTGCCTGGATCGCCATGAACGGCTGTCGGATCCCGGATGCCGGAGGCGGTCCTCTACGGATCGGTCATGATGGCGCGGCGGAAAGAGCGTGATTCGGAAGAAAACGGGGCACAGGACAGGGGCGTCGGGCGAAGAGGCGCGGTCCGGCGAACAGCATGCCCCTTATCCGGCACGGGGATCGATCGCCCGCCAGCGGCGGAACGGGCAATCGCTCTGGGATTCGGCGGACGGTCGGTCAGTACGCCGTGCCCCTTGTCAAGCCTGTTTCCTGCGGAATCAGCGGTTATCCAGGCGCCGTTCCGATAGGTGAGTCCTGTCGCGGCGGGCCCCTTGAACGCGGGAAAGGATCGGGCGCATGCCCCGGGAGGTGGCGCCGCGCCTAATGTGCCGCCGACTCTTGATCATCGCGTAACCGCGATCGTCTGGTCCTGGTCAAAATCCGAGGCTTCGTCCAGGGCAACGGGCGAGCGGGGTGGTATTTCCCAGAATTGGGGATTCATCGGAGCCGGCGTAAACGCGTCGGGATACGAAATCGCCGCAAACACGTCAGGATATATGTTTCCACATCGATCTTGAGGATCCAGCGGCAAAGTCGAATGGTCTTCATGTTCACCGAAGATATGGCATGTCGTGACGCCATCGCGATAGTTCGGCGCGGGATCCTTGATGGAGATCCTCATGGAGTTGCGACGACCCGAACATGTTTGCTGGGGAGTGACCCCTCAATGACGGGTACGTCTTGTTATCTCAGCCACCATTTGGTTTGAGGCTGGATGGGCGTTACCGGTCTCGGGTTGTTGAGCCGGCTGATTGGGGTACCGGCAAATGGTTCATGATTACTGTCAAAGGAGGCACGTGAACGTCCCGAAAGGCATTTTTTCCGACCATCCGGTACCCGTGAGGGGCCGCAACGGATGCGTTCAACATTCTGTGGGTTTGAGATTTTTGTGTTGGCACGTTGAATTTTGGTCAGATGTTGACGTCTTTATCAGACCGGGAGTCTGAGTCGGGAACCTCCTGACAAAAGGGCGCCCTCGCGGCAAAGCCGTGAGGGCGCTTACCCGGTCCGCATGGAGCGGCTATCGCCGCGTTTCTGGCCCCTGTCCGGACATCGGGCCTCCATGGGCATATGTCGAAGGCTACCGTTTCCGGCGCCCGCTATAACAGTAATGTAACATTTGTAATCGCGGCCGGCAAGGGTTCGAGTTTCAAAAAATAAAGAAAATCGTTCGACTATCGGATATCCGTTTCCATCTATATCCAAGACATTTCAAGGCGATTAGCGGATTAGAACGCGTTACGCGAGAGATTACGAATACCGATTAACTGATTCATCTTGCCATGCGATTGATTCAGATCAAGTGCCTGAAGGACAATACGGCTTGACGGGTATGTTATCCGATTTAGCATGATGCAGTTCGATGTCATAAATAACCTGTCGGGAAAACATTGAAATTCGAAGATGAGCAAAATAAATCAGGCTCGGGTGCTATGACTGACTCATCAGCATAAACTGTACCTCCTGAGAAAATTTCCGTAACGGCTCGGGGAAATGGTTATGTTTCAGTTGCCTCTCGTTAAGATGAGGCTGAACTTTGTCGAAAAGATGTGACATCGGTTCGACAGAACCGCTGAATATCATATTCGAAATATCAATTGAACTAAAATTTATGACGAAACCGTTATAAGCCGGAACGGCAACATAAGGCAGGCAAAGCCCCGGGTCATTGGCCTCAGGAAGGCTGAATGGTGGGCGAAATGTGCCCGTTATAAGGGTATGACTGTCCACTTGTCTTGTTTGGATCGCCGTTGCCCCATCCGGCTTTCCATCATGAATCCCTCGCCGATTGATTACGCTGTTGCCATGAATACCGCGCCGACTTATTACCGTGGCGTCTTTTATATCTTGAGGATATAAACGAACAATACACGCATATGCCAAGGGAATTTTTCTTTGATCATTGAACTTAAAATTACGGTAGTTACAACAGCAGTTCTTGCATCTAGCATTTTTTCCCCAAGTTAATTCTTGGTGAAAAAAAAGTTGTAAGCTACCGGTGAGAGAGAGCGATTCTGCCGAGCATGAATGTTGTGTGCAGGGGATTTTCCGACACAGCCGATGGGCTCTAGGCAATACTTTAGCGAATATACGACAGGCTTCAAGACGATTTGACTTGTTTCGATTTATCTTTTATTATCCGATAATGATTCTTCAGGAAAAGGAGGATGGGATGGCCGATGAAGCAGTCAATGGCGAAACTGGTGATGCTGACAGGGTCGAGAATGCTTCAGTTCATGTCATCGATTCGGCTGAAGGATAGGCACTGAGATTCCCCAAGGGTGTAAAGTTGAAATTTTTGGAATTTTTGATTTTTCGTGAAGGGGATGATTTAGTCTTGAGGCCTCTCGTTAGCAACCGGATTCAGGATGGTGATGACTATTCAGACTGACCCTAATCTTCAGCTAGGCGAATGTCGTATTAATCGCGGCATTGGCATGGATCAAATGGTTGCAGATGGGCGCTTTTTGTCTGCCGCAATCGTTCTCGACGTTAGCCTTCAAAACCATTTATACACGCATGTTAGACAGGTATGGGGTTTCCGGTGTGCGCAATCGATGGACCTTCATGTGTAGCAATTGTCAAAAAAGCGTCGAGCTAGGGATGACGATAATGTTTGTCAGGATGGTCAGCCAAGTCGAGGTTTCTTCATTTGGGGTTAAGCGTTTTGTTGCATTCCCCATCACGCCGGTTGGCATGACCGGAGCGGATGATTTGAATCCTGCAATATGATTTCTGAATCTGGATGCCGATGAGCGAAATGGATCGAGTGGCTGCCCTGATTCGACAATAGACAGTGTCATGGGATAGGCTATAATTATCAAGCATGCAATTATCCGACAATGCGGAGGATGTGGATATGAACGATACAGAGGAGGCAGACATGGAGGATTCCGTCAAGGGTCGAGTGTCTGAAACTGACGATGGCAGATCATGAAATTGTCCAATGATTCCCGTGTGGAACTTGATGATTTTGGCTATTTTTACTTGGGAATAATGTTTTGCTAAAGGCGTTGGTCAAGAACAATATCTCCTTCATTTTTGATCGTCTAGCGCCATGCCCGTTTGATTTTTTAGAGGTGATTGGAGGTGGACAGTCAAAAAGCGGAGGAGAGGTGGACAGTCAAAAAGCGGAGGAGAGGTATGATGGGTAGTCAGCGGTTCATGTCGGACACGAAAATGTGTAGTGCAGCTATATTATAAAGGTCATTACGCCGTCACTTGGCGAGAGATGACATTCGGAAAGAAAATGCCGGGATATAGTCAAGTATATTAGCTCATGATTTGGCAGGATTCATCAGCACCAGGGAGCCAATCGTCATTTTGCCGATAAATTTTGGCAGATGATATGATGCTGTACCATGATACGATCAGTTATGGTAAAGAGGAAAAACAGGTTTATGTTGCGAACCTGCCGCGAGTACCGGCAGGAGCCCCGGCTGTCTATGGGACGATAAAATTATCGTCTACGCTTGGCAATTCAGGCGGTAGCGGACCGGATATTTTCAAGATCTACTATGATTCGTCATGCGGAGAGTTCCGGCAAGAGGCTTTGTGACGTGAAAACAATTCAATCGACGACGGCTACGTTGTCCATGAATCATTGGTATTCTAACAGAGTGGAACTGTTGGAACTGGGGGAAATCTATGTCGATAAGACCGGATTTATCCATGATCTGTTGACAAGCGAATTTAAAATGGTACTCTTGACCAGGCCGAGAAGCTTCGGGAAAACCCTTCTCTTAAGCACCATCGAGCAGATTCTTTCCGGCAACATCGACAAGTTCAGGACGCTTGATATTGCCACGAGAACTCCCGTCTACGACTGGAAAGGATCTCACGTTATCCGCTTGGACATGAGTTCATATGGGGATACGCCGGCTGACGTCAACATCGGCATGAGAATCCATTTGCGTTCCATTGCAAAGAGATTCGGACACAAGCTTGAGCACAACAAAAGCGGACCGGCGCTCGTCGAATTGATTCGCAAGATTGTCGATTCTCAAATACAGTCTTCATCTGAGATCGACAAGCGAACAAAAACGTTTGCCCACGGGATTTGCCTCCTTATCGATGAATACGATTATCCGTTGGTAACAAACATCAATAAACCTGAAGTTCTAGGCAATATGAGGGATTTTTTCGCGTCGTTCTACACCTCGTTGAAATCTGCCGTAGACATGATACGTTTCGCATTCATTACGGGGATCACAAGATTCAATGAATTATCGGCGATTTCAGGAATGAACAGTTTTACGGATATTACGTTTGATCCGAATTATTCGACTATTTGCGGTTTTACTCAAAATGAAATTATGTCCAATTACGGCGAATTTGTGAAACAGGCGTACGAGGAACTGAAAACCGACAAGTCTCTGGGGCCTTGCAAGTCGGTCGATGACGTGTTCGGTTTGATTATGGACTGGTACGACGGCTATAGCTGGGACGGAAAGAAAAAGGTCATCAATCCTGTTTCGCTGTTGAATTTTTTTAAATACAATTCATTCGGACGTTACTGGTACGATACAGGTGGACTTCGTTTCCTGCAAAAGTTGCAGATACAGGATGACGGATATTTCAAAAGTCTTTCTAACAATAGTTCATTCGAAGCAATGATTACCTATCATCAGACTAAAACAATTTCACCTGCAAGCTCGCTTCTGTCGACCGGATATTTGACCGTTGGCAAAGTGCTAGAAGGCGCTTCGACCAAAGGCTATGCCGATAAGACTTTCAGTTTGTGCATACCCAACATGGAAGTCAGGATGTCATACGCTGAAGATTATCTGGTCGGGATGGCTTTTCCCGATATTTCCGTCTCTGAACAGGCGCGCTATATCAGTCTTGCGAAGGATTTTTGTTTTGAATTTCTGAATATACGCGCGGACGAGGCGGCGAAACGCCTGTCTTCCATATTTGCGGGAATCCCTTACGATTATCATTTCGAGAGTGAATGTTTCTACAAGTCGCATATGAATACGACATTGTCATTCGCGCGCGGGTTTTTGACCGCTGAAAAGAACACTGCGGGTGGAGAGCCGGATTTCGTGTTGGAAACGCGCGGTCAAGTCATGGTGATTGAAGTGAAATATGGACCGTCGACCGAATTGTCTGTTAACGGCACGCTGGACAATCCGTCCGGAAAGCCGCGAGTTTCAGGGGATGTTGAGGTGACGGAAAAGGCAGGACAGAATGGAGAAGGCGGTGTCTCGCCTAAGGCACGAAATCCGAAGGGGAAAGGGGAGCATCGGACAGTCACGTTCCTGGATCAGGGCTTGGCAAAAGCTATGAATCAAATCAATCACAGACAATACGCGCTGGAATTCTTAGGCAACGGGAAAAAGGTCTGGGCAGTAGCCGTATCGATTGTCGGCAGGACTGGCGTCAAGATCAAATTCGAGGAAATAAGGCGATATAATCTGCCGGTATCCCATGAAACTGAAGCTCCCTAATAACGAAACCTATCGGCATATCATTCTTGAACGCCTTGCCTCGTCCATGGTTCTCGCCGGAGATCTTGAGGGCGGCTCGGCAAACAACGTGGACAAGTCTGACAAGTCTGACAAGTTTTCCTATTCGGACGTGACCGCCGAAGACTGGCGGTTTTCGTCGTCGGCTTTTTGAGGTCGTGCCCGCGACGGGGGGCCGTCGGCGCTATGCGGCTCGCCTCCTCGGCCCGCGGCTGCGATCGGGGGGGCGGCTTCAGGAAATCACTCTGATTGGCCGGTTTGAGGACATTCGTAACCCGCAGATTACGGCGGGTCTGCAAGCCAGCCTGGCCATTCCGCGGCCCTGGATTTCGCGCAATCGTCAGCGCGAGAGCCCGTCGACGTAAGCCTTGATCCCGTCGGTCATGCCGTCGGTCAGGAGCTCAAGATAGGCGTCCTGGGAGAGCCTCTCCGCTTCCCTGGCGTTGGAGAGGAAGCCTATCTCCATTAGGATGGCCGGCACGTTCGCGTTCACGAGGACCACGAAGACCGCCTCCTTCACGCCCAGGTCCCTGACCTTGTGCTTGGCACGGAGCGCCTCCAGGGTCCTCGCATGCACGGTGCGGGCCAGCACCCTGGATTCGGCCACGCGCGTGTTCTTCGCTATGAGCTCCAGGATGCCCTCCATCTCGGCCATGGACTTCTGGGACGACGCGTTCTCGCGGGCGGCCACCGTCTGGGCCGACGGGTCGGTCGAGAAGTTCAGGAGGTAGGTCTCGAGCCCTTCCACCGAGGCCAGGGTGTTGGCGTTGCAGTGGATGGACACGAAGAGGTCCCCCTTGGAGTCCGCGACTATCCTGGGCCTCCTGTCCAGCGTCACGAACCTGTCCGTGTCGCGGGTGAGCACCGCCTCCAGCTTCAGGCGCTTTTCCACCTTCGCCTTGAGCATCCTGGCCGCCCTGAGCGCTATGTCCTTTTCCTTGAGACCGTGGCCGACGGTGCCCCCGTCCTTCCCGCCGTGTCCGGGGTCGATGACTATCCTCCGGATCTTGAGGCCGAGCTGGCGGGCCAGCGAGTCCGCGGGTCCCCTGGCGCCGCGTCCGGGGCCGGCCGACGGGAGGGCGGTCGAGGCCGCCGCGCCCCGCGGTTCCGGCGGGGCGTCCGCCTCGGTGGGCGGCAGATCCTCCGCGTGCTCCGCCACCCTCAGCTCCAGGCGGGGCGGATCGTCGAGGAAGACCGGCACGTACGGATGCGGCTGGGGAAGATCGATCACCAGCCGCGCCACGTCCTGCGAGAACTGGTTAATCTTCGCCAGCCTCACGAGCGGGCCGGGGCTCAGGGGCTTTCCCGGCAGGCCGCCGGCGAGCCTGGTCCCCCGCAGATCCACGTAGACGCGGTGGAGGCCCCCGGAGCGCTGGGGGGGGATGAGGTTGTATACGTACGAGCCGACCTTGTCGGTCCAGGCGACGATGGCGGTATATCCCTGACGCTTCTCGACCGTCACGGCGTAGACCTGCGCCAGCCCGTCCTTGCGGGGCGCCGGGGCCTTGACTGGCGGCGTGGGGGGCTTGGGCGGCGGAGTCTTGGGCGCGGCCGACCTGGCCGCCGCGGTCGCCGGAGTCGAGGGCGGCTTCGGGGTCGAGGTCCGGGGCGAGGACGGCGGCGCGGCCGGCCGTGGCGCGGAGAGCACGGCGGGCTCGGTCGTGGGGTAGGGGGGAGGGGTGCCGCCGGCCCGGAGCGTGGTCATCAGTTCCCTGGCCTCGTCGATCTCGGGGGAGTCGGGATGGTTCAGCTCCACCTTCATGAGCTCGCGGTAGGCGGCGTCCATTTTCTTTTGGGCGGTGAGCGCCCTGCCCAGGATGATCTCCGCCTGGGGCGCCGTGGGGCACCTGCCGCAGGACTTCACGGACTTCCTCGCGAGCCGTTCGGCGCTCGCGGCGTCCTTCTGGTCGCGGAACCGGTAGAAGCACTGCAGCGCCAGTTCCGCGCCCTCCAGATCCGCCTGGGCCCTGGGGCCCTCGCGCACCTGGGCCGCGGAGGCCTCCTCGAAGCGGGCCAGAAGCCTGATCCACGCCGCCCGGGACTTGGCGTCCTCGCTTTTGAAGAAGGCGGTCCTGGCCTCTCTCGCGCGGGCAAGCTCGCCCGCGGCGTAGGCGGGAACGGAGAGGCCCAGCGTCGCGGCGAGTGCGACGAAGATCGCGAGCAGACAGGCAAGCGCCGTTGCCGATGCGTGTCTCGTCCGTTCGAACACCTGCGGGGGCGGCATGGCCGCAGTCAGGCGCGTGGACGGTCCGTCCGCCGCCTGGCGGGTGGACGAGACGGTCGCCGCCTGGCGGGTAGGCGAGACGGTCGCCGTCTGGCGGGTAGGCGAGACGGTCGCCGCCAGTCGGGTGGACGATCCTGCCGCCGCAGGCCGACGCGTGGACGCCCCGGCAACATGGGGAGGGAGGTATGGGACAGCGGCAACCGCCTGGCGAGCGGGCAACCCGGGCGCCGCCGAAGGTAACGGAGGTTGCGGCCTCACAGGAGCCTCCCGGCCCTGGTCTTCAGCGAATGCACGAGGTTCAGGGCCTCAAGGGGGGTCAGGGATTCGGTGTCCAGCGAGCCTATCTCGGCTATGAGCCTGTCGCGGTCCTCCTCAGGGGACCCTGCCCCGGGGATGAGGGGACCGGGGGCGGCGAAGGCGGCGGCTTCCCCGGGGCCCGCGGCGGACCGGGAGTCCCGTGCCGGGACCTGGATACCGTCTTGGATTTGGCCGGGGCCATCGTCCGCGCCTTGCCCCGAGTTCAGGCCATGGGACCGGCCCGAGGGGCACTCGTCTGAGGCATCGTCGTGGCCGGGCGTCGCGGGCCTTGCATCCGGGGCGGCGGGCGGGCGAGCCTGGGCGGCGGGGCGGTCCGGCTCTTCCAGGGCATCGGGGGCCCAGAGGCCCTGAGGCTCGGGGGAGGGCGCCTCTTCCAGGTCGGCGAAGAGCCCGCGCGGGCGGATCTGGGGTCGGATGGAGCGCTTGGCGCCTTCGAGGAGATCCTTCAACACCTCCGCGGCGCGTTCGGTCACCGCCTTGGGCAGGCCGGCCAAGGCGGCCACGGCCAGGCCGTAGCTCCGGCTGGTGCCGCCGGGCAGGAGCTTCCTCAGGAAAATCACCTTGCCCTGCCACTTGCGGACCGCGACGTTGTAGTTCACGGTCAGGGGCTTGGAACGGGCCAGGTCCACCAGCTCGTGGTAATGGGTCGCGAACAGCGTGGGCACCCCGCGGCCCGCGCGGTCATGGAGGTACTCCGCGACGGCCCAGGCTATGGCCAGCCCGTCGAAGGTGGAGGTGCCGCGGCCAACCTCGTCCAGGACGACCAGGCTCCGGGGGGTGGCCCGGGCAAGGATCCTCGCCGTCTCGCTCATCTCCACCATGAAGGTGGAGCGGCCCCGGGCCAGATCGTCCGCCGCGCCGACCCGCGTGAACACGGCGTCCCTGATGGAGAGCTTCGCCGACTCCGCCGGCACGAAGGACCCCATCTGGCACAGGACGACGATTATCGCGGTCTGGCGCAGCACGGTGGATTTCCCGGCCATGTTCGGGCCGGTCACGATGAGGATCCTCTCCTTGGGCGAAAGCCTCACGTCGTTGGCCACGAAGGCCTCCCCCCGCGGGAGCGACGCCTCCACCACGGGGTGTCGGCCGTTCTTGATGTCTATCACATCGTCCGCGGTGATCCTGGGCCGGATCCAGCGGTTGCGGCGCGCGGCCTCGGCCAGGCTCCGGAGGGCGTCCGCTTGGCCCAGAAGCCGCGAAAGCCCCTTGGCGCCCGCGGAGGCGGAAGCGGCGCGGTCCTTGAGGTTCTTGAGTATCGTCTGCTCCAGCTCCTCCCTGGACTCGCCCGCCGTGAGGAGCCTCCCTTCCAGCTCGATGAGTTCCGGGCTGGCGTAGCGCTCGGAGGTGGCCAGGGTCTGCCTGCGGGTCCAGTCCTCCGGGGCGCCGTCGGCATGGCGGCGGGGGATCTCCAGGTAGTACCCGAAGACCCTGTTGTAACCCACCCTGAGCGAATTCAGGCCCGTGCGGGCCTTCTCGCGGCCCTCCAAGGCGGCTATCGCCTTGCGGCCGTCCCTTTCGAGCTCCCTCAGCTCGTCCAGGACGGGCGAGCAGCCGTCCCTGACGGCGGCGCCGTCCGGGGTGCCGGGGTCCCTGGGTACCTTCAGGCAGAGTTCCAGCGCCCGCATGAGCGTCCGGATGGCTCTCGCTTCGGGGCCGGGGGGGACGGGGAAAGCGGAGGCTTCCGGAACTGGCCGGACGGAGGGGGCGTCCGGAACGGCGGAAGGGCCGGGGCATACGGAAGCGCCGGAGGCTTCGGGGGCGACCGCATGGGCTTCTCCGGGCGGGGCGGGACCCGCGTCGCAGCGAACGGGCCCTTCAGGCGGCACCGGAGGCCGGTCGCCCAGGACGCGGCCGATCTCGTCCGCGATCCGGCGGAGAAGCCCCCCCTCCTTCATGCCGGACAAAAGGTCCCGGATTCCGGGGGCCAGATCCAGGGCGGCCTTGACCTGGTAAAGATCCCTTACGGCGCCCCGGCCCAAGGTCAGCCTGGAGAGCGCCCTTTCCAGGTCCTTGAGGCTCTTGAGGGCCTCCTGGAGCCTGTCCCTGGCCGAGGAGTCGGCCAGGAGCTCCTCCACCGCCGCGTGGCGGGCCTCCACCGTGGCACGGTCCCGGGACGGCCTCACGAGCCAGTCCTGGAGGGTCCGCGAGCCCATGGGGGTGGCGCTCAGGTCCACCAGTTCCAGGAGAGTGCCCTTGCGGCTGCCGTCCCGCAAGGACCGCACGAGTTCAAGGTTCCTGAGCGCGGCCTCGTCCATCGAGAGGGCGGGCGCGGTCCACAGGAGCCGGGGCGGCGCCAGGTGGCTCAGACGCGAGCCCGGCGCGAGCTCCAGGAGCCGCTTCACGGCGGCCCCGCAGGCGGCGGGGCCGCCGGGGGTCGCGGAGAGCTCAGGCAGGTTCTCCAGAAAGCCGTTTCCGAAGACCTCGGCCAGCGCCTCGCCAGCCCCCGCGAAGGCCTCGGGGCCCAGCGCCAGGGAGTAGGTGCCGGAGCGCTTGAGGAATGCGTCGAGTTCCGGCGGGCAGGGGGACGGATAGAGGATCTCGGCGGGGGCGAAGGTGGATATCTCCGGGGTCAGGCTCTCGAAGTCCGCCGCCCGGGCCAGCTGGAAATCCCCGGTGGAGAGATCCGCGGCCGCCATGAACCACCAGCCCCCCGGAGGGGAGTCGGGGTATTGAGCCCCGGGCGCCGTCTTGGCGGCGGCACTGCCGCCGGACCGTCGGGCGGCATCGCCGTCGCGGTCGGCGTCCCCCACCCGCTCGTGCCAGGCGAGCTTTGCCGTCGGTCCGGCGGCCGCGGTCAGGGCGGCCAGGGCGCCTTCGTTCAGGATGACCGCCATGTAGCGGCCCGAGGGGCCGTCCTCCGAGACGATGGTGCCCGGGGTGACCACCCTTGAGAGCCGCCTCCGGGCGAGCTTCTCGCCGACGGCGGCGGGCGCCTCCTGCTCGAAGACCACCACCCTGTGGCCCAGGGCGGCCAGACGGTTCACGTAGCTCTCCCCCGCCGCGATGGGTACACCGCACATCGGCACCGGTACCCCGTCGATCTTCTGGCGGCTGGTCAGCGTGAGGTCCAGAAGCGGCGCGGCGGCCTCCGCGTCCTCGAAGAAGAGCTCGAAGAAGTCCCCTATCTGGAAGAACAGGAAGGTCCCCGGCCAGGCCTCCTTGGTCTCCATGTACTGCCTCAGGGCGGGGGTGAGGCCGGGGCGGGCGCTGGCCTCCGGCGCGCTCACCCGAAACGCTCCAGGAGCCGCTCGTAGGTGCGGCGGATGTGCTCGGGCACGACCCTGGTATCCGCCAGGACGGTCATGTAGTTGGTGTCCCCGTTCCAGCGGGGGGTCACGTGCACGTGCAGGTGGGCGTCTATGCCCGCCCCCGCGGTGCGGCCCTGGTTCACGCCGATGTTGAAGCCGTCCGGCGCGAGGAGTTCCCCTATGGTCTCGGTCGCCCTGACGGTCAGCTCCATGAGCGCCGCGCGTTCCTCGCGGGTGGCCTGGGCCAGTGTGGCCACGTGGCGTCGGGGGGCGGCCAGCACGTGGCCGTTGTTGTAAGGGTAACGGTTCATGACGAGGAAGACGAGCGCGTCGGCGCACAGGACGAGCCTTTCGGGGAGCGGTCCGGCGTGCCCTTCGGGCAGGCAGAAGACGCAGCCTTCGGGCTTCGTGTCCTCCAGGATATAGTCCATGCGCCAGGGCGCCCAGAGGGTATCGGGCACGCGGGTCCTCCAAAGGCTTTCAGTCGGGCGGGGTGAAGTTTGCGGGTCCTTTCGACTGCCCCATTATATCAGAATGGGCAGGCGGGAAAAACGACGGCGGCGGAACAGGCGCCGCGGCCGAATCGCCTGGCGAGAGAAGCGCAGGAGCGATGCGGTGTTATTGGGCAGTAGAGCCGCGTGCTCGCGCACCGTGCGCGCGTGCGCGCCGGGACAAGGGGGCGGGTGCGGCGCCGTCGCCGAGCGGGCTGAGGCGCGGAGGGAATGATGGTCTGAGGCGGACGTTCCCGAGGGGTCGCGCGGCAGTCGCCGAATGGCGGTGAGAAGATGCGGGAGGAATTCCCGGGCAGGCGGAATTCCCGGGCAGGAGTAGTGAGCCGATGAAATGAGCCGAGGAAGGACGTTGCCACCGAGAACGCCGTGGCAGGAAGCGAGATGCGGAGGCGTGGGCCGGGGTAATCGTCCGGTAGGCGGAAGGCGAACTCATGGCGGGCCGGTTCGCCAGCCAGCCTGTCGGCATGATGTAGCGAGAATTTCGTGTGAAGGCTCCCGATCAGGACGTGAGCGGGGCGATCGGGGGTTTGGTTATTTTCAGCGTCGGATCCGCGAAGGCAGCGGCGGTTCCTGACGCATATATGGGCGGCGGCTGATGGTGTAAAGGAGGCTGCGCGACGAGCGGGACCTGCGCGACGAGCGGGAGCTGCGCGACGAGCGGGAGCTGCGCGAAGAGCGGAGGTTGAGCGCGGGGAGGGTGTATCGTTTTTGGTGCATGCAGCGAAATTTGGGCGTGGAGCTGAGGCGGAGCCAGACGCATTCGTGCGGGACGCCCGACACGTCCATGTCGATTGCCGATACCCCTCTCTTGAAACCTTATCCTGGGGCAACGTGAGATGAGCGGTTGCCGAAGTCCATGACGTCCGAGAAAACATCTGATGATAAACCTTCGGAACGACTGCGGCGTCCGGCTTCACGCCTTGTGCATGTCAGCGGAAAGGGGCCGGAAGATTTCCATGGGTAACATCCGAATGAAAATTTGTAATGATTTTAAGAAGATACGGAAATGTGAGCGATTCCGGTTCATCGGGTTCCCTTTGAGCGCGCTTGAACGCGCTTGAGCGCGTGCGAGACATCTCCTCGTCGGGCGAGGTTTTGACTTGCCGATCCGCCTGCGACGTGTCCCCTCGGTTTCATGCGCGGCGCTCAGGATGGCCGCGATGCCGATGATTCGCGATGTTAAGGACACCAGACGCCGCGTTGCGGCGGAGAGACCGGAAAATCGGGTGACATGCCTGATCATAGACTGGACTTGCCGCAATACTGAAACGGACGCGCTCGGGGCATGTCCGCCCGAAGACTGGCTCCAGGGCCGGTACGCCAGCGCTATGGTCACGTCATGGATGATCGGCCGGCCCTTTCATGTCGTCATGACGCGTGGAAAAATGTCACGCTGCGGCGGGTGCGGGTTCGCGGGGAGGGGAAGTCTGACGTTTGGTCCGGCAGGCGTCCCGTTCCTTGCGATCGACGCGGCGCGATTGAAATTTGGCGTCGACCGGAAGGCCGTGCCGCAGGGAGGCGGCGCGGGCAATCCGAGACCGAAAAGCGGGAGTTCGAGGGTCGGTGCGGGGAGAATACGGGCGCAAGCGGACTTTTTTTGCGGTGACGAAAATGTCAGATTTTGAAGGCCAAGAGGACCAAACATAGGGGGTGAAAGGGCGAATTCAGTGCCGCAACGAGGCAAGTGGATGATATTCTACTCCTCTCTAGACCGCATGTGGCCGTGTTTTGGTTCCCGGACCCCCCAGCCGGGAGTCTTTTCCGCTGACGGGGGGCATGTTGGGGGGGCGGTAGGGCGGGGTGTCCGGGGAGTCCCCGCGGACCTTCAGAGGGGCCTCTTCGGGCGGAAAAAAAGAGGATTCCCCCTTGATTGATAAATCCATTTTTGTTATGTTTGCACGTATGAGAGCCACCTTCGAAACCTATGCCATGAAAATGCTGGAGCATTTCAGGCAGATCCCCGACCACCGTCAGGGGACCAACACCATGTACCCCTTCACCCAGCTGCTGATGACGGCGCTGGCGGCATTCTATTCCAAGGCCCCCTCGCTTCGGAGGTTCCTCGGGGGCTTTTTCGAGTACAGGGGGATCCACGGCGTGGACGCCCTGCTTTCAGCCCTGCACACCGGCCCCGAGGCGGTGCGCGTCAGCCGCCGGATCCCGACCGACAACCACATCAGAAAGCAGCTGGACGGGGTCGAACCCACGGCCTTCTTCCCCGCCGTGTGGGAGCTCCTCGACAAGATCGTGGCCGAGTCCGCGGACCTCTACCGCTACAAGGGCATGTCCATCCTGGTCCCCTACCTGGGATGGCACTTCGCCTCGCGCAAGATCCGCTGCCCGGTCTGCGTCTCGCGGGTCTACCCTTCCGAGCGAAAGGACGACGACGTAGTGGAGAATTTCCACTCCTTCGTCGGCATGAGCCTCCACAGCCCCGGCGGCTCCGGCGGGCATCCCCAGCTTCCCCCCGAATTCCTCTACGCGGAGGACTACCCGGACGTGATCCCGGGTTTCCCGTACCGGACCGGACGCGGGAACGACGCGCCCCGGCCGGATCTGGCCGCGGCGTTGCAGCGGGCCATGAGCCGCCGCGAGGCGAAGATCAGGGAGCTGGATCCGCTCTTCGTGCTCCAGGGGCCCTTCGGAACTTGGAAGTGCGCCGAGCAGCTCAAGGGGAACCCCTACATCCTCATGCTGAACGAGCCGGAGCTCGAGCGCTTCCAGCGCGAGGACAAGGAGCTCGCCGAACTGGCCCTGGGGACCCACCCCAAGAGCCACAAGGACGGCTCCGCGTTCTACACTGCGGTCGACCTGTATTCCCGCAACCTTGGCCCGGTCCTCTTCGAGCGCGGGCTCATGAGCGCTCCGGAATACATCAGGCTGGTCGAGTGGAGGCCGTCCGACGGACAGGGTACCTCGGAAGGCCGCGGACGCAGGCCGAGGCACCGGCCCCGGGTGGTCTTCACGACGCTGCCCGCCGATTTGGACCGCTCTTCCGGCCTGGTGAGGCTCCTGAACACCGTCCAGGCCCTGGACGTGTCCAAGGCCCTGGAGGATGAGGGCTTCGGGTTCCTGAAGAAGTTCGGGCACGGCCAGCAGACCCTCTCCGAGGTGTTCTGCGTGATGAACATCATCGCCGTGAACCTGGATCTGATAAACGGGCTCTGAGCCGCGTCCTGACAGGACACTCCGGCGCCCGGGGTACCTGTGTTCCGATTGCGCCGCTTGTGTCCGCGCGGCGCGCGCCTTTCCGGTCGTCGTCGCGAAGCGCTCGCCGACCGTTGTTCGCCTGTCCTTGCCTGGCATCGGCATCGGCATCGGCATCGGCTTGCGCCTGACTGCCCGTTGCGGCCCTTGTCGCGCTCGCGTTAGCCACCTCCCGCTCCGGCCTGGGTTTTCCGGAGCGGGCAGGCGTTTTTTTTTTCGAATCACGAACCTGAACCGAATCGGATACCGCGACCCGCGAATAGGCACCTCGCCCGCTTCCGGTCATGTCCAAAGGCGAAAGGGTTCCGCGCGTCCCATAAATTTTCCAGATGAACTTCCGCGTCCCGGCGGCCGTCCCGGACGTCGTTGGCTATTTCGGAGCCTTATCCGCCGTTGTCCCGGCGGCGGACGTCACGCCGGTGACGTTTGGGTCCCTCCGGCGGCTTTTCTGCCCTTTCGGGCGAAGGGCTCCTTCGCGTCGGCTTTCTGGCGACCGGCGGCTTCCTGATGGCTTCCGGATGCTTGGCGGTCTCGCCTGCTGGCCGATATTGTCGGCCTCACCCCCATCGCCTCATCGGACGCAGGCCGCATGCCCTTTCATGTCCAGGGGAACCGCTACGTTTTCATGACTGGCCTCCGGGCTTCCGGCGCTCAGGCACCGAAACGGGATGTCCAGCGTCATGAGCGATTCGTCCTGCCGAGTGATGCGGCTCGAAGCGCTCTCATCAGCCACAGGGCTCTTCGAGGAGACGCGATCGCCGGGCCAGAGTTCCAGAATGGATGCGGTGTCCGGCGTGACTGCCGGCCGAGGTACCGGCGTTCCGCGGCTCAGTGGCCAGAGTCTCGAGAATCCCGTTGCCGGAACAGGTGAGGATGGGGGAAACGGCCTTTCCCGAGATTCAGGAGAAGTCGCTGCGGCATTCGGCACCCGCCTGCGGAAGGCGGGAAAAGAGCGCCCTCGCTCTCCTGGGGACGGGCCGGGCCGCCGGATGCTCTCTGGCGACAAACGGCCATCACGAGACCGGGAAGCGGGCCCCTGACATGCAACGATCGCGAGGCAGACGCGGCTTCCCGATATCACCCCGGACCGGCTCCCGGGATACTCCTGCGAGATGCCCGGCTCGGAACTGCCCCCGCGTCCCGACTGGCTCCGGGACCGGCACGCCCGGCTCGCGCTTCAGCTCCTCCGCCGTCCGCCTGCGGCAGAAATTCGCAGGACCGAAAGGCGGGCGCTCCCGGCACGGAAGGACCGGATCGGCGCCGCCGGCCAGCGCGTGGAGCGAGTCCCGCGTCCCCAGGGGGTCCGGACGAGTCGGGGCCGACTCGTCGGCAGAGGGTCACGTATTCGGAACCCCCGGCGTCCCTTGCCAATATAAGCCGCGCGGGAGGACGCGCATGGTGCCAGATTCCCGGAACCGCGGCCGGAGAACTGGATAGCGGTCGTTCCGCCTCTCCGACCGGCTGAGGCGGGGACGATGCCCGGAAGCGCGTCTTGGATTGTCGGCTCGCGGCTCCCGAGCCGTCGATCATTCTCAGGGTGGCCCTCCTGGCTAGGGTGACCCGGCAGGTGGAGCCAGCCTCGTCGGCCAGGAACTCGCCGCATGCCCCGTCATCCGCCGAGTCCCCCCTGCGGCGACTGCCCCACGGCGCTCCCGATGCTGATTTCTAAGCAAAATTCGTTCCAAGCTCAGGGAATTCATTGATGAATGGGGCCGGAGCCTGCGGAACGGGCCCCATGACCTTCTCGGCCAGCGAGCCTTCTGGCCGACTTTCCCGCTCTCGCCCTCCGGAGGCGGAAGATGGCGGAAGCCGACTGGGCCCCGACAGCCGGTTATGCGGACGCCGCCGCAAACAGGTCCATCGGGAGGGGCCGGACGGTCCCGAGCGAACCAGCCCCCAGAAGATCCTGAAGATGGCTTGCCCCTGAAGCTCCAGAAGATGCCTTGCCTCTGAAGCTCCGGAAGATGTCTTCTCCGTGGATGGCATCCCGCGAGTTTCGTCTCCCCCCCTCCGGGCGACACTTCGGGGCATGGATGACCGGATGTCCGCTCCGCGCCCGGCACACTCGGGAAAAACCAGGACCCGACGGACCGGCGAGCGGCATGTCGTCCGTGGCGCGGGCCAAGCGCCTCCGAACAGGCCCGAAAGGCATTTCCGGGATGAAGGCGCGGGGGATTTCTTGAAGTACCTCAGAAACGCGGTTTGAAAAACTGCACGCGAGCCTGCTTGCGCGAGCCGCGCGAAAGGAGCATTGCGGGGCAGGGCGGCTGAGTCGTCCTTGAGCGGGGAGGTTGCCTCGAATGCCGAGCGGGACGAGGAGCGTTTCGGTTTTTTCCACTCCGTCGGAACTCGCGAGGCGGGATTCCGGGCCGTTCCCGCCCTGAGCCGTACGGCACGGACGGTGACCGGCAGTTCCTTGTTCCCGGCCCCTCCTTTTCCGGTCGGGAGAGGGAACAGGCCGATGACATTTCACGGCAGCCTCGACCGTTAAATCACGCCATGTCCAGCAGGGTTTCCGCGCCGCCTCGAGGAGACCCCCGCGCAGCCAGTCCCCCGCTCCGCGACGACCGCCTGGCGTCCGGGGAACACGAACCCGTCCTCCCCCCTCGCCGGGCCGATGCGGGCCGGCCCCGCGTGCCGGGGTCCTTAACGGGATCGGTGGCCCGCCTGGCGAAGCGGGCCCCGCGCGGGCAGGGAGAGGGCAGCGGCGCGGCCTGAGGGAGCGTCCCCGGCGGCCCGCATCTTCCGAGGAAGCCGGGTTCCGTGAGCTAGCTTTCCACGGGGAACATCACCTCGGTCAGGAGCTCCTCCGGGGCAACCTCGTCGGGATCGTTCATGTAGCGCTCACGCATGGGTCCGCAGGGGACAAGCCCGCGCTCCTCCATCTTTGCGCTGAGCGCCGCGATGGCATCACTTATGCCCGAGTAGGGCCCCTTGTGGATGACGTAGGCGAACGATCCTCCGAGGACCGTCCTCATCGACACATCGGCGCCGTCCTCCACGGGCTCGTCGACCGAGATGCAGACCTCCACGTCCATGCTTTCGGGATTGAAGATCACGTCGTGGTTCAGGGTGAAGAAGTCATCCGCGTTGCCCCCCCTGGCCGTAATGTGATCGTAGAGGATCACGAACTTGGCAAATATGTCCCTGTTGACGTTCTCAAGGGTAGTCAGCATCCTGACGGTCAAGGCCTTCAGTTCGGGGAGCTTCTTCACGGCCATCTCGTAGCCGCTCGTCTCGTCGCTCATGGTGTTCTCCTCATGCATGTTTGTGTGGCATGCCATGTGGTGGTGGCCCTCCCGCCTGCGTAACGGCCCGAACTGGCCCGCAGGCAACTTACGGCCCTGGCCGGGAAGGCCGGTAGGTGCAACGTCTCAGATGAACTGTCATTTTAAGCGGGCGCTGCGCGGATGTCAAGCGTGTCGGGACCGGCCTGCGGAGAGAGGATGCGATCGCCTGCAGGCGCTCCGGAACCCGCCGTCCGACGGTTCGGCGAGATCCCTCAAGCGGATACGTTCGCTTCACCGCCCGAACGTGCATGTCAGTTGCGCGGTCCGATTCATGTTTTCGCCCTGGCCCTCCGGTCGGGACGAGGATCTCGGCCTGGCAGGCGACCGCTTTCCGTCATGGGGCGATCCCGTTATCCGGCCAACATGGACGGATGCTCCATATGCCTGTCGCATACGATATCGAAAACGGAGACCGATGAAATTTTAAGGGATTCAACCACGTTTCCCCAATCCTGCCATCTGGTTTCCCCAATCCTGCCGTCTGGTTTCCCCAATCCTGCCGTCTGGATGACGGGTTTTTGTATAATACGAGTTCGGTCTTTTCCAGAACAAACTGCAACGGGTCGGAGAGCTGGACCAGAAGCTGCTGTAGGGCGGATTCCCCGCTTTTCTGGGGATTGAGCCGATCGAAGCTTTCCAGAGCGTCCGCCGACTGTTCCGTACCCAGGCGCTCGGCAAGGGCTGCGAAATCCAGATAGTCCCTTGTCGCATTCCGCTTCAGGACGACAACCGCCTTGACCCTCAGTATCTTCGCCAGCGTAGGCACGGTTAGTGTCGATCCACGGACGTCCAAGTCGATCGTCTCGAGAGGCTCGGTCATGATCAGTTGCCTCACGCCGGTCTCGATCCCGTCCAGGCTGCCGAGGATTATGACCGGCTCTCCCGTCCGGTTTGTGTGCCAGCCGGCCACCGATTCAAGCCGGTCGAGTATTTCCCGGAAGTTCTGGCGCAGATCAGGCAGGACATGGTCAGCATCGAACGATACGGGGTGTCTGGCATGGATCGGCGCGGCCGTGCCTCCGACCACCCCGGTTCCTGGCAGTATGGCCTGCAGCCTGCAGGCCGCCGACAGGACATCGTCCAATTCGGGATCAGGCTTTGTGGATTTGGACATAATTAGGTTCTGTTATGAAAGTAGGTCTGAAAGACGGCCAGGAAGGCCGACATGGGCCGACCGGCGGTTCCGGGCTTTCAGGACTTTTGAACCGGGCGGTCGCGCTCGGAGGGTTGCTTCGAGGAAACGCGATCGCCGGGCCAGCGGGGCCGGGGAGCACGCCGAAGGGGCTGCCTCACCAAGTTTGGCATGGAACATGCGACATATCCCGGACGGCATATTTTTCTTGAAAGGGGATATGTTATGTCTTCGAGCGAGCTGTGCCATATGCAGGGGATCGTTGGCCTCACTCAAGTAGGGGCGGTTCGCTACATCAAAAGGGAAGTCCAATACTCTCTCGCTCCTCAGCCAGGAATGCTCCGGTGCTCCTGCAGCGGCTCGACTGATGTTGAGTCCCGCGGCACCGCGACCAGAAACCTTCAGGGGATACCTGTTGAAACGAAGAAGCATGTCTTCTTCAACGTCAAAGTACCGAGAGTCAAATGCAGGAAGTGCGTAGTTCTCAGGCAGATCGATCTGGGGTTCGCCGAGCCGAAGAAAAGGTACACGAAGGGTTTCGCGGAGGTGGCTGTCAAGCTTGTGATGTGCATGCCCACCGAAAGCGCGGCGAAGAGGCTGAGGGTTTGCTGGCATACGGTGAACGACATTCTTCAAAGTTACATCACCAAAAAATATTCAAAGTCAAGTCTCAAAGGGATCAAAAAGATTGGCATCGATGAGACCTACATCGGGAAAACGAGGAAGTTCATCACGGTCGTAGTTGACCTTGATTCCGGTGCCCCCTGTATTCGTAGGCCAGGGCAAGGGCGAGGAAGCGCTGGTGCCGTTCTGGAAGCTCCTCGGGAACCGGAAGAAGAAGATCGGGGCCGTTGCCATCGACATGGGGGCAGCATTCCAGAAGGCCGTGCGAGACAACATCCCTCAGGCCGTCATGGTCTTCGATCACTTCCACGTGATCAAGCTCATGAACGACAGGCTCGACCAGCTGAGGAGGCGCGTCTACCCCAACGCCACCCCCGAGCAGAAGGAGGCCATCAAGTTCGGCAAGTGGCTGATTCCGAAGAATCCGGAGAACCTGAACAGTCTCCGTCATGAGTCCGAGATGCCGGACAGGATGATGAAGCTGAACACGCCTCTGACGAAGGGATACATACTGAAGGAGTCACAGAAGCTGGTATGGCAACAGGACAGCCTCGCGGAGGGCAAGGCCTGCCTCGATGATTGGATTGCCCAGGCAAACTCCAGCATGGTTGGAGAGCTGATGATGATGATGGCGAGAACCCTCACGAGGTTCTCCGAGGGCATACTGAACTACTTCAGGCGCCCCATCACGACCGCTTGCCTGGAGGGGCTCAACACCAACACCAAGATCAAGGCGATGATCCGTAGGTCGTACGGATTCAGAAATATGGGAAACTTCATGCGCCTGATCCTGGCGATCAAGGAGTTCAACCCTGTCAGACTGCTGGCTGCCGGATAGGCGCCTGCTCCGTATCCGTTCACGGCAAGATCAGGCCGATGTTATTCGGGAAAACTTGCCTGGCATTGGGAAGCGTGAGATGAGCCGGACGGATCTTCCAGCCGGGGAGAGAGCTGTCAGGGTGCTGCGGCGAGTCAGTCCTGTCTTTCCCTGTGAACGGATGCGCTGCGCCGCCGTTGTCGTCCCTTCCCCGCTGGAGACTTCAATCAGACGCTGGAGTTACCCTTGGAACACTTCCCTTCTCAACGCAATTGACCGTCTGACAACGAGCGGGTACTGAGAACAAGCTCTCTGATGAAGGGGCCGATGACTCTGCCTCTCCATGCTCCGTCTTGTCTGTGATGTTCATGACTGGGTTTGCCCCCCTTGGACCACCGTGAACGTGTTCATACGCTGAAGCATCGGAGAGGCCGAAGACTATTTGTTTTTTGAAACGAATCTTGCCTGAAGGGTGAAGGATGCCTCTCCACCCAGACGAATGTATCTGCGTGTTCTGCAGGATGCACGTTGTCTTCCAAAGCTTCACTCATGAAGGCAAAGTTCCAAGAACGCTCTCAAGATAGCTTGTGACATGTAGTTGTCTCATGAAGGCTCAGCCGCTTGTTCAGAGTTTGAACGAGAGACTGGCGGATACCTGAAACAACATCCTTCAAAGTTCCGGTCGCTGACGGTCGATGTCTTCTGCGAACTTGGCGGGCACGGATTCGGCTCCCTGGAAGATCTCAAGACACTTCGAGAGATGTCATTGGTATCCGTTCACGGGCAGGCGTGGTAGCTGAAGGCGATGGTTTGGGATGCCTTGTGAGATCATTCAAAAGCATTGAGGAGATCGCTCTGAGCCTTCATTGGAAGAGAGATGCTTGGACGGAGGATGCGGCGAGGGAGCTTGAAGGGGTTGCGGGGAGGACGGGGGATGCGGCGAGGGAGCTTGAAGGGGAAGCTGGGAGGACGTGGGAGGAGGCGAGGGAGCTTGAAGGGGTTGCGGTGAGGGCAGGGTGGTGACGGACCAGTTGCAGCGAGAAAGTGGTCTTCCTCCCTGTGAACTGATACTGTCAGTGTTCCCTGATGTCTTGCGGGCCCAGTTGTTGTCATGTGCTGGGCTAGGGCCCCTCCCGCACTACTGCAACGTCAGTAATTAGCTATTGGATGCCTAGTGCGGTCAATAAATGGGATCGACATTGACAAAATCATCGAAACTCAAAAACCCCCTGGATAAGCATGATAAATCTTCGATGTCGAAATTCGTCAGTGAGGCGCCCCGCTGGCCAGCGATCGCGTTTCCTCGAAGCAACCCTCCGGGCGCGACCGCCCGGTTCAAAAGGCCTGAAAGTCCGGAACCGCCGGTCGGCTCATGTCGGCCTTCCTGGCCGTCTTTCAGACCTACTTTCATAACAGAGCCATTCACAGTCCCTTACGGGCGGATAGTCTACTGACGGGCGAGTCGGCGCGTCGTCGGCGACGCGAAGCCTCTTTGCAGGGGCCCCGGTTGCAGGATGATCACCCCGGGGAGTGACGGGCGGGTTTGGCTGCGGCGTAAACCCGCATGATCTGCGGCATTCGAAAAGTGTCTGCAACACGGCTCAGGAAGTCTAACGATATGATTAAGTTGCGCCGACTTTGTCCGTGTCGGCGTCCTGGCCAGGCATACGGCGATCGTCACCTTCACCTGATTATCCGGAGGGTTTCGCTTCCTTCCGCGGTATAATATGCCGTCGTCCAAGAGCGTAGCGTCCCGGGCTCCTACAAAAGTTCCGGGCTCTTCCCGAGGGCTCGGGGACGGGGCCGACGCCCGTCCCGGCATCGGCGACTTTCCGGCGGAAGCCGTCCGATGGCTTTCCGGCGGAAGAAGTCAAGTATCCTGCCTCCTCCCAGGCAATTCCCTGCAATCTCCCGGCCTCGGTCGACCCGCGGCGGAACATCGAAGCCAGGGGGCTTTAGGGTACGGGCGATGAAAAAATAATTTCGTCTCCGGCTCCGAAATGCGCTTTTTGTTTTTGCGATGTGACGAACCGCTTTCTTGCGTTACCGACGGTGAAACGTTTTCGGAATCCGTCCGGCGTGTCAAGGGCACTCCATCAGCGCCGGGGTTTTCGGGCAGTCGAATTTCCAGGGGCCGAGTCGGCCGCCCTTCGTTTGTGGACGGTTCACCTTCGACCGAAGTGCGATTCGCATTCGGTCGGCCCGGGTATCCATTGGCTCGTCTCTCGAGTGAGGATCCCGTCCCGAACTTTCTCTGGGAACGCCGGCTGCCCTTCTACGGGTGATTTGAGGACCAATCGGCAAGCGGTTCGTTTTGAACGCCACGAGCAGGCCGTGGGGCGTCTTCCGTATTGGCTGAGGGCCCCCCCACCCGCAGTCCTTGTGCCGTACTCCGTTGGCCCTCTGAGCCGTTTCCGGGACGCTCCCATCTTCTGGGGCTTGCCGTGGCCTCAGGTGTTTGGCTGTAATCCGCCGGGCTCGCTCTGAAACGTCTAACGCGTTTCGTGTCCGCTCTCGTTGGCGCCAGGCATAAGGGTCCCCGGGATTCGTCGTTTCCGGTCCCTGCCCGGGTTCCGGTTCCAGTCCAAGCTCTGGGTCTTGCCTGGGCTTTGGTCCCAGCCCAGGCTTTGGTTCTTGTCCGGGTTCCGGTCCCTGTCCGGGCTTTGGTCCTTATCTCTGGGTTCCGGTCCCAGTCCAGGCTTTGGTCCCTGCCCGGGTTCCGGTCCCTGCCTGGGGCTTGGTCCCAGCCCAGTCTCCGGTACCTGTCAGGGCTTTGGTCCCTGCCTGTCAACCTGTCTCGTCTTAACACTACAAAGATCTTTAAAAATAATCCATCATCCTGCTGGTTCTGATCCTGGACGGACCATTTTAAATTTTGCCTTGAAGTGGGACCAGAAGGAGTCTGTCTCACTTCTTAGCATGTAATTAACCTCTGCCATCGCCTGTTTCAACTTGGGGATGAACTGCCGAATTATCGTGACAATCATCCCTATCGTCAGGATCTGTTGCTGTTTGTCTGGAGAGGCAACGATGTTCGGGTTGTCTATGGGTAGATTGTGTCGGACCTGGAAACGGCTTCGCGATAATCGGACAGCGAAACCGGTGCGAGGACGACGGGGCCGGGACCCGGCGAGTCGATTTTGATGCTGAACCTGCGACGGAGCTTGATTATAAAAAGATGGGCGATGAGAGTGAAGAGTATATGTCGCCTCCAGCCTGTCCAGGACCTGACC
>JAISFS010000222.1 GCA_031263485.1 Deltaproteobacteria bacterium | reverse complement strand
TCCTGGAGACCCAGGACGGAGGCGATGGCCGCGTCGTCGGTCCAGTTCCCGTTCAGGTCGGCATAGACCCCGGTATGCACTACGAGGGTATTTCCTCCGTAGATCGTGGAAAGGGGGGTCGCCCCGGAAATGACGCCCTGGACGACTCCTTCGGCAATCAGGTCCGCAGCGGTCAGGGCGGCGTAGCCGGTCTTGACGCCGGGGTTGACCGTAAGGGAGGACAGACCGGTGAAGTCCAGGTCGTTCCAGAGCTGGTTGAGCCTGTCCACGAGGGCCGTCCTGGCCGAGGCGGAGCCGACGGTGGATGAGGCGCTGGCGTCCACGGCGGCCATGGCCAGATGAAGCCTCGACAGATCGACCCCGGCCCGGGTCAGGGCCCGCAGCTGGGCGCTGGTAAGCCCTATATCCGCCCCCAGGTCGTAGCTGTAGCCGCTGAAGACGTAGCTCCCCTCCGCGACGCTCCTTATGAGTTCGCCGGAGACGAAGGTCTTGGACTCACGGAGAATCTGGACCTGGCTAACGTCCACGTTCCCATTCTGGGGGGACGCGGCGGCCGTGAGGATCCTGCCCATGCCGGTCTTGCCCGCCGCAGCGGCCGACTGCTGGACGCTTGAGAGCGCCCGCGAGAGGGCCCGGCCCGAGGCGGCGATGAGAGTGCCGAGCGTGGTCGTGTTCCGGGTAAGCGCGGCCGCCTGGCCCGCGTCCACCCTCACGGTCTTCCCGGCTACCTCGGCGGTGACCGTGAGGTAGTCGGGAACCGCGGTCGCGGTTTTCGAGACGGTCGATTTGGATATCGTCGCGACCGTCGGCGGGAACAGGGAGGTCGGCCCGTTCTCCGGGGCGAACCAGATCCGGCCCTGGGACGTGAAGCCGTCAAGATAGCTCGCCATGTTGGTGTTTATGGCGTCCCCGATGTTCGCGAGCGTGAGTGGGGTGCCGATCGTTCCGGTCGTCCATGTCCCGAACGTGACCCCGGCCTCGCCGTTGACCGTGAAATCGTACCCGGTGCCGGCCGTGTTCGCGGTGAATTCGAGCTCCAGCCGCCTGAAATTCGCGCCCATGGCGTTCATGGCCGTGGCGACCGCCAGGGAGGACGTGTAGGTGCCGGTCCCGGACTGGCTCCACACGTCGAAGGTCACGGTGATGGACTGGCCGGCGGCCAGCGCGCGTCCGGCCGTCAGCGTGGGCGAGGGGTTCGCGTCCAGATCGTTCTGGACCCTGATGGCGGCCGAGGTAATCTTGGGGAGCATGGCGGACGTGATCGTGGGGATGGCGCTGAATTTCAGCCTGTTGTCCACCGCCGACCACTCCCTGGCCCAGGCCGAGGCGATCTGCTGCTGGAGGTCCGCCCTGGCCGAGGCCGGAGTGAGACCGATACCCTTGAAGTTCCCGGTCACGGTCGCCGAGGCGAAGCCCAGGACTGCCAGGCTGACGCCCCCGACGTTGGACAGCTCGAACGCGTCCGGACCGGTGATGGCGAGGGTCCCGGTCCCGTTCACGAGGTACTCCTCGCTCACGAAGGTGTTGCCGTTCACGAGCGTGGCAGTGGATCTCAGTCCCCCGTAATTCTCGAAGCTTACGACCACCTCCTCGAGCTGAAGGGCAGAGGCGACTGCCCGGTCGTCTGTCCAGTTGCCGTTCGCGTCCGCGTAGACGCCGGTATGCACCTTGAGCGTCCGGCCGGAGACTATCGTCGCCTGGAGCCCCGCGCCCTTCACGGTCGTGCTGTCCGCGCAGGCGAGGACGGTCGCGTCGCTTACCGTGAATCCGTCCGTGACTCCGGCGTCCGTGGACAGGCTCCTCAGGCCCCTGAGGCCCATGGCGTTCACGGCCTCGGTGAGCCTTGCGGCGAGCGATTGCCGCGCGGCCTCAGCCCCGTCGTTCGACTCGCCCTCGGCATATACGGACAGGCCTTCGAGCCCCAGGGGGGAGAGGTCCAGCCCCGCCGCCTCGAGCCTCTGGATCTGGGCGGCGGTTAGCCCGTAACCGTAGCCGGTCGCGGCGTTGTACTCGAAGCCCCCGGCATCGTAGGTCCCGGCCGCCGTGTAGCTGAATACCGGGCTGACGTTCCCGGCTGCGTCCACGATTCCCCCGGCCGCGGCCTGGTCCCCGAAGACGTAGGCCTCGTCCCCGAAGCAGACGGCAATCGTGCCGCCGGCATAGACGGCGTCCCTCAGCCCGTCCGCCGTGATCTGGACTCCCACCCGGCTCTGGGTCCCGGCGTTCACGCGGTTCACGAGCTCCTGTAGGCCGTCCCCGGAATCCGCCTGGTAACGTCCGGCTATGTAGCGGCCGGTAAGGAGCCTCGAGTCGTCCGGCTGGCTCCAGTCCCAGTTGTAGCCGTAGACGAAGCCCTCCCCGTCCCCGAAGCCGGCCGCGCCTGTCAAGGACGAGTAGCCCCCGGCGCAGCACCCAGGCCCGCCCGCGACCGCCGCCGCGGCGCCCTGTCCCCATATGTCGTTCTTGCCGTCCCCGCCGACCTTGAGGCCGGTGAAGCTCGTGGCCCTGGCGTCCCCGACGTTGACGTAGTAGTAGTCCTCGGCGGCCCTGTTGGTAGTCCCGAAATGGATCTTTATGCCCTGGCCGCCGTGGAGGATGGTGACCGAGCCGTCCAGGAGCTTGATGCCGTTGAAGTTGGTGGAATTGGCTATCCTGTCGATCTCCGCCGCCATGGACTGGTACTCGGAATTGATGAGCTCCCGCTGCACGTCCGTGTAGATGCCGGTCGCCGCCTGCTCCGCCAGCTCCTTCATGCGCGAGAGCTTCTCGTCGATGATGGACAGGGCGCCGTCGGCAGTCTGGATCATGCTGATGGCGTCCGCCACGTTCCTGATGCCCTGCATCCCGGTCAGGATGTCGGTCCTCATCATCTCCCTGACGGCGAGCCCCGCGGCGTCGTCCGCCGCCGAGTTGATCCTGAGCCCCGATGCCACCCTCTCCATGCTCTTCGAGAGGGACCCGTACGCCTGACCCAAAAGCCTGCTCGTCCTCATCGCCGTAAGGTTGTGGTTTATCGTCAGAGCCATCGCGTCCTCCCCGGCCCTCATCGGGCGCCCCGACCGACGCTTGCCCTCTTCCCCTTTATGAGGTTCCGCTCAAGGGCCGCCGCAGCGTTTGCTGATTCCTCCGGTCAGCTTTCTTATCGGATGGGCGCCTATCCACTTTAGCGAATTCTCGACTCCGACCGCACATTTTTTTCATAAACCCGCTCAGAACCGCCTCGCGATCTTCCTTAACAAATCATGGAAAATCCTTATGTGAAGCTGATTACATGTCTTACGACAACCTGGAAACCGGGCGAGGGATGCCGCAATCTTTACCTCAAAATTAACTTTCGTCTTGAAACAAACTCAATAATAAATAGGGAATATTTATCTTCATTTATTTATCACGAAAACCTAATATATCCCTTGATATTACCATCATACTAATGGTTTATTTATGACATTTATCGATAAAAAAGTTGTCTGTTTTGTTTATCGATATCTTGATGATGACCACAGCATTTCCTCGCAACATACGTCACGAAAAGGCCGCACTCATTGTCAGTATGACCTCCAGGCATGGTTCCGCCTCACCCGGCAGACAAGCGGTTTACCGCCTCCGAAAGACTCGCCTCGAGTCAGTCAGGCCATTAAACGGATCAGACGATGCTCCAAAAGCGCCGTCGTTCAAGACCAGTCGAAGCTTTCCCTCGACCGGTTCCGTCTCTTTCACGTATTTTCCTTCACTTGTACCGAAAGCCTTTTCCAGATTGATTTGACGGGAGATTAGGCAAACGCTCCCTGCCCCGCTCGCGCCCTGACAACCTTCGTATGCCGCCCGTCACCTGTGCCAAAGAAACCTGAGCGGACAGCTCCGAAGTTCGTGGCCTGAACGTTACGTAAACCCGTCTTACGCCGCATTTCCCGTATCTAACCTTAAGGATCTGATGTTTGAGGTCTGTGAAAAAAGCCCCTCCGAGCCTGAAGAGAAGGGCAAAAGCACATGTCTATCAATCAGGCCGGACTTCAATGACGGATTGAGCGAAATATCGTCTCTGCGGTCAATACAGATGCGTTAGGGACATCCCTTGAATGGAAAGGCGCGTTGTCTCCGGGAAGTCCAATTCAGACTTTTTACACATACCTCATGTTTCGATTGAACGAATTTTTATGCCGTATCAGGTCCATCTCAACCCTTCCGGAGACGGACTAGTTTTCAGGTAATCCTTAGCTGTCAACTCACGCAAGAACACCCTCACGTGCGGCGAGAGAACATGGTCAACCCATGCGCTAAAGCGGCTTCATATTCGCTTCGGAAAATCTTCGAGCTTTTTCGGCATTGCCTTTCCTCACCCAGGGTCCCCGGTCCCTCTTGACCGCAGGTGCAGTTTCCCGCCCAAATTTTCAGTTCTTCACCGAACTCACTGGTCTCCGCCAGGAGTTTCAGCAAAACGCTTCTTCACGGAGCTTTCCCGTTTGACGGTTGACCCCTGACACCCGCTCCTTGCGTACTCTCCACGTCCCTTGTCAGCTCTCCGTTTCCCCTGCGCCTCCCCAGTCCCTTACCGGCTCCCAGCGTCCCCTGCCGCCTCCCCGGTCCCTTACCGGCTCCCAGCGTCCCCTGCTACGCCTCCCCGGTTCCTTCCCGGCTCCCAGCGCCCCCTGCGCCGTTCCGCTTCCCCTACGTCCTTTCCGCTTCCATCTTTGACTTCCGTCCCCATCCCTGTTTCGTTCCGATTCTTATCTCTTAATTTCCTGTCTCCTGCGCCGCACTCAGTATTCCGCTCTCGCGGATGCATCCCCTCCATCCCCATGCCGACCTTTCTGCGCAACTTCCAGTTCGCTCTTCTATCCGCTCCACGCCGACCGAGCCAAACATCTTCCAGTTCCTGTTCTCCACAACCCAGCCATGCCACCCTCCCCTGTCGACCGTCTACTTAACCATATAGCCAATGTCACACCCCTCCCCCATTGTGCCATCCCCCCTTGTGCCATCCCCCCTCGAGCCTGTCCACCTTTATCCCTGCGAGGCAGAACCACCAAAACTTGAACCACTGCCAGGAACATTTAGTCCTTGCCTGGATCCCTTACGTGTAGAACATGAGGCCAGTCGCAGGACTTCACTTTCCCAGGCCCCGTGCTCGACTTTTGAATCCGTTGCGAATTCGATACTAGCCTTATCCATCCCTCCCCAGCACAATGCCTTAACCCGACAACCTCTAGTCTGGCCATCCCCCACCGCGTCTCATCGCCTTCCCCCAAGGCCCAACACGTCCCGTTGCCATCCCCGAAACCCCAGAAACGCACCGTCGCCTTCCCCCAAAGCCCAGAAGCGTCCCGTTGCCTTCCGGAAAAACCAAGACACGCCCTGTCGCCTTCCGGCAAAGCCATGCCGCGCCAAGTCCCCTTCCGGAAAACCCAAGACGCTTCACACCTTCTTATTACGGCAAAAAATCTCGCGTGCCGTTGGCCTTCCGGCGCTTGCCGTTTCTTTTCCATCGCAGACATTTCACTGCCGTGATTTAAACTGTCCAGCGGCATTCTTGTTTCCGCATCCGCCATAGTCTCGTACCTCTTATGGCAAACCGTTTCCTTCAACCATGACCGTTCCGCAGTTCCCGCCTGTCAGCCGGAAAGCCTGGAAGCCTGCCGTCCGTGACAAGCCGCAGGCGTTCCGATATAATGCCTACAAGCCCCGGTTCCCGCCGGGGCACGGAACTCCTTTACTCCAGAACCAGAGCCGCGTTATTCCGCGGCTTTCCTGCCGTCCCGCCTCTGGGACCCGCGCACGGCCACCCATGACCGCAGAGGACGCGACTCCATCGGCGCTCACGCCCAATCTCGCGGCCCAGGAACGCAACAACCTGGCACGCATCGCCAAGTTGCGCTCAAGCGCCACTCCGGGGTTCAGGAAGGTCTTCGACCTCGTCCCCTCCATCCTCCACCTTAACTCCCCTGATCTTCCGTGCTTTCTGGACGATCCCAACACGCCCGCCGGGCTCCTGGGCTACGACAAGTGGCTAGCGGTAGCCAGGGACGTTGGAGAGGTGCCGGACGCGCCTCCCCTCGCGTCCGGGGTGGCCGCCTCTCACTCCACGTCCGGGGCAACCGCCTCTCCCCTCGCGTCCGGAGTGGCCGCCTCTCCATCCACGTCCGGGGTAGCCGCCTCCCACTCCGCGTCCGGGGCGACCGCCTCTCCTTCGGAACCTGTCGCCTCGATGCCCTCCCTCCCGGCGGTGGAGTCGCTGGTGCTCATAGGCTCCATGGGCTCCGTGGGCCACACGGACCGCTCGGATTTGGACTACTGGGTCTGTTACCGGCCCTCCCGCGTCTCCGGCAACGAGCTCGATCTCTTCCGCCGCAAGCTCGACATGATGACCAAGTGGGCATCGGACGAGCACGGGACCGAGGCCAACTTCTACCTGGTGGACCTCTCGCTTCTGGAACGCGGCCAGATAAGCCGAGGCTGGGGCCAGGACGTGGACGGGGACGCGGCGCCGCTCCTGCTTCTCGAGGAGCTCTACCGGACCCTCATCCTGGTAGCGGGCCGCAGGCCGCTGTGGCCCGCCGTGCCCGTCGGCACTACGGAACTCCAGTACATCCGGCTGGCCCGGCTTCTGGCCCCCCTGGAGTGGGAGGGCGAGCCTCCCCCTTACGTGGACATGGGCTTCCCGAGGCGCCCGGAACCCCAGGAATACCTGGCCGCGGCCATGTGGCTCACCTACAAGTCGGAAGCGTACCCCTTCAAGGGGATCCTGAAGATGATCCCCATCCTGGAGGCGGTCGAGACCGGCTTCACGGCCCCGCTCCTCTGCGAGGAGGTGAAGGCTGAGATAGCTTCGGGGGATCCTTCCGGGCCGTCGGTGGACCCCTATCTCGTGACGGTGGAGAGGGTCATCGCCTATGCCGCGTCTCGGCTGAATCCCGAGCAGACGGATCTCATCCGCGCCGCTTCGGTCCTGAAGATCCTCGGCCTTACCGGCAAGGGGCCCCCGGGATCCGAGCGGTTCCCCGAGCCCTTGGGGCCCCCGCCCGCCCCCGCCTCCATCGGGCACACGCCCGCACCGGCATCGGACGGTCACCCGCCTCTCCGGGACGCCGCGAGCGGCGGCCCGGTCGCCCCTGGCGTTGCGAAGCCCGCTATTGCCGAGGCCGCGAGCGGCGGCCCGGTCGCCCCCGGCGTGGCGAAGCCCACTATTGCCGAGGCCGCTACCGGCACAGCCTGGGCCGATACCGCCAGGGCCGCAGGGGCCGGATCCGTCAACGTCGGTTCCCCCACTAACGGTCCGCGTCCCGACCCCTTCAAGGAGGCCGTGCTCGAGCGCTGGATGCGGGAATGGGGCTGGGGCCCCGAGCGTCTGTCCCGCCTCCTGGACTACGACTCCTGGTCTGAGCGGGAGAGGCTCATCCTGGGAAACGCCATGCTCCTTTTGCTGTTCGGGGTGTACATGCAGATCTCGAACAGGCTCATGACCCTCTTCCCGGACCAGGTGGACGCCCAGGACGAGGAGCTCACGCCTTTCGCGGCCCGGATCATGGGCCGCCAGCGGGGCCTGGAGTCCACGGTGGACCTCCTGCCCTCCCAGTTCCACCGGGACGGGCTCTCCCGGAACCTCGCCATCCACCGCGATCCGCAAGGCAACGCCTGGTCCGTCTACGCCGTGGCTTCCGAGACGCCGGACGCGGGGCCGGTATCCCGGAGGGAAGGCGATCTGGTCTACCGGACTGAACGTGCCGTCCGCGCGGCGGCCTGGCTCGTCCGCAACCGCCTGTTCGGGGACGACTTCCACGTCTGCCTGGACCCCGGTACCGTGGACCCCGCCGCCTTCCTGGATCTCCTGGAGACGCTGGAACGCGCCTTCCCGCCGGTCTCCTTCAGGGCCCTGGACCCGGAAAGGATCTGGCTCGTGGGCGCCCAGGGCCCGGTGATTCTTTCCTTCAACTTCGAGACGCCGACCGAGACGGCGCGGATACTTTCCATGGACGCGGTCTTCCGTACCGGCTGGGGGGAGATCCGCCACGAGTGGCTGGAGGTGGGCGATCTGCCCTCCGAGGCGGACAAGTGCCTCACTTTGGCCTCCCTCCTCTCCAACGCCTGCGGGGTGGCCGACCCCGAGAATCTCGTCTTCTGGGGCCCGGGGCCTTTCGCCCGGCTGCGCAGGGCCTTCTCCAACGTCAAGGCGGCGCTCGCTGCCTCCTTGGCACGGGCCCAAACCCCGAACGGCACGGCACGGAGCCTCCTTGATCTTTGACCGCCCCGGGGCGATAATCCTGCGGCAGGTCCCCCGCCCCCGCATGCCCGCGATTCCCTTCGCGCCTCGCGTTGCCCGAACCCCGAAGCCTGCTACCCGGAACCCTTGGCCTGAAGCCCGTAGCCCTTGGCCGGAATCCTGTAGCCCTTGAACGGAAATCCTCCCTTAGCCGGAAACCCGTAGCTATTGGCAGGAAGCCCTTATCCTTGGCTGGTAGCCTACGGCTGAAAGCTTACGGCTTGTTGACCGTAAACTATGGCCTGTTGCCCGGGGCTTGCAGACTCAATCTGCGGTTAAGGACTAGCTGATCGCGGCTTCCCGGAGACTTCACGGTTGGCTTTAGCCGTTGCCCGCCAAGGGAGTTCTGCCGCCCCTGTGCTTCCCGAAGGCCGTCCCTGCGGCTCCCCGGGATCTTCCCTGGACCTCCCTTCGGACCTCCTTACGGCTCCACGAGAACTTCCCTGGACCCCTTCGGACCTCTTTAAGGCTCCGCGAAAACTTCCCTTGGCCCACTCGGACCTCCCGGTTCTTCGATAGCTTCACGGGCTTCCTGAGCCTTTTGGTCGCCCTCGTGGGCCTTTCTTGGACCCTCGTGGGCCTTGACTTTGGTACTCTCGTGGGCCTTTCTCGCGCTCTCGGGCCTCCCTGGTCCCACATCGCGGGCCTCTCGGGGTTCCATCGCAGGCCTCCCTTTAGTGCCATAGCAGGTCTCCTGCGCACCGTTGTTGGCCTCCCAGGGACCCTCTCGCGGGCCTTCCTGAGAGGTTTGCCGCCACGGCGTCCAACGCGCCGTCCGTTTGCCTCCCAGTAATCCCCGCTGGCCTTCCTGGGAGCCTTCGCGAGCCTTCCAGGGTGACGTTGACCTCCCAGGGCCATCGCGGGCCTTCCAGGGATGTTTTCCCTCACGGGCGTCCAGCGCACCGTCGTTGGCCTCCCAGGAATCCTCGCGGGCCTTCCGGACTCCCTCACGGGCCTGCCGAGCGCCTTTCGCTGGCCTTCCGGAGAGCCTTCGCGGGCCATCCGGACTCCTTCGCAGGCCTTCCGGGCTCCCCCGCGGGCCTTCCGGACTCCCCCGCAGGCCTTCCGGACTCCCCCACGGGCCTTCCGGGCGCTTTCCAGACCCCGCAGACCAGTCGATGCGGGATCGTTTTCCTGGCCCCCGCCGCTTTCCTCCCGTCCGTCGCCCTTTCGGACTTCCCTGACCCCAAGCGGGCCGCACCCTCCAGTCCCGCCCGTCCGCACGAACGCTACCTGGCAACACTCCCTAATTTAGGACGGCCCCATGACCATCATCGTCTCCGGCTCCTTGGCCTTCGACCGCCTGGCGGAATTCGGCGGGATGTTCACCGACCTGATCCTGCCGGAACAACTGGACATCCTGAACGTCTGCTTCCTGGTGAACAAGGTGGAGCGCTTCCAGGGCGGGACAGCGGGCAACATCGCATACAACCTGACCCTACTGGGGGAAAAGCCCTTTTTGGTGAGCTCGGTGGGCGACGATCCGGACGGTCTGGACTACCTGGCGGCGATTGCCGGGTGGGGACTGGACGCGAGGGGGGTGAGGACCGATCCGAACCTGGCCACCGCCGGAGCCTACATAGCCACCGACCGGGCGGAGCGCCAGCTCATCTTCTTCAACCCGGGCGCGATGCAGGGCGATACCGCGGTCGGCTGGGACGATCTTCCCAAGGAGCCGGACGGGACGGTGCTGGGCATCGTCTCCCCCGGCGGATTCTCGGCCATGAAAACCATGTGCTCCATATATAAGGAGCACAACGCCGCCTTCGTCTTCGATCCCGGCCAGCAGGTCCCGGTGTTCTCAGGGGACGAGCTCCTGGAGATGCTGGACGGGGCCATGATGCTGGTGGTAAACGAGTACGAGCACGAGCTCTTTCTGGAGCGGACCGGGCTTCCCGCGGAGGGGCTCTTCCGCTACACCCAGGCGGTGCTGGTCACCCTGGGCGAGAAGGGGAGCAGGCTGGACACACCCAAGGGGAGCCAGCACGTGCTTCCGGTCCACGCCGCGAAAACGGTGAACCCCACCGGGGCGGGGGACGCCTACCGGGCGGGGCTCCTGAAGGGCCTCGACGCCGGTCTCCCGCTCATCTCCGCCTGCCGCCTCGGGGCCGCCGTGGCGTCATTCTGCGTGGAGGCCCCGGGGACCCAGGAGCACTCCTTCACCCTGGACCAGGCCTTGGACAGGGTACGCAGGACCTTCAAGGAGGACCTCAAGCTCTAAGCCCAGGCCCCTCCGGCTGTCTCCCGGGCCCTCTGACCATGAGCCCGAGGACTCCTTGAACCCCCGAGTCTTCGAACCCTTGAGGCCTTGTACCCGTGGTTCCGGAGCGGGAGCTTTTTTCCGGGCGGACGACTCTTTCCGTCGGCAAGGCCCTTGCACGGGAATTCCCCGCTTTCCTGAGCGTCCCGAATCTGTCTTCCGCTTGCCGCTTCAGGCCAGCCGCCTCGCCTCAGCCGGCCTCCGGGCGAAACCCCCCCGGATTTCCCGGCGTTTCCGTTTTTTTCACTGGACTTTTCGGATTTTCCTGGACTTTTCCGGTCATCTGGACTTAACTGGATTTCCTGTCCCCCGGATTCAACCGTCTTGTCCTGCCCTTCTGTTTCTCCTTGAAGCTTTCGGGCTTTCGGGCTTTCGGGCTTTCGGCCTCATAGGCCACCTATCACAGTTCCCGGTCGCAGGCTTCCCGGCCCCCTGAGCCGGGTTACACCAGTGTCCCATTAGGACTTCCCGGCTCTCACAAGCCGGTTTTTTGCTTGTGCCTGCCTGAGGCTTCCCTATCGTTCAACCGGGCTTCTGCCAATGTCCGGTCGATCATCTGCCCGTGTCCGACCGTGACCTCCCGAAAACTGCCTTGCCGCCCGGCCATCAGGGCCCGCTCGTCGGAGGCCTTTTCTCGGAGGCTCCTGCCGCCCAGACCTTCCGACCTCCCTGTCGGCTGGATTTCCCTGGTCTTCCGACCCTCCGATCGCCCTGGCCTCCGGCATCCAGACCGCCCTGGCTTTCCGGCTTCGTGGCCGCCCTGACCTCCGGCATCCTGACCACCCTGGCTTTCCGGCCTCGTGACCGCCCGGACCTCCGGCATCCCTTTCTTCCCGGCCTGTCGACCCGCCTGCCGCCTGGAATATCGGCATCCTGGCCGCCCCGGCCTGCCGGTCTCCCTGCCGCCGGGGCCTCCGGCATCCCGCACTTCCCGGCCTGTCGGCTCCAGGCGCGTTCCGCGCGGCTGGGCCGGAAAGGCCTTCCTGACCTGACCCGGCGCCAGCCGGGAGCTTCCGGCCGTCAGCGGCCAGCGGCCTTAGGCCGCCCGGTGAGCCCATGAACTTCAAATACAAGTCAGGCCACATGAACGGCCCCGCCAAGCCCGGGACCGCCGTCTTCGTGACGGAAGGGGACACCGCCCTGGAAGGCCGCCCGGAGCTGGCCTCCTTCAGGAGGTGCCTCGCGCCCGTCCTTTCGGGCGGGGCCTTCAAGGGCGGGCTTCAGGAGGGGGTCTCGGTGTTCCTCTCAGGGGAGGACACCTGGGTGACGATGACGGGCCTGGGCCCATCGGCGGAGCTGAACGAGGGCAGGATCATCGAGGCCGGGGCCGATGCGGCCTCCAGGCTGTCCTCCGCCGGCCTGAAGGAGGCCGTGGTCGCCCTGCCGCCGCTCGCGGACTTCCCGCAGGCGAAGGTCCTGGAGCTGCTGGTGACCGGGGCCAGCCTGGCCTTGTTCAAGCCTGCGGGCTACAAGAGCGGCGAAGCGCCCGTCCAACAGCTGAAGAGCCTCACCTTCCAGCACCTCGGGACCAAGGACGCGCTGGAGCGGCCCCAGCAGGCGATAAACCGGGCCGACCTCGCCGCCCAGTCCCAGCTCGAGGCGAGGAGGCTCGCCGATATGCCTCCCAACATGCTCTACCCCGAAAGCTTCGCGGAGGAGGCCAAGCGCGTCGCCATGCGCGCCAAGCTGAAGATCACCGTCTGGGAGGCGGAAAAGATAGCGGTCGAGGGCGCGGGCGGCCTCCTGGCCGTGGGCGCCGGGAGCCATCGCCAGCCGGCGCTCGTCATCCTGGAGTACCCGGGGCGGCCCTCGGCAAAAGGGCTCACGGCCCTGGTGGGCAAGGGGGTCACCTTCGACTCGGGGGGGCTGTGCATCAAGCCCGCCGAGAACATGGGCCTGATGAAGTCCGATATGTCCGGCGCGGCGGCCGTCCTGGCCGTGACAGCGGCGGCGGCAGAAATGAAGATCCCCGAGGCCCTGGTGGCCGTGATGCCGCTCGCCGAGAACATGCCCGGCGGCGGCGCCTACCGGCCCGGGGACGTGGTGCGCATGCTGGGCGGCCAGACGGTGGAGGTCACGAACACCGACGCGGAGGGCAGGATGATCCTCGCCGACGCCCTCGTCGTCGCCCAGAAGTACCGCCCCACGCGCGTCATAGACATCGCCACCCTGACCGGCGCCTGCCAGGTGGCCCTGGGACCCCTGGTTGCCGGGCTCTTCTCCACCGACGACGCCCTCGCCTCCGATATCCAGCGCGCCGGACTCGCCTCCGGAGAGGACTTCTGGAGACTCCCCCTGTACGCTCCTTACTCGGAGGACCTCAAGAGCGAGACGGCGGACTTCAGGCATGCCGGAGGCAGGGCTGGCGGGGCGATCAACGCCGCCCTCTTCCTCCAGAAGTTCGTGAAGGCCCCCTTGCCCTGGGCGCACCTGGACATCGCGGGCACCGCGAGGAGAACCAAGGGGATCCCCAGTTGCCCCGAGGGCGCCACGGGCTTCGGTGTGAGGACCCTTTTGAAGCTCCTCTTGCCGGATTGAACCGCCGGGGGCTGCACGACCGCGGTATTCCATGTGCCACTGGCCGGAATCCTTCGCTGCCACGGGCCGGATTCCTTCGCTGCCACGGGTCGGAATCCTTCCCTGACATGCGTCGGCCTTGCCCGGACTCCGGCCAGGCCTTTCGCGTACGTCAAGCCTCCCCGACACGAGCCTCGGGCAGACCTTGCCCGGCTCTCGGCTCGGCCTTGCACGGGCATCCCTCCGGAGCTACGGCTTGCCCGGCTCACGGACGGAATCACGGTCCCGTCCTCAGACGGCTACTTCGGCCACATCCCGGGGCCTCCCCCACATTTCCACGCGAGCATCCCCGGCGGTCTTCCGCGAGGCTTGTCCCTGTCGCCTTTGCGCCACGCGAGGCTTCCGCGAAGCTTGTTCCGGTCTCCCCCGATATGGCCCGAAAGGCTTCCGCGAAGCCTCTTCCGGTCTCCCCCGATGTGGCCCGCAAGGCTTCCGCGAAACCTCTTCCGGTCTCCCTTGATGTGGTCCGCGAGGCTTCCGCGAAGCCTCTTCCGGTCTTCCTTGATGTGGCCTGTGAGGCTTCCGCAAAGCCTCTTCCGGTCTCACTTGATGTGGCCCGCGAGGCTTCCGCGACTCTTGTTCCTGTCTTCCTTGATGTGCCCCGCGAGGCTTCCGCGACTCTTGTTCCGGTCTTCCCGGAGGCGGCCCGAAGATCTTCCGCGAGACTATCCGCAGGGCTTCGGCAAGCCTGGTTCGGGCCACTATGAGCATTAACGGAAGCCTTCCCTGAAGCCAAGCGCAGGCGTCCCTGAAGCCGATTTCCACTCCCCCGAAGGAGTCCTTCAAGGCATCGTCCAAGGCTTTTCCAAACCTCCATGAGGCGTTCCGAAGTCTTTCGGGGAGGTCTCCCTCCCCTTAACGCAGAGGCGTTCTGGAAGCGCTCTGCGGGCATTAT
>JAISFS010000213.1 GCA_031263485.1 Deltaproteobacteria bacterium | reverse complement strand
GAGTTTGCAAGACATACCAATTATAGGGGCATGACTGCCATTCATCCTGATTGGACCGCCGTTTCACCATCCAACTTTTCATCATGAATCCCGCGCCGACTTATTACGGTGGCGTCATCAATAAGCCTTGAGGCCGCGTATCTCCACCAGGAGGTCTTGGGGCTTCTGAGCTCCGCCAAGGGACCTTGCGGCTTCGGGGCTCGGTCAAAGAGCCATGAGGCTTCGGGGATCGGTCAAGGGGCCATGAGGCTTCGGGGTTCAGTTAAGAGGTACTGACGTGTCCGGCTTCCGCAAGAAAGAAATGTTTGGTGCCGGGCATCCGCCAGGAGGCCTTGAGGTCTGCAGGCTCCACCAAAAGGAGTTGAGGCTTCGGGGCTCCCACCAAAAGTTCTTGGGCGGACTCAGTCGAGGGGACTTGAGGGTACCGGCGGCATAATGATGGGACTTCGTGATACCGTTCGGGGCAGGCCGGCAGGTTCCAGGGCCGGAGACCGCCCCGAAAGCGCGATCCGGCGACTAGTGGAATACCCTGCATGTGCATGAGATCCCCCGGCGAGCTTGCGGTTTCGGGCCCATGACAGCGGCCCTTAAACGATACCGCCCCCGGTGGAGACTCCCACGGGACCTTGCGGGAAGTGCCCGAACGCGACTTTCAGTCCCCCTCAAGGGGCTCCGGGGAGGCCTTTAGGCGACCCGGGGCCGCCCGTAAAGCGGCCCCGGGAAATGACACTCCGGTACGCCGGGGGCCTCAAGGCCCCCGTGAGGCTTCCGTCAGTCCCGTTGCCCTTTTCCAGAGGAGGCGGCTCGCCCTTAGCGGGGGCGGACAGCGCGAAAAAATTTTTCAGGACAAAAAATGGCGAATCGGAGATCCTGGACCCGTCCGGGAGCAAAAATCCCCCCGGGCGGGGCCGCGGCAACGGCAGGATTTTTATCAGGAAACCTTGTATCCGCAAGGGTTTGCCGCGAGAGAAGGGGCCAGGGACGGGCCGCTTCCCGTGCCCGGCGGGCATACGCGGCACCCCCCGCGAGGTCTGATTTTTATCCCGTAAGGCTATTGACAGCCCGTGAATTATTGGATAGCATACCTTACAGTTTAAAGAGCGCGGGGTTTCATGCCCCGCCGGGCCCGATTCCGCAAGGATCCGCTACCGGAGGCCCCTCGTCCGGACTGCCGCGCACAGTGCCCTTTGCCCTGACGGCTTCCCGAAAACCGGAGGACAAGCCAGTAGCGGTCGCGATCTTCTATTTTCCCGCCGGTTCTTGTCTGGCGGCGGCCCAATTTTTTTTCGGGGCCCGGGGCTCGCGGAACCCCTTCGGCGGAAGCTCCCTGCGGCTAGGCAGGGGGCAGGAAACAACCCTGTTGCGGCGCCTGCCCCTCGCGAACGATGGGGGACCCGCACGAAATCACCAGCGGGCCTAGCCGCCCGTCGCGAAGGAATCAAGGAGGACTTACAGTGAAGAAGACAGAACTGGTCGCCAAGCTTTCCGACGACAGCGGCGTCAGCCAGGCCGCCACCAAGACCATCATCGACGGACTCGTCAGCACCATCCTCAAGACCATCAAAAAGGAAAAGCGCTTCGCCATCGCCGGCCTCGGCGTCTTCCACCTGGTCAAGAGGGCGAAGAGGACCTGCCGCAACCCCCAGACCGGCGAGGCCGTCAAGGTGAAGGCGCACATGGCCTTGACGTTCAAGCCCTCCAAGGCCGTGAAGGCGGGATTCGCGGAGAGCTCCAGCAAGTAGGAGGCCCGAAGGCTCCCCCCTCGACCTCCGACACTCCTGACCCCACGTCCCCGGACCGGGGCCGCCTTGGCGGCGCCCCCTGTCCGGGGACTTCTTTTTCCGTGACGTCGAACCCGCCTCGCGGGACGCCCCGCCGGGGCCGTTACCATTAGGGCCCTTCCCAGCAACGGGGAATCTCCATCAGTGGTTGCGACTTGCGGGCATGCCGGATTTCAGAGGCGCACGGCCCATCCTTTCCGTCCAGCCCGCCACCGTGCGGCGACCAGCACCCGTAGGCCGGTGTTCCGCCATCGCCCTGATTCATAAGTTGTTTTTATTCAAACGCATTCCTTCTCGAGCATTCCTTCTCACGTTTTATCAGTTACTCATCACTATATGCGAAAAATCTCGAAAGATTTCTTCCTCGCCAGCACGACCACCCGGCCCTGTTTCCAGCCCGGCCTTCCCGCCAGATTTTCACGCCGTCGGTCCCTCCGGCCACTGCCCGGCATTGCTCCCCGACTTCCTGTCCGGGCTACCGCCTCGAATTTCCGACTGCTTTCCCGGACCGATTCCTGCCTGATTCCGGTCTGATTCCGGTCTGATTCCGATCTGATTTTCCCGCCGGCTTTTCCCGTCTCCCCTTCGGGCCTCATCCATGCGGGAACGTCCCGGCCTGGCCGTAACGGTACCGTCGCGGCCAGGCCGCCGAATTCTTCCTGCCGAAACCGGCACCTGCCCGGAAGGCAGACGCCTTATGCCGCTCCAGGCGGCCGTCGGCATGAAACTGTGCCATGAAAATTATGAAATTCGCTAACGATCCGCATTCCGCCCGATGAATCCCGACAGGAAGACCGCGCGCGTTCTCCCCGGCGCCCGGCCCCGAACCCCATGCCGAGCGGCTTTCAAGAAGCCATAGGAAATATGTCCGGCGAGGCGAAGTATCCGGGCGGGCTTGCCCTCCCCGGCGGCACGGGGAGACGCCCGTCTGGCTGTCACGAAAATGTGGGTTAGTTGTCAGTGAATTGTCGCCTCTCCCCACCCGGACCGAGGAGAGTATCGGGGAAAGCCTCCCCGTAAACCCCGTCCGAAGCGGCCAGCGGCGATACGTCACGCCAGCCCGCCTGAAGGCAGAAGGCCAACTCGCGGGACGGGGCCGGTACGGGGCCGGTCATGATGAAAGGATAGCGCCGGTCACTCATAGGCCCTGGCACCTTCCTGTCGAAGCGGGCACCCACACGGCAAGGGCATCCGGAAAAAAACGATCTTCAGGACGGCGATAAGCCAGCGTGACGGGACGATCTTTCCCCCGGACTCGCCGAAGCCCGGAGAGCGGCTGACGGGATGCCGGGAAAGGACGCGGGTCGGTTCGGGCCGCGTGAAGGCTTCGACCCCGCATGGGACAGCGGACAGTCGCGGACGAAGCGGGCGACCGGAATGCCGGGTCGAGTCGGGAAGCGGCTTCGTGACCGCAGGGGATGAAGGGGAACGGACAGGGACCCCGGGCACGGAGACAGGCACGACCGGCAGGCGGCTGGCAGACGAGGTCCCGCGTTCGGGCGACCGAGACGTGCCGGGAAGGCGTCCGTATCGCCGAAGCCGGGGGAGGCCGCCTGCGGATCAGGCAACTTTCCTGCGGCTCTGGGCCAGGGCCTCGCAGAGCCGGACGGTGTCGAAGACGGTGGGGGCGTAATAGTCGGCCCGCCAGTAGTCCTTCAGGGCGGGGGTCACCTGGGCGCCGCTTATGAAGATGGCAGGGGAGGAAGCGGGGCCGCGGAACTCCCGGAGCGCGGCCACGGTGTCCTCCAAGCTGTGGAAGCAGCTGGAGAGGAGCACCGAGAGGCCTACGACGTCCGGCTCCCAGTCGCGGGCGCACTCGACGTACCGGCCTGCGGGCACGTCCACGCCCAGATCCTTCACGTCGAAGCCGTAGGCGGTCAAAAGCGCGCCGGCGATGTTCTTGCCCAGGCTGTGGATCTCGCCGCGCACGGTGCCGATGAGGACCCTGCCCTTGAAACGGTTCTTCACGCGGGCCTCTATGCGGGGGGAGACCAGCTTGATGACCCTGTTCATGATCTCGCCCGCCATGATGAGGCTCGCGATGAAGTACTCCCCCGAGTCGTAAAGCTCGCTAATCTCCATCATGGCGGCCTCGCAGGCGGCCAGGATGCACTTGGGGGGCATCTCGTCGTCGTTCAGCCTCCTCGCGATGTCCACCGAGGCCCCCACCTCCAGGGCGATGAGCGACTGGACCAGGTTCACGAGGCAGGTCTTTTCGGGGCTTGGCTTAATCATCCCACACACCCATCCTGGCGTTGAAGGAGATGTTCTCCACGGGGGTCAGGAACCATCCCGAGCCCATGGGCTCGTCCGCATAGCCGTAGAAGGTGTAGCGGATCCTGAAGGCGGGGCGCGAGGCGGAGGTCCTTAGGAGTTCCGCCTGGCGGGAAGTCAGGATGCAGGGCTCGAGCTTCAGCTGGGTCTTCTTCACGAAGCCGTTGTCCTTGCCGGTGAACAGGCTGGAGAGCGAGCTCGCCTCCATCTCCGACTCCACTATGGGGCTCTTGGGATCGTAGCGGAGGTAGACCCGGTTCAGAAGGAACGGCTGACCCTTGTGGGAGACCAGCCGCTCCAGGAGGACCGTCATCTCCCCTGGCTCGATCTCCAGGGACTCGGCAGCCCCCTCGGAGGCCTCGCGCATGCCCGCGTGGAGGATCTGGATCTCGACGTGCCTGCGGTCCTCCAGCCTCTCGATCAGGCCCTCCATGTTGAATGCGGCCCGGGTCCAGTCCGGGCCGCACACGAAGGTCCCGCTCCCGTGGACGCGGCGGAGGATGCCCTTCTCCGCGAGCACGTGGATGGCCTGGCGCACGGTCATGACGGCCACCCCGTAGGTCTTGCTGATGGCGGCCTCCGCAGGGATGCGCGCCCCCTGCGGGAATTCCCCGCTGCAGATCTTGTCCTTGATGAGGCCCGCGAGCTGGACGTAGGCCGGACCCTTGAAGGAGCTTTTGATGTTGACGGACTGGTGTCTATCTTCTTGGCTGGTCATGGCGCTTACCGATTTGCTGTGAACGTGGCCTTGCGTGGCCCGCCTTCCGAATGGGGCCGCGCCCGCCTCACGTCCGGACTTCGGACGGGGGCCTTCGTCCGGGTCGCGCGGGCCGGCCCCTGACGAGAGCCGTCAGGGGGGGGCAGATGGCCTGCCGCCGATGCCGACGACCCGAAAGGCCCCAATTCCGAAACATGCGGGGACAGCCCGGACAGGCCGGACAAGGGGCAGATCAGGAGCCGATGGAGCCCTGAGCCTTTGGACCGGGGACCGGCTCCGCGTCCGGTCGAAGGGAAGGCGAACGGAAGCAACGGGACTCCCATGAAAAAACTTTTTTTAATATATACCCCGCACTGGGAAAATGCCAGGAAACCTTCATGCATTCGCGCCCTGCCTCACTCTTCCGGAACGGCCGTCGGGCGGCACAGGACTTGACCGTGACCGGCGGCGCGGACGGTGGTCGGAATGCGGAAAGCCCCTGAAACGGAGTCCGGAACCCCGGCAAGCCCTTAAGGAGGAACCTCGACCGGGGGAATCCGGGGCGACACTGCAAGTTCACGGAAAAAATCACGGCGACTCATGCGGCGGCGTGAGCGAGGCTTCGCGCCATGGGCGGCGCGCTCGACACGGAGGAAGTCATGACATCGGCAAGTCCTTCAGACTGGCGGCAACGGGATGGTGGGGCAGGCTACCAGGACGGACATAGGCGGCAACCGACCAGGACGGAGATGAGCGGCCAGATCCTCGCGCCCGATTTTCCATCGTCCTGGTTGGCCACCGGGCAAAGGCAGGTTCCGGACAGGGGCGTCAAGGCAGGACAGTTGGCCTTGAATGGCTGAACTATTCGAGGAAAGACACCACGAAGCCTGGGAGTCACCGGACATGCCGACGGCTCCCGGTGGCCCCCCATAACCCTTCGGCCCGGTCTTCGAGTCGAAAGGGCAGCGAGCGGCCCTACACGTTCATGTCGATTATCAACATCCCGACGCGGGAAACCTTTGGGGGCATCGCGATATGATGCGCTCCCAAGTCCGTGAAGCCCAAGAAATGTCTGATTATAAGTCCGAATAAAGGGGCGCGTCCCGTCCAAGGCAGCCGAACCATCCTTTCGATTCCCCAATCCGTAACATTATTAAGTAGGCGATTTTCAGTTTCCCCCCTGCGGCTCCCTCCATGCGCATTCAGAAGAAGGAGGAGCAGTCCCTGCCGGGATCTCCATGCCCCCGTCCCGTCAGAGAGCCCGGACGGGAGAAACCGACACAGACCTGCCAAGCCGCCCTGCCCGAGGGCTTGCCTCACCATCCTGACCGGGACCTGCCACGCCGGCACGCTCCGCCGCCCCTTCCTCGCCCGGACCCGAATCGCCACTGCGTCTCGGCCATGGCTGACTTCCTCGCCCGGACCCGACATCATGGCACGGCCATGATCAGCCCGGAACGATTCGAACATGTACAGGCCGACGCATCACAATGACCCTCCAAACCAGGCATGGCTCAGATCATCGCACAGGGAGCCCCGCCCGGAAAAGGCGCACACGCCGAATCAAACTGCCTATGTTGACGGTTCAGGGCGCAGGCGTTACTCACGGCTGAGGCCGGGATGGCCGCATCCCCCTCGTCGGTTCTCCCGTTTCCTGCCATCATGGGGCGTCTGCTGGTTCTGCCGCTCGAATGTAGCCGCCGATGAGTCCAAACGTGCAGGCAACCGGGAAAGACGGGCCTGGAAAGGGACTGGTCACGGCAAGTCTTATGCTGCATAGTGTTCGGCAAGCCCTGGCCTGCCGCAACCGGAACAAGGACCCGGCGACAGTCAGCCCCTCCGGCCCAGACCGGCGCCAACGAATGCCGAGAGCACTTCGATCCGGCACTGACCTGCAGGGCTCCGAAAGCCTGAACCCTCAGAAAATTCAGATCCGTCATAGCTCCGGCTAGAAAGGATCGCTTCGCCCATGGATTTCCTGAAGCATGACACGCGAAATGCCGGATTGGTATAGTTCCTTCATGGAAATGATACGACTGAAGTGAGTATGATGGACCATTATCCGAAAAAGTGCCATGCAGTACCCTTTTCCGTCAAAGGCCCGGGGGACGGCGGCGCCTGCCGACGCACCCCGCCAAATCTTCTTGGCCCCGCGCACGCCAGCCCCGCCTGAGACTCGTACTCCAGCCGTACTCCGGCGGCCGCAGACAGGATTAATCTTCTTGGATATTTATTAGAAGTTTTCTATAGTTAACGCCGGAAAATATCGCTCGGTCGACGTGGCTGCCTCGGCAAGGCCTATTCCGAGTGACGGGACCCACAACCTTATTAATTCAGTGAAGAGTGGGCGTTGACCGACTGCCATCGGAAGCCCTGTTGCGACCGCAGGTTGCCCGGGGAAGATTCGTAAAGCTAACACACTGAAAAACCTAAAGAATTAACAGAACTTTCGATCCGCCAGGCTAAATATCAGATTTTGCATGTGAAAGATGCAACTATATACAATGAAATCTAATTTGATATCCCTATTTTTCTTTTAACGGGAAAAATAGACAATCTGTGCCAACGAGGAAGGAATATTTATTTCCTTTCGTAACTCGGCGCCGAAAATGAAAAATGCTAAACGGCCAAATAGCCTGAAACAAATCTTCGGGGGGCTATTGAAATGCCCTCGGGCTTATGCTAAGATGGCTTCAATTAAAAAAGGTTGGAACGCCTCCACCCCCGGCAGGCCGACCACCTGCCATGGGCGTGGCCCTCCGGGGCCTTCCTGCCCCGCAAGGGGCGGCGCCCGGCCCTCCCGGAATCCTGCCTCGACGGTGCGCGTCCGTGCGCATCGGCTGCTTCGGGAAGGCCATCGGCGGTCCGCAGGGATCGAAAGCCAGGGATTGCAGGCAACTTAACAGTCCGCGCCTGGAGTGTGTCCTCTTCCGGACATGCCATGAAGCTTCCCGCGCACGGAAGCTTCGCCCGGTCGAAAACCCCGAGCGAAAAATTCCGCAAGGGAAAACGGCCGAAAAAGGCGCACCGGGCCGGATCCGATCGGTGGCCCTGACTAAAAATTCAGTCATGGCCGACACTTGTCACAATCCCGGTAGTGCAATATACCCCGAAAGGAATCGCCAGACATCTAGCTTTTTCGCTTGATTTCGGTTGCCGGTTGCGCTATAAGATACGGGCAAACCAGAGGCAGCCACGCTTTAGGGTCCCTCCCTTCCCACGCCAGGAGCTTTCGATGCGGACCGTTCTTTTCACAGGTCTATTAGGGTCCGGAAAATCTACTGCGATTTTGAGTCTGGCGTATTTTCTGAAAGAAAAGGACGGGGCCAAGCCCGTGGCGGTCGTGGAGGCGGAGGCGGGAGAGAAGGCGGTCGCCTGCGAGCTCGCCGCCGACGGCTCCTACCGTGCCGATGACCTGACGCGGGGTTGCGTCGGCTGTACCTCGCTCACCGCCGGCCTCTGGAGCACCTTCGAGGAACTCCGCTCCGGCCCCCTTCCCGCCTGGCTCCTCATCGAATCTTCCACCCTCGGATTCCAGACTATCAAGGACACGGTCGTCCACTCGCTTCCCAACGAGGCCCAGCCTTTCACCGTCCTCATGATCGAGGCCGGGGGCTGGGCCGAATTGTATGAGGAGGCACCGCTCCTGGCGGACGGCCTCGCGGCCTCGGCCGATCTCGTCCTTGTCAACATATTCACTCCCTTGGACCCAGAAGTCCTTTCAGGCATCGCCGAGGGGATATCCAGGGCCAACCCCGGATGCCCGATCAAGGCGGCGCCGGTCCTGGATCTGACCCCAGGCGATCTTTACCGAATTTTGTTGGAGGCCGGCCTCGGGACCGAGGCCGGGCAGGCCGCTGAAACGGCGGCACGCAGGACGGCTGTTGAGCGCGCTTCCGTCCCGCCCCTGACCGCCTGACGCGGCCAGCCTCGCCTCCCCGCCAGGGCGGGCGTGGCTCAGGCCCGATGCCCAATCCCGCCGCTCGACCTTCCGCCGTGTCCCCCGGCCCGCCGGTTTCCCGGCGGACCAGCTTTCTCACATACACCTTGTACATCGGAGGTAGCCTTTATGTTGTACAAAAGCCTGGCCATCAGCAACCCTGATGACCTGATCTTCGGAACCGCCCCCAAGCCCGTCACCACCCGCAACTACGGCCTGGTGATCGGCGGCGGCACCCTGTACCCCGAGCTGAACTTCACGGTCCCGGCCATGAAGCTCGAGCAGTCCACCGTCAAGGAGATGTACGGGCACTACGAGCAGATCGTCCGCGAGGCCCTCAAGCGCGCCGGCGAGCTGGAGTCCCCGGGCGTCGTCCTCGAGTGCGAGACCCTGCCCCAGCAGACCGAGTTCCCCGAGTGGTCCGAGACCATCTGCAAGATCCTCCTCGAGGGAATGGCGAAGGAGAACGCCAGGAGCGGCCTCAAGAGCGCCCTGCGCTTCACCCCCAACGACAACCGCGACATGATCCGCCCCCCGCTCATGCGGAGCGGCTACCAGCTGGAGAGGATGCTCGACACCTTCGAGCGCGTGACCAAGGCCGGTTGCGACCTGTTCAGCATCGAGTCCATCGGCGGCAAGGAGACCCACGACGAGTCCCTCATCAAGTGCGACATCGCCGAGGTCATCTTCGCCCTGGCCGTCCTCTGCGCCCGCGACATGAAGTTCCTCTGGGACAAGATCGTCGACATCTGTAACAGGAACGGCACCACCCCCGCCGGCGACAGCTGTTGCGGCTTCGCCAACACCGCCATGGTGCTGGCCGAGCAGAAGCTCATCCCGAACTCCTTCTCCGCCGTCGTCCGCGTCCTCGGCACCGTCCGCGCCATCGTGGCCATCGAGTGCGGCGCGAAGGGTCCCGGCAAGGATTGCGCGTACGAGAACCCCTTCCTGAAGTGCATCACCGGCAACCCCTCCTCCGGCGAGGGCAAGACGGCCGCCTGCGCTCACCTCTCCCCGGTGGGCAACATCGCCTCCGCCTACACCGACCTGTGGAGCAACGAGTCCGTGCAGAACATCATGCTGCTCGGCGCAATGGCCCCCACCTCCTACATGGAGTCCCTCATCTACGACTGCCGTCTCTACAACGGCCTGAAGCAGTACGGCCACGGCAAGATCCTCCGCGACGCCATGGTCCGCAGCGACGCCCCCCTGGACAGCCGCGCGTACGTGTTCGCCCCCGAGAACGTCGTCCTCTTCTCCAAGACCATCGTCGAGAGCGCCAACCGCTACGAGGCCGCCAAGAACGTCTCCAAGTGCGTCGCGCAGACCATCCTCGAGGGCGGCAAGAAGGGCGAGACCAGGGTCAGCAAGCCCGAGACCAAGTACATCCAGAAGATCATCTCGACCGTCGACGCTCTGCCGAAGGACGAGGGCGAGTTCATCGACAAGATGCTCAAGAAGATCGACAAGTCCAAGCTGAAACTCGAGGAGTACGGCCTGTAGGCCTTCTCCCGCTAGCTGGCCTTGCCTAGCGCTACCCGAGGTTTCCCGGCGAGACGCCGGGCCTCACGCCCACCGCGCCGTCGGAAACCTCGGGTATCTTTTGCCGGAACGGACGCAAGCCCGTCCCGCGCCGCGGAAGGGACAACCGGCGCCCTTAACACCGCTTGGGCCCGCCGCGGGGGCCCGGAACCGGACGGCTGAACCGCAAGGTTATACTCCACGGTCGAACCGGCGTCCACTGAGGGCCCGCCAAACGAATTACACCCGCCGGACAGAGCCTGTCCGGCCTTCAGGCCGCGAGACGCGACATGTTACTCCACCTTCGCGGCGGCCGCACTTCCAAGCTTTTCAGTCCAGTACACTGAAAAAAGGAGAGCCATTCTTATGTCCATCAAAGACGTGTACCAGGCAATCGTGGATTTCGACGACGACGCCATCGGCGGCCTCGTGGAGAAGGAAATCAAGGCCAACACCCCCCCCCAGAAGATCCTCGACGAGGGTCTCATCGCCGCCATGGACTACGTCGGCAAGCTGTTCTCCGAGGGCGAGCTGTTCGTGCCCGAGATGCTGATGGCCGCCACCGCCATGAAGGCCGGCCTCAACGTCCTGAAGCCCGCGCTGGTCAAGTCCGGGTCCTCCACCATCGGCACCTGCGTCATCGGCACCGTGAAGGGCGACCTCCACGACATCGGCAAGAACCTCGTCGGCATGATGCTCGAGGGCGGCGGCTTCGAGGTCTACGACCTCGGTTCCGACGTCGAGCCCGCGAAGTTCGTCGAGGCGGCCAAGGACAAGAAGGCCCAGATCGTCGGCCTCTCCGCCCTCCTGACCACCACGATGCCGTACATGGAGGAGACCGTTAGCGCGCTGAAGGAGGCCGGCCTGACGGCCAAGGTCATCATCGGCGGCGCCCCGGTCACCGCCGCCTACGCCCAGAAGATCGGCGCGGCCGGCTACTCCGACGACGCCCCCGGCGCCGTGGAGCTCGCCCGCAGCCTGCTGAAGTAGACGGCCTTACGCCTCTTGGGGTATTCCGGGCGGCCAGAGCCCACGCGGCCGGCCGCCTGAAGCCCCGTTGCCCGGGCAGCCGCCGCCCGGTAGACTTTCGCCTTTCTACACTCCAAAACACTCCGTTTTGTGTAGGCCTATGAATATTGGCGGCCCCGTATTCGTAGGCCTACACGCGAATTTCCCCCTGAAGCCCGTCTGCCCCCGCCCTCCTTCAGGGCGTTGCGGGCCGGGCATTCCGGGAACCCGGCGCCTCGGAGCGCGCCGGAGCCGCCGCAACGGTACGGCCTAGCCTTTCCCGCCTTTGCTTTTTTCCGGAAATTGTCCTATACTCCCACACAATCGAAGAAATCCGATCCCGGCACCCCCCCGGATGTGAAGGTTACGAAATAGGCCAACGTCCGCCCTGTGCCTTGGCGGCGGGGGTCCCGTTCCATCCGGAAGCCGGCTTTGATCAAGATTTCAGACCGGTTTTTTTTTTCGCCCCGAACCCGCGCCCCGGACGAAGGGCAGCCCCGCCCAGGCGGGGGACTTCAGAAAACCACCCTCCCCGGACGGCGGCGAGCCGCCGGGGGTTCCAGAGACCGCCCCTGCGGCGGGGCCGGAATCCAGGCCAACCCAACTCCGCCTTCCGAGGCGAAATTCAAGGTGAACATCGATGATTATCGTAGGTGAGTTGATCAACGCCAGTCGCAAGAAGATCAGGGAGGCGATCGAGAAAGCTGACGCCGACTACATCAAGGAAATCGCCGTCGCCCAGGACAAGGCCGGGGCCTCCTACGTGGACGTCAACGCCGGCGTGTTCGTCGGCGAGGAGCCGGAGAAGCTGGTGTGGCTGGTCCAGACCGTCCAGTCCGTCGTCGACAAGCCCCTGGCCCTGGACAGCCCCGACCCCAAGGCCATCGAGGCGGCCATGAAGGTCCATAAGGGCACCCCGATGCTCAACTCCATCTCCATGGAGAAGGAGCGCTGGGCATCGCTCTCCCCGGTCATCGCCAACACCGACATCAAGGTAGTTTCCCTCTGCATGAGCGACGCCGGCATGCCCACCACGGCCGTCGACCGCGTGAAGATCGCGGGAGACCTGGTCGAGGGCCTCACCAAGTGCAACATCCCGTTGGACAACATCTACATCGACCCCCTGGTCCAGCCTGTCGGCACCGACTACACCTTCGGGATCGAGTTCCTGAAGGCCGTGACCGAGATCAAGGCCAAGTTCGCGGGCGTCCACATCATGTGCGGGCTCTCCAACATCAGCTTCGGGCTCCCCGAGCGCAAGTTCCTGAACCGCATCTTCATGGGCCAGGCGATCCTCTCCGGCCTGGATGGCGCCATCATCGACCCGCTGGACGGCCCCATGATGGGCACCATCGCCGGCGCGGTAGCGCTGGCCGGCAAGGACAAGGGTTGCCGCGGCTACCTGAAGGCTTTCCGCGCCGGGCTCGTCAAGGCCTAGGCCCTCCGAGTTTCCCCCCGCCTCAACCCCCCTCCCACCCCCGAGAGGCCCCGCCGCCCCCCCAGCGGCGGGGCCTTTCATTTTATGACGCCCACAAGCTCATGAAACCCCGAAAGGCCGAGATTCCCTTTTCCCGCTTCACTCCCCTCCCCCCACTTCGCGGCGCTCCGCCTACATGCCCGTTCACGCCGCTCCTCTCCGGCCGTCTACGGCGCTCCTCCCCACGCTCACAGCCCCGAGCCGACTCTTCAGGCGTTGACCTTCCCCGCCCAGTCCATCTCCGTCTCCCCCATTTCTCCTGATGCCCCCTCCCTCGGAATCCTGGGACCCAGACAATGTTCGGAGCCCCCTGAAGGCTTTCCACAAGCTCCGTTAGAGGCTATCATCATGGTGGACGGCGACCGCGTCTTGTTCGTCCATGCCTGTCGAGACGCCCGCAATCGGCCGTGACGACCGGACTCGCCAACCCGGGGCGATTCCCCCGGTCGCCCCGGAAAATACTCCCTGCCGCCGCCATGGGCATCCGATGGCCCGACATCGTTACGTTGCCCGATCCCTCAGCCCCCCCGGGCCCGCCCAAACCCGGAAAAACGACTTGCCTATCCTTCGGCTTCTTCCGCTTCTTCCGCGCCTGCGGCCGGCTTGTCCGCAGGCCTCTGACCAACCACCGCCAGGACTCATATGCGCGATATCGTGATAGCCGCCCGCGACACCCCGGAATGCCTGAAGCTCGCGGGGTGGACCGTCGATTTCCTCGCTACCGACTTCCCGGAACTCTTCCGGGCCATTCTGGATAAGAGCCCCTCACGGAGCCTCATGGGTCCCGTCCCGGAAGGCGCGGATCCATTCCTGGTCGTCTCCCTGGGGGGGGACGGCACCCTCCTCCAGGCCGCCAGGCGCTGGGGGCTGTGCGGGACCCCCATCCTGGGAGTCAACATGGGCACGCTGGGATTCCTCGCCGAAGTGGAGCCGTCCCGCTACGGGGACCTGCTCGTCCCCGCCCTGAAGGGCGAGGCCGCCTTCGACGAGCGTAAGCTTCTGGACGTGCGGGTCCTCAGAAACTACGAGACCGTCTTCCACACGACGGTCTTGAACGATGCCGTGGTGGACAAGGGCGCCCCTTCCAGGATCCTGAACCTGAGGCTGAGCGTGGACGGCTCGAACACCTGGAGCTACCGGGCCGACGGGCTAATCCTCGCCACCACCACGGGCTCCACCGCATACAACCTTTCCGCTGGCGGACCGGTGGTCCATCCGTCGCTCCCGGCCTTCGTGGTCACGCCCATCTGCCCCTTCACGCTGTCCAGCAGGCCGCTGGTCCTCCCGCTGGACTCCGTAATCGAGATAACCATAGACGAGTCCGCTCCCACCATCTTCCTTACCGTGGACGGCCAGATGACCTTCGAGCTGGCCGCCGGCGACCGCATCGTGGCTGTCCAGTCCGATTCCGTGGTGCGGCTCGTCAAGAACCCTCACCGGGAGTACCTGGACACCCTGCAGCACAAGCTGGGGCTCTTCCACAAGGATCGCTAGGGTGCCCGCTACCGGTCGCCGACAAGCCGCTTCGTCCGCAAACTCCTCGACCAGCGTCCGACGGGACACCTGCGTGTCGGCTCTGACTGGGCGCAAGGGTCAAGCGGGAGGCCTTCGTACCGCGAAAACGGCTTCACCCCGGAACGCCCCGAAACGTCCGAAAGCGCTCCCCGTTCGTCGCCCAGCCGCGCTTTGACGAGGCAAGGCGATCGGCATGGACTCCCCGGCCCATCCGGCGTCCTGAAATCCCCGCGCCGAAGGCGGACGACGCCAGTCTGCCTTGAGGACTGGGCGATCTGCCCGCCCCCCTGCCTCTCTTACGGAGCCCGAAACGCCTGTGCCGCAAGCGTTCCATGGCAGCCGTCGCGGCATCCGGCGGCAGGATCGCCTTCCGGGCTGCCTGATGGGCAAGGAAACCCCGCACGGCAAGTTTACCTCGTCTGCCGGGATGGAATTCTGAGGTATGTGTAAAAAGTATGAATTGGACTTCACGGAGACAACGCGCCTTTCCATTCAAGGGACGCCCCGGACGCATCTGTATTGGCCGCAGAGACGATATTTAGTCCAATCCGACTGTGAAGTTCGGCCTGATTGATAGACGTGTGCTTTTGCCCTTCCTTTCAGACTCGGAAGGGCTTTTTTCACAGACCTCAATTCTGGGCATGGAATTCTGGGCATGAAAAAAACCCGCATCGGCGGGTTGCGGGCGACCTCCGGTCGGGCTTGAGGGCGATCCCCGATCCTCTGTCGGCGGGCGGGTGGCTAGACCTTCAGGTCGATGACCGTGCCCATCATGGAGTCCGCCACGTGGATGACCTTGGCGTTGGCCTGATAGCCCCGGTGGGTCACGATCATGTTGACCATCTCGCGGGCCACGTCCGTGTTCGAGCCCTCCACGAAGCCGTCGGGCACCCATGCCGGGGTCGCGGGGTCCCGGGGGAGCCCCTGCCACGGGACAAGCGGGCCGTCCGGGCCCAGCCGCGTCTGCGTCTGGGCCGCAGTGCCCGAGTAGCGGGGGAGGTCCTGGTAGACGGTCCGCCCTGCGTTGAAGCCGTCGGTGAGGACGTTGGCCAGGTTATGGGCCGTGACCTGGGTCCCCGTGGAGAAGGCGTCAAGGGCCGTGACGGAGGAGTACATGGCTGGGCTGATGGCCAAGGCGGGCTCCGGCACCCGCTCCGGCCCGAGAGGTTTCCCGGGGCGGCGCGGGACGTAAGGTACGGGGTTCGTGGCGCACGCGTGCGGCCTCACGATCCCCTTTAACCGCCACTATAGCCCTTTGCGGTGAAAATGTCAGCCTCCGCTTACGCTTTCCCGCTCCGCTCCATGGTACCGGAGAAGACGACAGCCCCCGGATGACGGCGAGTGCCCGGCTATCCCTTCCGTCAGAAGGGACTCTCGCCCAGGAGACCGCGCGCGGGGGAACTCCCCCTACGTTAGGGATGCCCTTGGGGTAGAGGGCTACGGCAGACGCCCTCCCTGCGGGAAAGCGCCAGGTCGATCGCATCGAGGGCCCTTGCCCCCCATGTCCTATGGTCAAGAACGGCCATAGGCGGGTGCCGGGCCTGCACGAGACATCTGCGAAAGGGCGGAAGCGCGGAACATCGGGTCCTGAGCCCCATCCAGCCGAACGGACGGAAAGCGACCGGCCTGCGAGTCGCATGGCTGCGGCGCCGCAGGAGGGATCGAGGACGGATGACGGTCCCGGCTGTCAGATGCCTCCATGGGGCGTGCCTCACCCGGGGCGGGGCGCCTTCCGTCCGGCAGATGCCGGGCCGTCTTCCCCCTGGAGGCCTTCGTCGGTAGGAACAGCCGGCGGCAGGATCTTTTCCTCCGTCGCCGGGGCGATTCTGAGACAACGATTCTCCCATGCGAAGAAGACCGCAACGTTCCAACTTTCAACAACAAATCAATGACTGTCGCATTCAATGAGCTCTGGTTGGCTTTTACCTCTCCCAACGAATTTTCAACCACTCCCATCCTGGTTTCAAGGTTTCCCACCTTCATCCACAAATCCACGACTGTCGAATTCAATGAGATGAGGTTGGCCTTAACCTCGCCCAACGATGTCTCTACCACGCCAACCCTGGTGTCAAGCCCGGCTATCCTGGTGTCAAGCCCGCCAATCCTGGTGTCAAGCCCGCCAATCCTGGTGTCTAGCCCACCTATCTTATTTTCCAGCTTGGTTTCCGACGTGTCTATCCGAGTGGAAAGACTGCGAAGATAATACAGCATTAACCCGGAGATGAGAGAGATAAGTACGCCAATGATCCACAGAATCTCAGATGTCAGCGTAATCATGGCCTCTCCAATCCCGCCTCGCCGATTTCCCTTGAAGCCGTTCCGGCAGACCTACACCCACTCGACATGACATGTTCATTGGGGTCCCCAACGGTTCCTTCGTGGAAGGGCACACCGCCGACAGGTTCCAGGTCGCCGGGAAGCCTCCGAAACAACGCCGTTGCTCCCGGCATCGTGACATCGACCGAAAAGTCGGGACGTCCAGCGAGGCTTCCTGAAAACTGGGCCAGCCTGACGACCGGCACTTTTTAAAACAGATTACCATGAGGACACTTCCCGCGCAATTCCCTCGCCCGTTTTACTGCCTGCCCGTCTTATGGGGGTAACGGGAGCCCCAACGGCACTCATGAGCGATGGCGCGGGTCGCAGCCGGGTCAAGAGGCCGGGAGCGCACCTTCCCCCCATTGATGACGTTGTGTCTAAGCAAGTCGGCGAGGGATTCATGATGAAGAGCCGGTGAGGGCTACGAGGACAGAAACAGAGGTTATAGTCTGTCACCAACCAACATCGGCACGTTGTCTCATCTCCTCTCCAACCCGCCAGATGCTAAGACCGGGCGTGTTACCGATCCCGGGGACCCGTACCGGTCTGTCGCTTTTCCCTCAAGTTGCCCTGAGGGTTGGTGACGCCTGATCCAGACTCCTTCGGCGGACACTCCGCTCCTGGCCTTCCGCGAACTGCCCATCGCCCGTCCTTCGGCCTTGAGCCTTCCCCTTGCCCTTTCCGGGACTCCTCGCCGCCTTTCGCGAGCCTTCACGCGACCCTGAACCTTCTCGCCGCCATTTCCGGGCACTCTCACGGCCCTTTCCGGGCCTAAACGCGGCATTTCCGACCTATCCCCCCAAAGCCTTCCCCGCGCCAATCCGCCTCCGCGCCTTACGGTTTTCCGCGTCTCGCGGATACCGGCCCCTTCCTTACCCCACGCACCACCGCCGGAGTCGACGGATTGCCCGCCCTAGCCGGTCGCCCGCCGCGGCCCGTGCGCCGCGCGGCCCCTGGCAGACCTTATAACCTTGTCCGAAAAGGCGAAGGGGTGTACAATCGCATTTGTCACATCGCCCGAAAGCGCCTGAAACCGTCCCCCCTCCGGCGGGGACCGCCCGCCGCGGGGGGCACCGCTTGCTCATCTTAACCAGGAAAATCGGAGAGACCGTCACCATCGGGGACGAGATAAAGGTCCAGGTGGTCGACGTCAAGGGCCGCCAGGTCCGGCTGGGCATCACGGCCCCTTCCGAATGGGCGGTCCACCGCGAGGAGATCTTCATCAAGATCCAGGAGCAGAACCTCCGGTCCCTGGAGACCGCGACCTCCGATCTGGAGTCGGCGGCCAAGCTGTGGACCGCCAACAAGCCGGGGGGCCGCCGTGAATGACCCCGACGGGCGCGAACCCGGCCAGAAGGCTTCAATGCTGAAAGTCACTACCCAGAGGTTCGGGGAGATGGAGATTCCCGCCGAATCCGTGGTGACCGTCCTGGGCGGCATCATCGGGTTCCCGGACCTCACCCGCTACGTGCTCATCCAGCGTCCCCACGACGCGCCCTTCTACTGGCTCCAGTGCCTGGACGATCCTACCCTGGCCCTTGTGCTGGTGAACCCGGTGCTCTTCAAGGCCGACTACGACCCGGCGCTTCCGGCGGGGGTGATCCAGGAGCTGGGCGCGGCGGCAGAGGGGATTACGCTCTTCGCGATAGTCACCATCCCCCAGGGCCGCCCCCAGGACATGACCGCGAACCTCCTGGGGCCCCTCGCCATGAACCCCGCGACCCGCAAGGCCCGCCAGCTGGTTTTGGACGACAGGCTCTACACTCACCGCCATCCCATCATCCCGGCTTCCGAATGAGACGTGACGGTCCGGGCCATGGCGCCCAGCCGGGGCGCGCGGGCCGGGACTTTCCGGAGCTCCGGGCCGCGGGGGAGAGAGCGTCCGGACCCGAAAGCCCGCCTGCGGCCTCAGACCCCGCCCCTCACGCGGTCACAGGGCCCGCCCCGGGCGGGGAGCCCGACGTCGGCCCGCCCGTGCCCGGCCTCCCGTCACTGGAAGGCCTGCCCCCGCTGGCCCGCGAGTACCTCGCGCACATGGCGGCCGTCAGGAACCGCCGCCCGAACACCCTCATAGCCTACGCGAGGGAACTCAGGGGCTACGCGGCGTTCCTGGCCGCCCGCGGGACGGGCCTCCACGAGGCGGGGAAGATCCACCTGCGGACGTACGTGCTCGAGCTCCGCTCCCGGCTGGACAACTCCTCCATCGCGCGGGCGCTTTCCGCCATCAAGTCCTTCGGGGCCTGGCTCGTGCGCGAGGGCCGGAGCGGCTGGAGCCCCGCCTCCGCCGTGAAGCGTCCCAAGCTCGCCAAGCGCCAGCCCAGATTCCTGTCCGTCGCGGAGGCCAAGGATCTGCTGGACGCCGATCCGTCCCGGTCCGCCGCGTCAGGGTCCGCCGCCCCCCCCCGAGAGGCCCGGAAGCCCGGCCCCCGGGCAGCCGCCCCCCTCCACGCCGCCCGCGACCAGGCCGTCCTGGAACTCGCGTACTCGTCTGGGCTCCGCGTAGGCGAGCTTTCCGCGCTGGATTTGGGCGACCTCAACCTCTCCGAAGGCTGGGTCTACGTGCGCTCCGGCAAGGGCGCGAAGGACCGGGCCGTGCCCGTGGGCCTGCCCGCCGCGGACGCCGCCAGGGCCTGGCTCAAGGTCCGCTCCGCCATGTTCCTCGGCCTGGACCCTTCCCGCCGTCCCGAGGCGCTGTTCCTTGGCGCAAGGGGAGGCAGGCTCCCGGACCGGGAAATCAGGCGCATCCTCCGAAAGCGCCTGGCCCTGGCGGGCCTGGACGTCGGCTACTCCCCGCACAGCCTGAGGCACAGCTTCGCCACCCACCTCCTTGAGTCCGGGGCGGATCTCAAGGCCATCAAGGACATGCTGGGTCACAGCTCGCTTTCCACAACCGAACGCTATACCCACCTGGATCTGGGCTCCTTGAGACGGGCCTACCGGGCCCACCCGCGGGCGCTCTCCCAGCCCGACGGCGCCCGGTCATCGGGGGACGCCGACACCGAAGACGACTGAGCCCCAAGACTTGAGCTCCCTCCTCCAGCAGCCCCGCCTAAACGGTCGCCCGGAGTTCCCGTCCCTCCCGCCGGCCAACGGAAACGGTCGCCCGGAGCTCCCGTCCCTCCCGCCGGCCAACAGAAACGGTCGCCCTGAGTTCACCGCTCACATCGGCCCGCCGAAACGACCGTCATGAGGACCCGCTCGCGCCGGCCCGCCGAAACGACCGCCCGGAGGCACCGTCCGAGGCCGCCTGACCGCCAGGCCTTACGCGTTTTTCTGGAAACCCTCGCTTTCCGGGGCTTCCGGTCGCATTAGGGCTCCCTCCTCCGCGCGGTCCCCGACCGACCGGGGCGCGCACCGCCTAGAGAAACTGCCGTCCGCCTCTCGCTCCTCGTGCCTTTCAGGTTTTCTCCGCCGTTTTCCTGTTGATTCAGGGCGACTATCGCCTTAAAATCGCTATTTTGCCCGTGCGCCGCCTCCCGCCGCCCCGGCGCCCGGCAGCCTGCGGCTCCCGAGAGGTCCCATATGCCCAAAGGCCCAGATTCCCCCGAAACCCGCCGCGGCACCACCATCGTCATGGTGCGCCACAAAGGGATCGTGGCCGTGGCGGGGGACGGCCAGGTCTCCCAGGGCGGATGCGTCCTGAAGCACACCGCGAGGAAGATCCGCAGGCTCTACCAGGACAGGATCATCTGCGGCTTCGCGGGGGCCACCTCGGACGCGCTCACCATCCTGGAGCGCTTCGAGGACCACCTGAACCAGTACTCCGGGAACTTCACGCGGGCCGCGGTCGAGCTCACGAAAAAGTGGCGCACCGACCGGGGCATGCGGCACCTGGAGGCCATCCTGATCGCCGCCGACAAGGAGAGGAGCCTCCTCATCTCCGGGGCGGGGGACGTCCTGGAACCCGACGACAACATCATCGCCACGGGTTCGGGGGGCTTCTACGCCCTGGCCGCCGCACGTGCCATGATCAGGGAGGCCCCCGCCCTGGACGCGGCCTACATCTGCCGGGAGGCGCTGAAAATCGCGGCCGAGATCTGCGTCTATACCAACACCAACATCCAGCTGGAGACCCTGGAAAGCGTCCAGCCGGAAACCAGCTCTGCGGACGCCAAGCCCGCCACCGGGAAAGGCGCGAAACCCTCCTCCGGGAAGGATGACGGAAAACCCTCCTCCGGGAAGGATGACGGGAAGCCCTCCTCCGGGAAGGAAGGCGGGAAGCCCTCTTCCGGGAAGTAAGACGGGAAGCCCTCTTCCGGGAAGTAAGGCGGGAAGCCCTCTTCCGGGAAGTTAGGCGGGAAGCCCGCCTGAGGGCGACAAACCCCGGCCGTCCGGGCCCTCCGGGGCCTTGGCCGCCCGCGTCCGACCAAGCGCATGCGACCGCCGCCGATGCCCCGCGCACGGCCTCCCGGCCTTTGCCGCGTCCGGGTAGCGGTCGATTTTTTCAAGTGTTTTCCAGCAGCGCTTTCAGGTAATATGCGTTCTTGCGGCCTTCGCGCGCGCCCCGCTGACCGCACCCGCCCTTCTGCCGGGCGTTGCCCCGCGGTCCTGCCGCAGAAGCCGCCCGCCCGGCAATGCCGGTGAGGCCCGTCCGGACTACGCAGGAAGACGCGCCGGGTCCCATGCCGAGGCCTGCCGCGCCTCGGCCCCGAGCCATACGCCCCTCCTGGGGGACAAGCCCCCCGCCTCAGGCGGCCCATGAGGCCGCACGGAAAGCCATGACCAGCACGAACATCATTGAAACCCAGCGCCAGTCCTCCCTCGAGCTGAACCTCACGCCCCGGGAGATCGTGACCGAGCTCGACCGCTACATCGTCGGCCAGAGGGAGGCCAAGAGGGCCGTCGCCATCGCCCTGCGCAACCGCTGGAGGAGGCTCATGACCCCTCCCGAGATGCGGGACGAGATAGCCCCCAAGAACATCATCATGATAGGCCCCACGGGCGTCGGCAAGACCGAGATAGCCAGGCGCCTGGCGCGGCTCACCCGCTCGCCCTTCATCAAGGTGGAGGCCTCCAAGTACACCGAGGTGGGCTACGTGGGCCGGGACGTGGAGTCCATGATCCGCGAGCTCATGGATCTCGCCGTCTCCATGGTGCTGACCGAGGAGCGGGACAAGATGGCCGCCAAGGCCGTGGAGCTGGCCGAGGAGCGGATCCTGGATCTCCTGCTTCCGGGCTTCAACAAGGCCGAACGCGCCAAGGCGGGCGGCGAGCACCAGCCTCCGACCACCCGCGCGAAGCTCAGGAGGCTCCTGAAGGACAAGCGCCTCGAGGAGCGGGACATCCCCCTCGAGGTCGAGCAGTCCGCGCCCCAGCCCATGACCAGGATCTTCACAAACATCGGCCTGGACGAGATGGAGAAGAACCTGAACGAGGCCATGAGCCAGCTCTTCCCCAAGAAGAGCCACAAGCGCATGGTGAAGGTCCACGAGGCGAGGGACATCCTCACCCAGGAGGAGGCCTCGAGGCTGGTCGAGATGGAGAAGGTGATCTCCGAGGCCAAGACCCGCGTGGAGCAGCACGGCATAGTCTTCATAGACGAGATAGACAAGGTGGCCGGCCGGGAGTCCAAGACCGGACCGGACATCAGCCGCGAGGGGGTCCAGCGCGACCTCCTGCCCCTGGTCGAGGGCTCCACCGTGCCCACCAAGCACGGGGCGGTCAAGACCGACCACATCCTCTTCATCGCCGCCGGGGCCTTCCACGTCTCCAAGCCCAGCGACCTCATCCCGGAACTCCAGGGCCGCTTCCCCATCCGGGTGGAGCTCACGACGCTCACCAAGGACGACTTCGTGAAGATCCTGACCGAACCCCAGAACGCGCTCATCATCCAGTACCAGACGCTTCTGGCGACCGAGGACATCCAGCTGGAGTTCACGCCCGAGGCGGTGGAGGAGCTCGCGAGCATGGCCTGCGCGGTAAACGAGAAGCAGGAGAACATCGGGGCCAGGCGCCTCTCCACCATCATGGAGAAGCTCCTGGACGAGATCTCCTTCGACGCCCCCGAGATCTCCCCCACCAAGATAATCGTCTCCGCGAGCTACGTCCGCGAGAAGCTCTCGGCAGTGGTGGGCGACACGGACCTCACCCAGCTGATCCTTTAGGGGAAGGCCCGGCATTCCGCCAAGGCCTTGCGCATCCTTACGCGGCTTTCCGGCACGCCTTGAGGCAAGGCCTTCCGGCACCCCAAGAGACAAGCCCCTTCCGGGGCGCCCGAAAGCCGCCGGACCTCCGCGAGGCGGACATCGGGGCCGAAACCCGGCGCCTGCGGAATCCGCTCCGGCGCCTTGCGGCCCGGATCCGATTTCCCGCGATGATTCGGGCGCCTCGGCTCCCGGGAGGCCGGGTTCGCCGAGCCAAGGCCGTCCGGTTCAAGGCGCGGTTTCCTCCTCCCCTTAAAATCAGGATGTCATGATCACGGGCGTCATTCCGCCATCGGGGACAGATGCGTTCGGCGCTTCGGACAGGAGGCGCCGTGTGCTATCATGCCGGATCATGAGAGTATGACGACATGTCGGATCAGAATGCCGCAAACCTTTGCGGACGGGCCGCCGTCCCTTTCCTGACCCTTGACTGGCTGAAGAGCGCTTTGGCGCAGCTCGAAAAGGCTCAGGGCGACTTGCCTTCCAACTTGAGCCGCGCACGGACGCGCTCAACGGCCTAGGAGCCTGTTGCATAAAGGGTTTTGATGAAGGGAGTGGTTCCGGATGTGGTAGACAGAAAACAATCCCTCCACAACCAGCAGATTCATGCCGATGCTGTTGTGATTTATGCAACAGGCTCCTAGGAGCCTGTTGAATAAATCGCGGCGGCGTTGCGGCGAATCAATCAGTCCTGGACGGGTTGTCTCTTGCCTTTCGCGTTTATTCTTATGCCCTTCATCAAAACCCTTTCTGCAACCGGATCCCAGGACGGAGCCTCGCCGCCGCCGATGGCCTCGAGAGAGCCACTGGCAGACTTGCCGAATCCGTCCGCCGCGACGACATCGGGCTTCAAGCCTGCCGTGCCCTGCCGGCTGTCTGTCGCCCCTGGATCTGGCGAGTTCCGGCATCGCCTTCCGCCTTACGAATGAAGCGGGACATCCCGTAAACGTTCCCAAACTCGCGGGCAGGGACCTTGAACTCGCGGGCAGAGGCGAAACCCTCCTGCTGGAGCCCGAAGCATCCCGGCACCTGAGCGGTCGCATGCCGCGGGACCGCTTTTCCGGCCGGGCGGGTTCTCGGCGCGCCTCGGGTTGACCTCGACGGCCTTCAGGTCGGACTTTCCTCCCCGACGAGTCCGGCGCGGCATGTCTTCCCGCGATGCCCCACGCTTTCCATGCGCTACGCCATCGGCCTTTCGGGACGAACCGGACACTTAAAAACGCGCGGAGGCCGTCCCGCATGCGGCAATCTTGCCGGAGTCTCCGATGCCGACCGGCGTCTCTTTATGGCCGGAGATGGCGCTTGCCGGTCGCTCCACCTCCCCGACGGCTCCCATTGCGAGTGTTCGCGCGCGAGTCGCCGGGCCCTGCCGGGACCCTGCACGTACTCCTGTCTTCCGTCGACGTGTGGTACGATTATGCCTCTTTTGTCCCGATAGGCTCCATGGCGAAGAGACGGATAGTTTTTCAGACGCTTTCCTGGAAGCCAGGCGGGTTTCGGCAACGGAGGGGCAGTTTCAGAATCCCCATGCCCCCTGAAATGCCGGCGCATTCGCCTGCCGGACGAGCCGTATCTGGCATGTCGATCGTTCGCTCCGGAGTACGCTTAGCCGGCGCGACCTCTGGCTCTTATACCCGTCGATCCGCCCGATTTCACTGGCCGTCCGCGACCGACAGATTCCGTGATCGTTAAGCATCGGCAGGCCCTGCCCGCATTGCCGCCGGGGCCGCCCCGGCCTGGCAGTGTCCCCCAAGGGCCACCGCCAAAATCCCCACGAGACCCCGCCCGCGCCCGGAAGGGCCGCCGGGCGGGGCCTTTCGCTCCTACCCCACCTACGAGGCCACGCTTGTCCGAAAACAACCACGACGCCGTAAGGGCCGAGCATCTCATCGAGGCCCTCCCCTACATACTCGCCTACCAGGGCGCCACGGTCGTAATCAAGTTCGGGGGGCACGCCATGCTTTCCGAGCAGCTGCAGGACGGCTTCGCGAAGGACGTGACCCTCCTGAGGCTCCTGGGCTTCCGGCCCGTGGTGGTCCACGGCGGCGGCCCGGGCATCAACCATATGCTTGAAAGGCTCGACATCGCCACCCGGTTCGTGGAAGGCTTAAGGTTCACCGGCCCCGACACCCTGGAGGTGGTCGAGATGGTCCTGTCGGGAAGCATCGCCAAGGACATCGCGGGCCGGATCACCCGGGCCGGGGGGAGCGCCGTGGGCCTCTCCGGCAAGGACGGGCTTCTCATCGAGGCCGTGAAGGCCAAGGGCCCCGTCGGACCGGGCGGCGAGGAGCTGGATCTGGGCCTGGTGGGCGAGCCCGTCTCGATCAACACGCGCCTTCTGGAACACCTGGGCGAAGGGGGATTCATCCCGGTCGTCTCCCCGGTGGGCGCGGACCGCGAAGGCGGCTCCTGGAACATCAACGCGGACACCGCGGCCGCGGCGGTGGCCGGAGCGCTCAAGGCCCGACGCCTCGTCCTCCTCACCGACGTCGAAGGCGTGCTGGACGGGGACGGCAAACTCATCGTGGAGCTTGACCGGGCCCGCATCGGCGAGCTCAAGGCCCGGGGCCTGATAACCGGCGGCATGATCCCCAAGCTAGAGTGCTGCCTGGACGCCCTCCGCTCCGGCTGCGCCGCCTCCTCCATCATAGACGGCAGGGTCCCGCACGCGCTGCTCCTGGAAATCTTCACCCACAGGGGCTGCGGCACGGAAGTGCGGCTCTAGGTCCCATCGCGATTCTTGCGACAGGCTCTGGGTGCCCGTCGCGTAAATCGGGACAGCACCGGCATGATACAGGCGGTCACGGAGCGGCTACCCCCCGTCTTCCGCATCCGCTCCCATGTCCTTCACCAAAACCCTTTGTGCGACGTCCCGCCGGCGCTCCCCAGGCGGCGATGCCCCCTGTATCCGCAGGCGACAGCAACCCCGCGCCGGCGGGCGTTTTTGCTCGACAGCCCTCCCGGGCGTCTGGTAAAATCCATCTTTTCCGCAGGGCGATGCCGCAACGTCGCCCGCCTCGCCATCACCAGCGCTGAACCGCAGGGAGCCGGCACCCGCCGCGAGTCCGGGTGCCCCGCGCCCCGCGAAACATGGCGGCCACGCCGCCGGAGGACAGGATGAGCGCCGCGGACATCCCGGGACCCGGCCCCCTGTCGACAGCGGAGATCATCTCCCTGTGCGACAGGCACCTTCTCAAGAACGTCGGACGGCTCCCCCTGGCCCTGGTCAAGGGCAAGGGCCTGAAGGTCCAGGACGCCGAAGGCAAGGAATACCTGGACTTCATCGCCGGCATCGCCACCTGCGCCTTCGGGCACGCGCCGGACTTCATGGCCGAGACCCTGGAGCGCCAGGCCCGCACCCTGGTCCACGTCTCGAACCTCTTCTACAACGAGCCTATGGCCAGGCTGGCGGAGCTCCTCACCCGGGCCTCGGGGCTCGACAGGGCCTTCTTCTCCAACTCCGGCGCCGAGGCCAACGAGGCCGCCCTGAAGATGGCGAGGAAATACGGATCCGAGCGGTCCGGCGGCAAGCGCTTCCGGATCGTGAGCGCCATGAACTCCTTCCACGGCAGGACCATGGGCGCCATCTCGATAACCGGCCAGCCGTCCCTCCACGACGGCTTCCACCCGCTCCTGCCGGGGGTGGTCTTCGTGCCCTTCGGGGACATAGGCGAGCTCGACCGTGCGGTGGACGAGTCCGCGTGCTGCGTCTTCCTGGAGCCCATCCAGGGCGAGGGCGGCGTGCAGCCCGCCCCCCCGGGGTACCTCAAGAATGCCGCGGAGATCGCCCGCTCGCGGGGGGCGCTCCTGGTCCTGGACGAGGTGCAGACGGGCCTGGGCCGCACGGGCGCGGACTTCGCGTTCCGGCACTTCGACGTGGTCCCCGACATCCTCACCCTGGGCAAGGCCCTGGGTTCCGGCTACCCGGTCGCGGCCACGCTCTCCACCGAGGAGGCCGGCAGCGCCCTGGGTCCAGGGAGCCACTCCACCACAGTGGGCGGGGCCCCGCTCGCCATGGCCGTGGCGCTGGAACTCGCGACCAGGCTCCTGGATCCGGATTTCCTGAAGGCCGTCGCCGAGACCGGCCGCTATTTCCTGGACAGGCTCTTCCAGCTCGCCGCAAAGCTCCCCGTAGCGGTCCAGGACGCCAGGGGCCTGGGGCTCATGCTGGGCCTGAAGCTCAAGGTCCCCGCCGGCCCGGTGGTCCAGAAGCTCCTCGCCAGGGGATTCATCGTGAACGCCACGGCCGGCACCGTGCTCCGCTTCGTACCGCCCCTGACCGTGACCCGCCCCGAGATCGACAGGCTCATGGACGCCTTGGCCGAAACGCTCGCGGAGGAGAGGCCGTCGGAGGCATCGGCCACGTGACGCCTCCGGGCCGTTGCCCCGCCGCCCTCAAGGCCTTCGGGCTCCACGGAGCCCCGGCGGCACTCGAGGCCGATGCCTTTGAAGCCGGAAGCCCTAAGCCCTGCACGTTCGTGTCGATCGTCAAAGCCCCGGCGCGTGAAAGATCGTCAACGCCCCGACGCGTGAAAGATCGTCAACGCCCCGGCGCGTGGATGATTGCCAAAACCACGGCGCGTGAAACCTGTTGGGGCGTCACGATATGACGGGGCCCCAAGGCCGTGACGCTCAAGAATATCGTTTCACGATAACCCGATGCCCCATAATGCCCGGACGCCGATATCCCCGCCCGGAAAAGCCCCGAAGCCTCAAGCGCCGCTATTAGCGGATTCCGGGGCTTGAAATAACCGCATCCGCGCCTTTCGTGCCGCAGGTCTTTATCCGGGAGCCGTCTTGCGGTATCCTAACAGGTGAGGCCTATTCGCCCGTCCGGACGAGTTTCTTTGCCCTCGGTTCCGACGCGGACTCCCGGAAAGCCCTCCCGACCGGTTTTCCCCCAAAGCCTTTATACCGTACAGGATCCCATTTCAAGGATTCTCGGGCGTTTTGCATCCTGCGGCTCCTCACGCTACTGTCACCGAAGCGTCGGCGCGCGGGCGCTCCAGTCCGGGCAGGCGCGCGGACGCCTGCGGCGGACTTCGCGCGTTTCAACGCGCCATCCGTAAATTATTTTCGTTTCCGTTTTTTTTCCCGAGACTCGCTTGGACGCTCAGGGAACGCCTGCGGACTCCATTTCAGTACCTGGCGCGCGAGCCCCGAATCCCCTTGCCGCGCCACTCTACCGTCGCAGCGCCTCGCGGGCCTTTGACGCGTTCGCCGACACCGCAAGGCTTCCGTGAATTTCCCGGACCTTCGCCTCTGTCTTCCCGAGCGTTTTCCGCGACCCTGCGGCTGACCCTCCGGCCCCGCGGCCCGAGGCCCCTTCATGCCGCCCATTCCCAAGGAGGGCAGACATGCCCGAGCCCAGACACTTCATCACCTTCCGGGACCTCTCCCTGGAGGAGCACAGGCGCCTCATCAGGCGGGCCATGGAACTCAAGGCCGAGAGGGCCAAAGGCAACTACCGCCTGGATCATCTGGCCGGGCGAACGGTCCTCATGATGTTCAGCAAGAGCTCCACCCGCACCCGGGTGAGCTTCGAGTGCGCCGTCAGCGAGCTGGGCGGGCACCCCCTGAGCATGAGCCTCGGCGACTCCCAGTGGGCACGGGGGGAGCCCCTGTCCCACACGGCCAGGGTGCTCTCCCGCTACGTCTCCTGCGTGGTCATCCGCCACACGCTGGAAGCGGATCTGGTCGAGCTTTCGAAATGGTCCTCGGTGCCGATCGTGAACGCGCTCACGGACGAGCGGCACCCCTGCCAGGTGCTGGGGGACCTCATGACCGTGGCCGAGCGGACGGGAGGCCCGGACGCGCTCGCCTCCAAGAGCTTCTGCTGGATAGGCGACGGGGACAACATGCTGAACACCTGGCTGGAGGCCTCGGCGGTCTTCGGGTTCCCCCTGCGCTTCGCCTGCCCTCCCGGCTACGGCCCGGACAAGGCCATCCTGGAGAGGGCCACCCGCGACAACCCGAGGATCACGTGCGCCGCTTCCATCTCCGAGGCGGCCCGCGGGGCCGACGTGGTGACGACGGACGTCTTCGCTTCCATGGGCCGTGAGGCGCAGAGGGAAAAGCGCCTCGCGGACTTCAAGGGCTACCAGGTGAACGCGGAGCTGATGGCGTCGGCCGCCCCCGGGGCCATCTTCCTCCACTGCCTGCCCGCCCACCCCGGCGAGGAGGTATCCGAGGAGGTGATCGAGAGCCCCGCCTCCGCGGTCTGGGATGAGGCGGAGAACCGCCTCCACGCCCAGAAGGCGCTTTTGGAGTACCTGATCCCGCCCCTCGCCAAGGCCTGAGGATCCGACGCGCGCCGGGGGGCCGGGTCTCGCGCGCCGGGGGCCGGGGCTCGCGCGCCGGGGGGCCGGGGCTCGCGCGCCGACTTCCCGCCGACCGGAAAGGCCCCCCGCGATCCCGTCCGGACACCGCAGCGGCGCACCCCGCCGCCCGACCCCCACGGGGGGGTATACCCGCCCAGCCTCTCGCGGGGGTTCCTCTCCCCGCCTACCCAAAGGGGGCTTAACGTGACGTCCCGCCGCTCCGACTGTCTCGTAATGGGGACCGGCATCGCCGGCCTGAGCTTCGCCCTGAAGGCCGCCGAGTTCGGCAAGGTCATCATCGTCGCCAAGAACCTGGCCTGCGACACCAACACCAACCTAGCGCAAGGCGGCATCGCGGCGGCCATGGGCGAGGACGACCGGCTCGAGCTGCACGTGGAGGACACGCTCAAGTCCGGTTGCGGGCTCTGCCACGAGGACGCGGTGGAGATCGTGGTGGACGAGGGCCCCAGGATGATTGAGGAGCTGGAGAGCCTGGGGGTACCCTTCACGATGCGGGAGGGGGATCCCGCCCGCCCCGAGATGGGGCGGGAGGGCGGCCACAGCCGCCGCCGCATCGTCCACGCCAAGGACATGACCGGCCAGGCCGTGCAGAAGGTCCTGGCGGAAAAGGCGCTCTCTCACCCGAACATCGAGGTCTTCGAGTTCTGCCTGGCCCTGGATCTCATCCTGGAGAGCGGCCCCGACGGCGCGATGCGGGCGGCCGGGGCCTGGGTCCTCGACCGCGAGAGCGGCGCGGTCAACGCCTTCTTCGCCAAGGCGGTGGTGCTCGCGACCGGGGGCTCCGGGAAGGTGTACCTGTACACAACCAACCCCGACGGGGCCACGGGGGACGGGCTCGCCATGGGCTGGCGCGCCGGGGCCCGGGCCGCGAACATGGAGTTCGTGCAGTTCCACCCCACCTGCCTGTTCCATCCCAAACGCACAAACTTCCTCATATCCGAGGCAGTGCGCGGCGAGGGCGGCACGCTCGTCACCCGCGAGGGCCTGCCCGTGATGCGCGGCCACCCGGACGGGGACCTGGCCCGCAGGGACGAGGTGGCCCTCGCCATAGACGCCGAGATGAAGCGCACCGGTGCGCCCTGCGTATTCCTGGACATCACCGGCAAGGACCCCGACTTCGTGCGGAACCGCTTTCCCAAGATCCACGACACCTGCATGTCGCTCGGCCTGGACATCACCAGGGAACCTATCCCCGTGGTCCCCGCCGCCCACTACCAGTGCGGGGGGATAATGGTCGACACCTGGAGCCGCGCGAGCCTGCCGGGGCTCTACGCGATAGGCGAGGTCGCCTGCACCGGGCTTCACGGCGCGAACCGACTGGCCTCCAACTCTCTCCTGGAGGCGCTGGTCATGGCCGACCGCGCCGCCTCGGCGGCCCGCCAGGACGCGCTCCTGGCCCCCGAGCCCGAGGGCCGCGAGACCGGATGGCCCACGGGGCACTTGGGCCGCGCCCCCAGCGAGGCGGTTCTCATCACGCACTCCTGGGACGAGATCCGGCGCTTCATGTGGAACTACGTGGGCCTGGTCAGATCCGACCACCGCCTGCGGATGGCGGCCGCCAGGCTCGCCCTGGTGAAGTCGGAGATAGAGGAGTTCTTCCGGAACTTCGAGGTGGACGCGGATCTGATAGAGGTCCGCAACATCGCGGCGGTCGCGGATCTCATCATCCGTTCGGCGGCCTCCCGCCGCGAGAGCCGCGGGCTCCACTACAGCCTGGACTGGCCCGATCGCGACGACGTGAACTTCAGGAAGGACACCGTGCTCGTGAACCCGCTTCCCTCGGTGCTCCTCGCCCGGGCCGAGGGGTCCTGAGCGGATGGCGCAGGACGGCGATTCCAGATCCCCGGACGGGGTCCGGGGCCCTGCCGCGGAAGACCGGCCCTCCGGAGGGGACCGCCGACTCGGGTCGCCGTCGTACAAGCCCCCGCGTCCGGCAGACGGCCCGGCGGGCCCCGCCGGAACCGGTTTCGCCGAGAGGCCGCTCAAGCCCGTCCCGCTTCCGGATGCCGAAGGTTCCGCCGTCGGCCCCGAAAGCACGGTACTCCGGGAGGCCGGGGACGCCCTCGCGGGGAAAGAGGGACGCCGCAAGGACTCCGGAAGCGCCGGGCAGGTGCGGCAGGAACGCGTGGATAGACCCGACCGCCAGTACGGAGAGAAACCGCGGGACATTCCGGAACTGAACGGAAGGATGGACCGGGACGGCCGGGAAGCGCGGGGCGACCGCTCAGTCCCGGATGACAGGACGGAACGGACGGATCGCGATGGCCGGACGGATCGCGGCGGCCGGACGGATCGCGGCGATCGGACGGACAGGGAAGATCGCGGGGAAGCCTCAGGCGACGGTTCCGGGGACTCGCCGTCGGCGACGGGCCAAGGGCCCGCTTCCGGAAGCCCCGCCCGCCTCGAGGGCGGCGTCCCTCCGGGTCACGCTCCGGCGGACGCTTCCCCACCGCCCGAACCGGAGCCCGGGCGGTTTTCCGCGCTCAAGCGGCCCCGAATCCTGTTCCCCGCGCTGGCGGCCGTACTCGTCGCCCTGGCTTATTTCTCGTACCTTCAGCTCCACGCTCGGCCCGAAGCCGGCCGCGAAAGGGAGTTCGCTGTCGCCCAACGCGCGATCCTGCGACACGTCCGGGCCGAGGAAAACGCCGTGCCGCCGCCGCCCGGATCGCTCACTCTGGTCTCTCCCGACATGCCGGAAGCGACCAGGGCCCTCAGGGAAGGGGCAGGAGCCTTCGCGCGGGGGGACTACGCGAAAGCCCGCGAGAGCTTCGCCAGGCTCGCGGAACTTCGGCCCGACCGCGAATCCCAGGCTCTCCTGGCCGCCAGCAATCTGCGCGAGTCCAACTTCTCGCTCGCCAGGGAACATTTCATCAGGCTGACCGATCCCCCCTTCGAGGACCCGGATCTTGCCGACTCCGTAGGCCTGGGACTGGCCCTCGCGCTCTTCAACCTGGTGGATCTCGAAGGCGCCCTACCCCACGCCGAGGCCGCCTACCGAAACCGGCTGGAACGCCTGGGCCCGGAATCGCCCGAGACCGCTAGCGCGGGCAACATCCTGGGAGGCATCCTCATCGGACTGGGCCGCGCCCAGGAGGCGGAAGGGATCCTGGAGACCACCGTGAAGGCCGCCATGGGCGGCGGGCGCCTGACGCCCTCCTCGCCGGTCGTCTCAGACTCCCTGAACATCCTGGCCCTCTCGTACGGCCTGAGGGACTCGGGCAAGGACGTCTTCGATCTCCTCCCGTCCGAATACGCGGAGCTTGCCGGGCCCCCCCCCGCCACGGGCAGGACGGGTACCGCGAGAGGCGCGGCCGCACGGGCTCCCGGGGAAGAGGGGCTCCTCCCGCCCGATGCCGCGGACTCCGCCGCCTCGGGCGATTCCTCAGGAAGCCCGGTCGCAGGAAGCCCAGGCGCCGGAACTGCCGCTGAAACGGCGCCTGGCGGCGCTCACGGGGCCGTCACCGGCGGCACGTCTGCCGTATCACCCGACGGCACGCCTGCCGTATCCGCCGACGGCGGGGCATCCTCCGCCGCCCCCCCCGTGAACTACCCCGAGATGCTCTCGGTCTACAACGCCCTGTCCCGCGAGTACCCCCATTCCCCCGTAAGATCCGAGCTCCTCAAAGCCATGGCGGGGAGCCTTGAGCCCGGACGCGGGAGTCCCGCGTGCCGCGATCCCGGAGAATCGCTTTCCAGGGAGAGCCTGTGGTACCTCTGCGTCGGCCTGGCGGACGCGCTCGTGGCCGAGGGCGCCTTCGACGAGGGCTTCCGGACGACCGGCGAGCTCCTGGAGTGGCCGGAGGCCCAAAGCGGCCCCGCCCGCCACCAGGTCTTCCGGAACGCCGCGTACCAGAACTCCCGCGAGGGCCATCTCGCCGGAACCGAGGAATTCCTCAGACTGGCCCTGGCGGCCGCGGCAGCCAAGGACGAACCCGATCCCGAGGACGTGTCCTTCATCATCATCCGCGCCATAACGCTCGCGGACACGGTCCTGAGGCAGGGAAAGCCCGAGCTTGAGGCCGAGATCGAGCTCACGGCATCGATTACCCTCCTGGAGCGCAAGCTTCCCCGCCGTGCCCTGGACACCTACGTGGAAAGCCCGCTCCTGTTCTGGTACCTGGCCAGGGTCCTGCGCGACGAGGGCAGGACCCGGGACGCGCGGAGCTACTTCGACCGCGCGATCCGCGCGAGCGACTCCGCCGCCCGGGCGCATCCCGAAAGCGCCCAGGAACTCGAGCGCCTGACCGGACTCGTGCGGGCGGACCGCAACTGGCGGCGCTCGCGTGGCGCGCCGGAGCCGCCCGGCTTCCCGCAGTCGCCCAGGATCTTCTTCGAGGCGGAAACCCGCTACGCGGACCACGCCGCCCGGACGGCCTCGCCCTCGGCGATGCGCCTGGAGCTTCAGGGCTGGAGGCTCCTGGGCAGGATTTCGGAGTTCGAGGGGCGCATAGACGAGGCGATCGGGGCGCAGCCGCCAGGCTCCGCCGAGCTGCTGCGTTACCGGAGCCTGAAGCTCAGGTACCTCGAGGAGATCCGCGACTGGCCGCGGCTTTTCGCGGAACTGGAGCTCATGACGGTCGACCCGCCCGTGGACGATCCCCGGGGCAAGGCCATATTCCTGAGCTCCGCCAAGGGCTACGAGGCCAGGATGCGGGAAGCCTCAGGCGACCCCTACGGGGCCTCGGTCGCCTACGAGGCCGCATTGGAGCACCTCCATGGCGTCCCGGACACGGACGCCGCCCGTGCAGACGTGGCGGGCGAGCTGGCCAGGCTCCGCGCCGCGCTCGCCCCCGCGAGCGGCCAGACGCCTGCGGCGGGGGGTGCCCAGGGGATTGCGCCTCCGTTGCAGTCAGGTCAGCCGACCCCGCAATGAGGACGGCCTGCTTCGCATGATGGCCGACCGATGCCGCTATCTCATCCGCTGACCGGCGCTCGACAAAGCGTTGTCAACAACTTATCGTTATCATGAACCGTTTTCTTGGGCACCGCAGCCTTGGACTCCCATCATATGTTGAAAAATCAGACATCGGCATCCCTGTGAGCCAATCATCCTATTGTGGAAAGCACAGATGACGGCACCGGCCAAGGGTTCCCACCCGACGAGCGTGATGATACCAACGAAACATGACTCGGCTAAATTCCTCAGCTATCCGCTTACCCACTTGACGCTAAAGATTTCATTCGATACATTACAAAGTGCTCTGCTGAGGTGAGCAGTAAGCTTTCTATCAGTATTTGGCGGTGGCATCGCTCTCGGACAAAAACAAAGCGTTAAACCCTAATTGACCAGTTAAAGGAGACTGTTTACGACTTATTGCTGATATCGCTGAACTTTACCTCCAAACGAGCAAAGTTCTATTACAATAAGTTAATGGCAGTCCTGCACCGTCAGCTCCGTTGGTGGATCCCGTCACGGATACCGCATCTTAAGCTTGAGTCGACAACAGAGATCGAACAGGACGTAGGCTCATATGCCTAAAATGCGGTTCTTTATTGTCGATTTGATCACTTGTCAGGCCCTACACCGCAGCAGGACCAATATCAATCAATATCAATCGATTCCCATCAGCCGAGCGATTGCCGGCAATAGATTTTCAGAACACTTTTCGACATAATAGCCGTTAGACAGGCACTTAATTCATAAAACTCAAGCGTCAAGCAACCTGATTAGAGTGCGGTTATTCCTTTGTTGGAGCCTTGGATGATACCTCTTCCACAGTTGCTGTTTCACGGAAGCGATCAGGTCATTGATGAACCGCGACTGATAAAGAAAAATAAGCGGTTAGATTTCGGACCAGGTTTCTGCCTGACTGCTGACAAGGAACATGCAGAGCTTTTCGCCAAACTGGTCGTTGAACGCCGAATGAATGAAGAGCATCCATCGCAGGTAAGATTGCCAGTATTGAATTCCAATTTATGCCGTTAGCCGACAATAGGAGAAAAGATTAAAATCAAGTTTTTCAAAACTCCAGACTTGTCATGGTTTTATTATCTCGTTCACTGTAGTCTCAAGAATCTACGAAACAGTCCCCGTCCTATCAAAGTTGTCAAAAGTGTTCGCAATGTGTTGGAAAAAGTAGACAATAAGCAGTATGATATTATAATTGGCCCGATTTCTGATGATTTAGCCGCGGAAAACTTAATTTTTTTCACCAAAGGAAAGACTGAGGCGGCCGTCGGATTGAAGAATCTGCTGGCTGAAAAATCTCCCTCAGTCCAATACTGCTTCCGCACCGTAAAGGCGCTGGCGTTACTGGAATTCTCAAAGCACGAGATAGTAAGGTGATGGTGAACCGCTATGACAAAAAAAGAACTCGATGCAATCATGGATCTTGCATTCGTCACTCCAGACATACTCCAATTGTTTATGGAGATGCGCAAAGTGACAGCTGACGTTGCCGACATAATTCTGTTCAACTCAAAGTTGTACATGATGATGGAGAAGCCGCATCTGAAAATTTCAGAGGATTACCTTTACCCCACTCTTTATGATATGCTGAATGATGAGCTAAAAACTGGAACAATTACTTTTGACTAGTGAGGTACTTCATGTTTTCTGAAGAAGGTCATTTTTTAGCTCTCTGCGTGGAAATTTTCAAGGTCGTCAAGAAAACCAGCGGCCCGCTTTCGTTGAATTTCCTATACCATATCGGGGCAACCACATACATCCGCAGTCGAGCGGCCTACTATATCCCTTTAATCTTCCCTGCCTACCTGAATGATTATATGAACGGACAGCCATTGCCTTGGATTTAGGACATCATGGATGAGATCGACGAATACATCCGGATCCACGCAAAGGAAAAACCCGGCTGGTTAAAGGGCGCTGACGAAGATAGGGAGAAGGAGAGGGAGAGGGAGAGGGAGAGGGAGAGGGGTTAAGATTTCGGCAGTGAAATAACAACATATCCTGACTCGAACAGACTCAGCTGACGCGATGCAGAGACAGATGTAAGAGTCGTCTGATTAACAACGGGGAGCCACGTTTGTCTCTCATCCTCCACATAACTTAATACAGCTATTCCACCTCCAATATCAGTCCTGCCGGGTACTGAGAAGTCAAAGGCAGACTACTGTTGAGCCCTTCCCCCCTAGTCACCTTTCACGTTTCTGGACATCATCCGCAATGATCCGGACTCCGCAATGACCGTTTTCCCCTATACTTTCATGAAAATTTGTCGACACCCCGGCGCATGAAACGTACCGCTTTGACTCCCTCGCATAGATGCTTTCCTTTATAGTGCGTGTCTCGGAAGCGAGGGCGTCGTTCCTTTCACGGTCATACCGGGTCCCTAAACTGCCCCGCCTCCCAATGCCGAACCCCGGCCTGCTTCCCAGAAAGCGTATGATAAACTGTCCGGCTTCCTGGCATGTGGCACAATTTAAGCCCTTCGGCCAATGATTCCGCTACATATCGACAGGAGTCAGGAATACATGCGAGGCCCTGCCGATCACACGCGAATACCCCAACGAAAGAGGCATTGGGATGGTGGAACAATAGAGAAAACACATCTTCAAGGCCGGCTTCGAATCGGTAGTCGGCATCGACGTCCACAGCAAGGTCTACTTCGCTGCTATTCCGACCCGATCTCCTCCGACGACTACAACCACATGCACAAGGAGTTCAGCACCTTGCCTCATGGCCTCCGGGCGCTCGCGTACTGGGCGATCTCGAAAGGGGCAAGGCGTGTGATAATGGAGAGCAGCGGCGTCTACTGGAAGACCCTCCATGCCGCGCTCGTCAAGGTCGGCCTGAAAGTCATCGTGGTCAACCCCAGGCACGCCAAGAACCTCCCCGGCCGCTAGACCGACATGTCCGCCAGCCTGTGGCTCGCCAAGCTCGGCTGCTTCGGGCTCCTGAAAACGAGCTTCGTGCCGGCCCCGAACTCGGGAACGCGCACGGGATGTCGCGCCTCATACAGAAGGTGACCCAGGACCTCACCAGGTCCAAGAAAAGGGTCACCAAATGGCTCGTCGAGCACGGCGTGAGGATCGGCATCGTCGTGTCCGACGTCTTCGGCAAGTCCGCCGGGGTCGTGCTTGACGCCATTGCCCAACGGCAAGGCCCCCGCAGGGGCCGTCCTTGACGCCATTGCCCGACGGCGAGGCCCCCGCCGGGGCGGTGCTTGACGCCATTGCCCGACGGCGAGGCCCCCGCCGGGGCCGTCAAGCGCATCACCACGCGGCTCAAGGCGAAACCCAACGAGATCGCCAGTGGCCTGGCGACCGAACTGGACAACGCCAGGCGGGATCAGCTCCATCGGCTCCTCGGCCACGTGGACTGGCACGAGGGGCAGAAGTCCGAGCTGGAGGACGATCTCACTTCCGCCCTCGCGGATCACTTCGGGCACCAGGACCGCCTCGAGGTGATACCCGGGGTGAGCAGGCACGCATCCGCGTCCGTGCTTGCCGAGATCGGCCCCGACATGGCAGTCTTCGGGTCCTCCGAACGGCCGGGCAAACGGGGCAGCGTATGCACGGGCAACAACGAGTCCCCCCGCAAGAAGAGATCCGGCAGGACGGCCCCCCACAACAAGTGGCTCCGGCGTAAGCCCTGCGAGTGCACGCACGCGGCCGCGAAGACAGCCCAGCCACTTCGCGTCCGCCTTCAACGGCATCAAGGCGCGCCGCGGCTACAGGCGCACAGTGACCGCCATCGCGCGCAAGCTCCTCAGGACCATATACGTCCTTGATCTCGCGGGACGACGTGTACAGGGACCGCGCGGTCGACTACAAGGCGCTGGCCTTTAATAACAGGCTCCCGGGTAGGTTGAGGCCCTGAAGATGCTCGAGCATTTCCCTCCCCGGGCGATGACGCCTCCCGCGAAGGAAGTGCGACCGGGCCGCCTAGGCCCCGGCACGGCACCGTCAGAATCCGGTAGCCTGGCAGACGATGGCGCACCTTCACCCGCTCGCGCTCCGATGCCTGAAGTGTGTTCGGAGCACGGCAAAATCTCCGTCAGAGACAGCGCCCTACACGGAAAAACCATGCGGTCAATAATCAAGACATCCATGAACGCCTTTTCAAACCCATCCATCACATATTCCTAATCAAAAGCGGTAAATCAACCATTTTCGCGATGGCGTGCAAACACCCCAATAGCACAATTTCATTGTCCAGCGTTTCACTGACCAAGAATTACGTTTCATGACAAGACGGACGCCCGCCAGTCAGACGACCGTCTTCTGTCATGTCCGCAACACGTTTTATGAAACCTAGTTCAGACTATCGCCGGCGCAACTCAGCCGCTGAAGCCAATATAACGCCCTTGCCCGTCAGCATCGGCATCGCAGAGTCAGGCGAAACAGGCATATGAACGCCAAGTGCTGTTGAGACGGTCTTACCATTTTGTGAGCCGAATAACTCCGACCTCAGGTCCCTCTTGGTTTTCCGCCAGCCATTTGACTTCTTTGAATCGTACCAACACGGTCGAGGTGTGGTAAACGACTACAGCCGCAGCCAGGACCGGTCGATTTGAGATCAAGAGTTGCTTGGCATAATGCTTTGTTCTAATCTGTTCGAAAGCCTCCTCGGCTTTGGACTCAAGGTGCTGTTTCAACCGCTCGGAAATCTTTCCCTGTTCGATCATGCCGGTAACACCGATTGGATGAGTCGGCGAACTTCCATTTTCCGCAACGACAGGTACCAGGCCGGTCGCCGGGATGACACTCGCTGATGGCGAGTCATCGAATGTTCCAGCCATACGTATTTCGGGGGCCATTTTGAGCTCTATGACGATATATCCCCCTTCGGGAACTTCAAGTATGAGATCCGATCTTCCGGAATCGGAAAATATCTGGGAAATCGCCTTGAAAATGTCACCGTCAAAAATCGCGCCTCCAAATCTGAATAGGATCAGAAGAATTATGTTATAATAATTTTCACCTCCCCCACGAAACAAGTCCTTCGAAATACCGGAAAAAATAGAACCTAACAACATTTCTGATTCTTGACTGTCTCGGGACCATAATGATTTCAATAAAATACTTTTTATGTCAGTGATTAAATTCTGTGGGTCAAGCGATTTATCTACATATTTTAAACCGTACAAAAATTCACAGAACTTTGACTTGAGTTCTATATCTATGGCATCCTTGATCTCTTTGTTGGGGATCGCCAGATTATAAGTCTTGGAGTCGCCGGATTGTGTCACGCTGTCTATGGTGAGATATCCTGCCTGCAAAAGAAACGATTCGTTGTGGATATTTTGTGTGTCGTTGATAGCCGTAGCCTTTTCAAACGATAATTTATTTCCGAATATAGAAAAGAAATTTCCGCTGACCGATTCAAGCATGGCTGTCAGCAGTGGAGAACCTGACTTATACCAATAATCGTCGAACATTCCGAATTCGAGCAACGATTTGATCGCGAATGGATTAAAGACATTTGTTGTGCCGTCCCAACTGTAACCATCATACCAATCGGCAATCTTGTCCATAAGTTTGGCTACGTTTGAATTTTTAGGAAGGCCACCATTTTCCTTCTGCATAGAAAGGGTCTTTAGGATATGGCTACCGTATGACGACTCCAATTCATCACGGGTGAATCCGCAGATCGTCGAGAATCTCGGATTGAAAGTTATATCGTTTACGTTATTAAGAGCTGAAAAAAGTGAAAGTTGCTTGAATTTAGTGATCCCTGTGATGAATAGAAATCGTAAAGTTCCGATGCAGGATTTGACAGCAGAATAAAAATCATAAAGCATACTGCGCATCATTTCAATTTTCTTTGGATCACGCAAATGTTTCAACAAAGGAAAGTCGTACTCATCGATAAGGAGAACAACGTTGCCTCTACTGATATTCGCAATGTTGTCAACGGGCATTTTAGATTTTTTGTGTCTTTTTGAAAGCTCAGCGATTAGACTCGTGATTGCTGTTACGAAACTCGCGGAATTGATTGGCACTTCGTGATCATTTGCGCAGATTTCCAGCAAATTCAAAAGAGATGCACCGAAAATTTTGGGATCAGAGTCAGTGCCGTTCATATTGATACGGATCACCGGGACAGGCGCCCAGTTGAAATCCGGAACAAGCCTCTCAATATCAAGTCCAGCGAACAGATCTCTCTGCCCTTCGAATATCTGTTGAATCGTGTCAACCAAAAGGCTTTTGCCGAATCTTCTCGGCCTTGAAAGGAAATATGGCCCCCTGTGTCTTATCAGCTCAAGAATCAGCTTTGTTTTGTCGACATATACAGCACCTTGCTCGATAATTGTCAAAAAAGAATCCTCAAAGACTTCAAGAGGCTTCAATTCATCTCCATGGCTTGATTCATCCTTGGACTCGAAATCGACCTCGGAATTCAAGACATCCAAATCATCGAACTCGTCATCCATCATCTTGTACCTCGTTACGCCATGGACACCAGTCTTAAGGTCTTTGTCGCCATGTAGAGCTATGTCAACTACTTCAAGAAATCATGTTCGATAGCACCTTGACAATACTGGCTTTCCCGTTGAACTAGCTAAGTAATTCTGCCGAAAGGTGTTGACATCGGCATCCGAAGTCTTGAACCTAAGTATAGGCTTCGATACCTAAACCGAAATATCGACGCCAATGGCCAGCCATCCGCGACCGGATAACAACTAATCTCAACATTGCAAGATCCGGGACATTCGATTCTAACCTGTTGCATATTACATTTATTCATCTGTCTTGTCAAGTTACTTGTCACATCCAAGAATTCTTAACCAAAGCCATATGGACATGACTTCAGGCCCGTATCCGATCTAAGCTCTGACCGCCGACTGCATAAACTCCCAAGCCAACGTTAAAAGCCAAATAGCTTGACCGTGATCAGTCAATTTGAAAACGCCTCTCTGACACGCTCCAATAATTACTGTAACCTTGGTGCATGAAATCTTGTGGTCATCGCAATAGGGCAGGTGTCTAAGGTCATGATCAACATAAATTCGTCACACGATACACGACGAGAATTCCCAAAAATATGCTTTAGATTCATCACGTCATCACGTCATCTCTGCATTTATGGCCCAGTCAATAAGTGCGGTGGCTTATCAGAACGGTGTCTTTCTCCATCAGATGTTTGTCTGAACGGACTATCGCTTTAGTTACATGCTACAAAATCAATGTTTGTCTCCGAACATCTGAAATACTGGTTTTCCGTACACTATAACCATGAAACAATCCCTAAAATTTTATAGATAACAATCATCTCAAAGATTCCCAATCAAGAACGTATCAATACCAGGTCTTTATCTCCGGCACAAATGCCGAAGTGTCGGATATGTTACCTTTGACACCCTGATTTTTTTTCGTTGACACGTAAAGACATTCCCTATACGTCATATGAGCTTTTGATCCACATTTGACGAAGTTCTATCCGGCGAACAGGTTTAATGTGCCTGTCAACAATCATCCGAGCTCTGACCTTCTGTTCAAAGGTTCCGCCAGACGCATCGTCCGGTTCTGGATGTAACAGGCCTCCATATAGCCTACGGTCTGAATTTCTTAACCGGATATTTGAACCCTGCTCGCCTCAGTGTTCACGAGTCTCCCGCAGGAGTCCACCTGCGGTAGACAGAAATGAGCGACGGCAGATTTCATGGACTCATGAGCCGAGTCTCGGTTCCTTGGAAACTTCCAGGCTGATTTCCTTGAAGTCCATGTCGCGATTCTCGTCGGCTTTCCAGATAACTTTCGCGAAACGCACCATCACCGCAGAAGTGCCGTACACCGCCACTGCGGCGGCTACAATGGGTTTCCCGGAAGCGAGATATGGCTTGGCGTAACCTTTTTCCGATATCTGCTTGAACGCATCTTTGATTCTGCTCTCAAGGATATGTTTGACGTTATCCGGCAAGGTACCCAGTTCAATGAGCTTGGAAAGGCCGTCAAATGCGGCGGGAGGCCCGCTACAGTCTGAGGGGTCTGAACGTACGAACGGCGGAACCCCGGCATTGCTGCCAGCCGCTCCGTGGATTTTCCCATGTTTTCCATCGTCAGCGGTAAATTTTAATTCCATGACTAAATAGCCTTTTCCGTAAACATCTAGCAAAAGATCTGCTCTTCCTGCATCGGAATACACTTCGCCCAATGCTTTCAACATGTTTCCGGTGAAAACCGCTCCGCCGAATCGCATGAGCGCCAGTAAAATCAATTTGAAGCTTCCTTCGCCGCCGTTGCGATACCATTCTTTAGGGTTCCCGGAAAAGATGGAACTCAGAAGCTCTTCCGACTTGTTGACGTCGCATGACCATAACGAAGACAACAGCGTATCTCTCATACTGGTAAAAGTCGTAAGCGGATCGCCAATTTTATCCATGAATTCAAGTTTAGCGATAAACCCTTTGAATTTTCTAGAAAGCTCTTTGTTTAATGCTCTCATAATTTCATTGTTAGGGATTTTCAGATGAAAATTTTCAGTGTCACCGCTAATGTCGATGCTATCGATAGTCAGATAACCTGCCTGCAAAAGAAATGCCTCACTGATTATGTTGGCCGTGTCCTGGATATCTATAGGTGCCTCCAAGGAAATGTCCTTGCCGAATATCGAGAATCTGTTCCCGTCGAATGAATCTAAAATTGCAGTGAAAAGAGAAAATCCTGATTCGTACCAATAATCCCTGAATGCAAATTTTTCAAGAAAATTTTTGATCGAAAACGGGTTGAAAACTCTTGTTTTACCGTCCCAGCTGTAACCATCGTACCAATACGAAATTCTGTCCATGATATTCTCTGTCGTAGAACCCTGAGGCAACCTTCCGTTTTCCATAATCTTCGAGAGTGCCCTGTCAATGTACTTGCAATATGATGTAGTAATTTCTTTTTCCGTAAATCCACAAATCGTGGAATACTCTTCATCAAACGTGATATCCTTGAGGTTATTCAACGCTGAGAACAGGGATAACTGTTTGAATTTCGTGATCCCTGTAATGAATGTAAATCGCAGATAATTGCTACAACCCTTGATTGATGAATAAAACTTATAAAGCATCGATCTGATTTTCTCAATTTTAACTGGATCATGCAGGTGACTCAACAAAGGAAAGTCATATTCATCGATAAGCAGGATAACATTCTGTTCTCCGATATCGGCACCTGTTTTGTCTACATTACTTCCGCTTCTTTCCAAATTATTCTTTTTAGAATTCGCACATTCCATGGAAACATTGATTATCAAATCGCTTATGGCGTTGGAGATACTTGATTGGCTGATTTTGACATTATATGATTTGGCGACAGGCATGAGTTTGCTTATCAGGCCGTCCTGAAATTGGTCAGGTTCTGAGTCAACGTAATTCATGTTGATCCGGATTACAGGAAAGAACCCCCAGCTGAAATCCGAATCAGGCTTTTCGATTTCCAGTCCGTTGAAAAGTTCTTTTCTTCCCTCAAACATCCGCTGGATCGTATCAACCAGCAAACTTTTGCCGAATCTTCTCGGCCTTGCGAGGAAAAACGGGCCGCGCGATTTAGCCAGCTCCAGCAACAAGGCTGTTTTATCGACATAAACGGCACCAAGCTTCCTTAATGCCAAAAAAGAATCTTCCGTGATTTCCAAAGACTTAAAATCGTTTTCCATGGCCTTTGATTCCCTGATGTATGACATGCATCCAAAATACTTGCTGGAACACAAGATTTAGGGGGAGACAATAATGTCCCAAGAATTGTAAGGAAATCTTCGAAGGCAATGCCGACGACGCCTGTCTATGCCCACTTAACAGCACGTCTTTGGCAAGCTGGAGCCAGGTATTGGGCCCTTTAACATTTTCCTATCCAATCCACATATATTTTATACCTGTTTGGCACAATCTTGTCAACCCCTATGCAATCACGATGTATCCGGAGTTCAAGAATCAGAGTCCACATTTCCAGGTCAATGACGTATCCGTCAAAAGAAATGGATATCCTTTCAAAGGCAAGGGCGGTGCAGACCAGGTCCGAACTGTTTTGACGTAACCCTTAGTCGGCAACCCTTAGTCGGCAAACCTTAGTCGGCAAACCTTAGTCGGCAAACCTTAGATTGCAAACCTTAGACGGTAAACAACGGAATCAGCCGGTCCCAAAGGCTACCGATGCGCCATCCCCTTCTCCGCGAAGTGATCCGATTGACAGGAAATAACGGTTATTCCAAACGATTTCCGGAATATTCAGTATTCATACACGCATATTGCATAGCTATCCAAATGCGTCGCCGAGTCTCATCCTCGTACACGCGTATGCAACATCTTCCCGGGTCAAGACGGACACTCAGTCAACTTATCGCCGGATTTCGAAACCGATAAATCCCGTGACGGTCGTACGGAAGTTACACTCGCGCGGCTCTTCCACAACAATCAGCCGCGAGGCGAAGGCAAAGCCGCGCACGGTCCGCATGGGTTGATCCCGCCCTGAAGAACCAAAGGCCCTTCCCGTCGCCCGGCGGAAAGCGACGGAAAGGGCCTTCGAAGGAAGCCCGTGGGAAGGAACTCTATCGGGAAAGGAATCCTCGCAACTCTACCTCCTCGGGCCTCCGGACGCACCAGGCGCGGCGGGGCCAGGTTGCGGGACAGCCTGCTCGCGACCCGCTTTCAGGACGGTCTTGCCCACTGCCACCACCGAGGCTAGATCCACCACGTTCGCGGGGATGATGAGCGAGTTGTTGGCCTTGGCGAGCTTGCCGAACTCGCCCAGGTAGCCCTCCGTTATCCTGAGCGAGACGGCGTCCTCGCCGCCCGCCGACTGGATTGCCACGCCCACCCGCTTCAGCGCCTCCGCGGTCGCGTCCGCTACGAGCAGGATCTCCTGGGCGCGGCCCTCGGCCTCGTTGATGCGGCGTTGCTTCTCGCCCTCGGAGATGTTGATGAGCTTCTGGCGCTCGCCCTCGGCGATGTTTATCTTTGCCTGCTTGTCGCCCTCGGCCTTGTTGATCATGGCCATCTTCTCGCCCTCGGACTCGGCGATGAGCGCCCTCTTCTCGCGCTCCGCCCTCATCTGCTTCTCCATGGCGTCCTTGATGGACTGGGGCGGGGTGATGTTCTTGACCTCGTAGCGGTTGACCTTGACGCCCCACGGGGCGGAGGCCTTGTCGACCGCGTTAATTATCTCGGCGTTGATGGTCTCCCGCTCCTCGAAGGTGCGGTCGAGCTCCAGCTTGCCGATTACGCTTCTCATGGTGGTCTGGGCCATCTGAACTGCGGCCATGTGGTAGTTGGAGACCCCGTAGCTCGCCCTCTGGGGATCCATGACGGTCATGTACAGGACCCCGTCGACCTCCACGGAGATGTTGTCGCGGGTGATGCAGATCTGCGGGGGGACGTCTATGACCTGCTCCTTCAGGGTGTGGCGGTAGCCGACGCGGTCGAAGAAGGGGATCAGCACGTGGAATCCGCTCAGGAGCGTGCCCGAGTACTTGCCCAGCCTCTCGACGACGTAGGCCTCGTTCTGGGGGACGATCCTTATGTACTTGACGAAGAGGAAAAGCAGGAATATCGCCACTCCGATGAAGACGACGGTGAGGACGGCCGGGTTCATGTTGGACCTCGTTTCGGCGTTTCGGGCGTGTCGCCCGGAAGGGGGGGCAGGAAAGGAAACTGGGATCGGGCCGGCTTCAGGGCCCTGCGCCTGACCCGTACAGTCCGTCCGGGCCGGGGCCCTGAGAGGACGCTATGCCTGGATCATGACCTGGGCCGGGGCCCGGAGAGGACTCCCGGCCGGGACCATGCCCTGGGCCGGGGCCCGGAGAGGACTCCCGGCCGGAACCATGACCTGGGCCGGGGCCGGGAGAGGACGCTGGGCAAGCCCCATGGCCTTGGCCGGGGCCGGGGCCGGGTCCACGAGAGGAAACTCGACCGGAACCATGACCTGGGCCGGGGCCCGGAGAGGACGCTCGGCAAGGACCATGGCCAGGGCCGGGGCCAGGAGAGGACGCTCGGCAAGGACCATGGCCAGGGCCGGGGCCAGGAGAGGAAACTTGACCGGAACCATGGCCTGAACCGGGCCCCGGAGAGGACTCCCGGCCGGAACCATGACCAGGGCCGGGGCCCGGAGAGGAAGCTCGGCAAGGACCATGGCCAGGCCAGGGGCCAGGAGAGGAAGCCCGGCCTGAACCGGGCCCCGGAGAGGACTCCCGACCGGAACCATGCCCTGAACCGGGCCCTCCAGGAGCCAGGGGTCTCATCGGGAGCGGAGGCCTGAACCTGGAGTCAGCCTGTCTAGGGGGCCCTGACCGGACCGGAAATCCGAATCGGCACCTGACACGGTCCTGGCTCAGAACAGGTTTCGGAACGGGGGAACAGGCGCGGAGACATGCGCATCAGGGGGTTCAGGACGTTCAGGCCGGCAGGGAGGAACCGGAAGCGGGAGGACCGGCGGGCCCGGGCCAGGCGGCCCGGACTGCGGTTCCGGTCAGGCACCCGGCGTTCCGGGAGGGGGAGGCGGAGCCTGGGCGCCCTCGGCGGTCAGGGGCTCCACCAGGAAGGTGAGCCCGTCAAGATCCATTATGCGGGCCCGCGCCCCGGCACCCAGCGCCGTGGGGCACCTGGCCTGCCAGCGGGTGCCGTTGAACTCCACCGTGCCGGGGCGGCCCGGGGCGAGATCGGAGAGCACGTCCACCTCCTGGCCCAGGTAGCGTTCCGCCACCATGGGCTCGCTCAGGCTGTCGGTCTTGGAAACCTTCCGGGCCGCCAGGTACTCGATAACGTGACGGCGCAGGAGGACCAGGGCCGACACGGACACGATCGCGAACAGCGCCCACTGGGCCCAGGGGGGCACGGGGATGAACACGGTCAGGAGCATGACGCACCAGGCGCCGAGCCCGAAGAAGAGGAAGAAGACGCCGGGGGTGGCCAGCTCCATGATGAGGAGCACGAACCCCAGGCAGAAGAAGAAGAAGGGTCCCTGTCCCAACGTCAGCTGCGGCATGTAGCCTCCGGCCGCCCCTGCGGCCCGCGCCGCCGCCCGCGTCCCCGGCCTGGGTCCGCGGAGCGGCGGCGACCGTGTGCGGGCGGGAAACGGCGCGGGGCCATCAGCCCGCGCCTGGGCCCGCCCGGCCCATCAGCCCCCGATCTTCTTCAGGAGCCAGGCCATGTTCTGGCCCAGGACCCGCATGGTGTCCTGGGCTTCCGAGTCCTGGGCGACGGAGCCCTCGTCGAGCGCCACGCCCAGGTTCCAGTAGCGCGAGCCCACGGTCAGCATCTGCGTAATGCCGAAGAGGTGGTTGATGGAGTCGTAGGAGTGGACCTGGCCGGCCCGCCTGGCCACAACGACCGCCGCCCCGGGCTTCCGCTTCAGGAGGTTCCCGCTGTTGAGGTCCACGAAGCCCAGGCGGTCGATGACGCACTTGGTCTCCGGGGTGATGTCCGCGAAGTAGACTGGCGATCCTATCACCAGCGCCTCGGCGTCCCTTGCCTTCTTAATGATGGCGTTCACCGCGTCGTCCTGGACGCAACGGTACTCCTTGAGCTTGCCGCACCCTCCGCAGGCCTTGCACCCCCCCACCTTCTCCCCGCCCACCTGGACGAGCTCGGTGGCGAAGCCCTCCTTCGCCATTTCCTCAAGGACCCAGCCGAGCATGATGGACGTGTTTCCCCCCTTGCGGGGACTTCCGTTGACAGCCAGTACCGTCATGTGTTCTCCCACTATGTTCAAGGTAACGGTCCCGGCACCGTCCGGGACCGGTGTCTCGAGTCTCCAGAGCTCCGCCCTGACAGACCCGCGCCGGCCTGGACCGGCGTCTCCGGCGACCGGCAAGCGGCCCGGGCTTCAACGCGCCGACCGGGACCGGCGTCTCCGGCGACCGGCAAGCGGCCCGGGCTTCAACGCGCCGGCCTGGACCGGAGTCTCCGGCGCCCGGCAGGCGGCCCGGACCTCGCCGCGCCGGCCGGGACCGGAGTCTCCGGCGCCCGACGAAAGGCGCGGACTTCAACATGCCACCTGGCGAGGGCCGGGCAACAGGAAAACGCCCCGACCGAAGCTGCCCTTCCTGGAGGAGACAGGCCCGTCACATGACAAGGCCGGCCGGCCCTGCACTCAACATGCCAATTCCGAAACGACGCCGTCCGGAACGGCACGCCTGACGGCGAATCCCGCTCAGAGAGGCACCGCCCCTCGCGGCATCCCCGACACGGAATCTGCCTACATGCAATGCAACATGTTATCACAGGGTCGATAATTGCGAAAGTCTTACACTGTGACATTCAGGATGCCGGAGCTCCTTTGAGGCCATGCCTCGCAGGATTGCCGGCACTGAACTTAACTACATGCTCGCTGTAGTTAAATTTAGCTCAACGCCATGCTTCACGGCATTTGCAGCAACTAACCATGTCTCATGTCATGCCCGTTGCTTTTATCACATACCTTCTAGCGACATGAGATGTCTTGCAATACATACTTCAACTAATGTCTCTTCATGTCATATTCAGTATCCTATTTGACTGACGGTATTGTTCAATACAATATGCCGAAACTTTTTCAACAAAAAACAGGCTCCGTGCCTTGCCTCGCGGCATTTGCAGAACCTTACTCCGAACCCAGCCGTGCCGGATGCGCCCTCTGCGAAAATGACGGGCCAAACTTCGGCTACATGCCGGTCCGGTCCCAGGCGACATGGCTGGCCAGCCCCAAGTTCCATGCCGGTCCGGTCCCAGGCGACATGACTGGCCAGCCCCAAGTTCCATGCCGGTCCGGTCCCAGGCGACATGCCTGGCCAGTCCCCGGCTCCATGCCGGTCCAGCCCCCGGCCTCATGCCTGGCCAGTCCCCGCCTCCATGCCGGTCCAGCCCCCGGCCTCATGCCCGGGCAGTCACCATCGACGTGACGGACCAGTCCCCGGCCTCATGCCCGGCCAGTTCCCGTGACAAGCCTGCTCAGTTCCCGGCAGGCACGGCAATACCGGCCCCGGGGCGGGGCCGGCAGTGCCCGGGGAGACGGCGCGGCAAGCCGGGACACGGCTTTCCGGTCAGGGGGCCGGCAGGCGGTAAGGGGCTCAGGCGCCCCGGTTCCGCTGCGGCGCCCTCGCGGGCTCCCGGGCATTCAGGAACGGCGTGTAGTATTCGATGACGGCCTTCCGGACAAGGTCCTGGCTCGTCTCACGGGTGCGGCCGCCACGGACCACCACCGCCGCGATGGCGAGCGGCCTCGGCTTCCCGTCGGCGGGGTCGGCAATCCTCGCGGAGGCCACGAACCAGTCCACCGGGCGGCCGTCCAGGTCGTTGATGGTCCCGCTCTTGCCGCCGATGGCGAGCCGCGACAGCGTCCTGTGGCTAGCGGCGTCCCAGAACCCCCTGCGCCCCGTGCCGTCGGTCACGGTGGCGAGCATGAACGCGTCGAGCTCCGAGGCGGTCTTCTTGCTCATGACCCGCACCACGGGCCTCGGCTCCCTCTTGTAATAGGTGCGGTCGCCCGGGCCCGTGACGTTGTGGACCAGCCAGGGCTCGACCATGAGCCCGCCGTTCATCACCCCCCCGACGATGAGCGCGGCGTGCAGTGGCGAGAGGGTGGTGGTGCGGTTGTAGCCCGAGGAGAGCTCCGCCAGGCGGAACGGCTCGTCATGGTCGGAAGTGTCGTAGACCGAGGTCTCGATCTCCATGTCGAAGGGTATGACGCGGTTGAAGCCCACCTTCTCGGCGTAGCTGTGGAGCCCGCCCGGACCCAGGGTGTAGATCCCGAGCTTGCCGAAGACCGCGTTGACGCTCTCCGCGAACCCGAGAATGAGGGAGGAGCGGTGCCTGCCGCGGTCGGGCTCCTTCACCACGTTGCTCCTGAAGAGGGTGTGCTTGCCCCCGTCGTAGAGGACCTGGGAGTTCCGGTCGTAGCGGTTCCGCTCCATGGCTGCCGCGGCCGTCACGATCTTGAAGACGCTCGCCGCGGGTATCGAACCGCTCATGGCCGAGCCGGGATCGTCCGCGCCCCCTCCAAGGGAGGCCATGGCCACGACCCTCCCGTCCCTGGGATCCACGGCCACCAGCGCCGCGCGGTGGCTCCTCGCGTTCCTCACCCACCTGGTCGCCTGGGCCTGGAGATCCGGGTCCAGGGTGGTGGAGGCGACGAGGCTCTCGCCCCCCGGTCCCTTGAACTTCACCCTGCCCGAGCCGTCCGGCACGAGGGGCACGCCCTTCATGAGCCCCTGGAGCTCCTCGCGCAGGAGCGGGTTCCCCGGGGTGAGCGCTATCCTTCCCACCACCCTCCTCACGGGGCGGCTGGCCTTGCCGGCCTTCTTGGCCGCCGCGGCCTGCCCGTCGTTCCCTGCGTCCCCCGCGGACGGCGGGTGGGCCCCCCCCGGCTTCATCGCGGGCCTGACGGTGGCGGTTATGACCCCGTCCCTGCGGGTCCGCCTCCTCGGGGCGGTATCCGCCGGAGCCGGCGGGGCGAAGGAGGACACGCCCTCCCCAGCCCGGGCCGCCTTCCCCCCCTTGGCCGCCTGTGCCCCCTGAGAACCCTTGCCAGCCTGGGCACCCTTGCCCTTTGCCGGAGCCTGGGCGGCCTGCCCCCCCTGGGGACCCTTGCCCTTTGCCGCTGCCTGGACGCCCTGCGGGCCCTTGCCCATTGCCGTCGCCCGGGCGCCCTGCGGGCCCTTGCCCTTTGCCGCGGCCTGGGCGCCCTGCGGGCCCTTGCCCTTTGCCGCCTGGGTCCCGGACGCCGTGACGGGGGACGCCGCCGGGGAACCTTTAGAGGAAGAGACGGAGGAAGATGAAGTGGAAGCAGAAGAAGCCGCCGAAGCCGGGCTGGCTCCTCCGCCTGCCGCGCCGTCCGGGCCGCCGTCGTCCAGGGCCTCCCTAGTGACCGCGAGCGCGGGGACCATGCCAGGGGCGGAGCCGGCGTCCCACGTCCCGCCGTAGGGTGCGGGCATGACAGGGTCGTCAACGGAGCTTATCCTGGAGTCCTCCTCGGGCGGCGGAGCGAAGAAGGTGGCAGGCTGGACTGCCATGGCCGGTCCCGGCAGGCCGGCAGGCGGCAGATCCGCAGTCACGATCCCGCTGGAGTCCGGTCCCGGGGCCTGGGAGCCGGGCCCGCGCCCTGCCGCCGGAACGAAGGAGTCCTCGCCGTAAGCCGCGTCCGCAGGGACGGCGGCCCCGGCCGTCAGGTAGGCGACTTCCGCCTGGATGGCGCCGGCCTCCGCCGTGACGGCGGCAGCGTCGTCCGTGACGGAGACAGCCTCCGCCTGAAGGGCGGCGGCCCCGGCAACGAGGACCTCGGCCTGCGGGGGGTCGGCCGCGTCCATGAGGCTCCTGCCCATGCCGCGGCCCGCCTGCGCCATCACCGGATCGCCGGGGATGCCCAGGCCGTTCGCGGCGCTCTCCCCCGCGCCGGAGGCGTAGGCCCCGCCGTCCGGCACGAAGTCGTCGTCGGCGGCATCGTCTCCGGGAACGTACTGGGCCGCGCCGGCGGGGAGGAAGGCGGCGTCGCCGCCGGGCCCGCCGCCCCCGGGAACGGCGCCCGGGTAGGGCCCGGCCTCCTGGGGGGCGAAGAACAGGAACTCTCCGGACTGGGCGGAGGCGTCCCTCGCCCCGCCGTCGGTGATCATGCGGTACAGGCCGGCCACGGCCGTCGCCACCAGGAACAGGAAGAGGAACCCGGACACCGCCAGGTGCCCCCAGGACCTCTCGGGCCCGTCGTCCCTGGGCATCATGGCCTTGGCGAGCCGCTTGTGAAACTTCTCCTTGGCCCTCAAGGACGCGGGGGTGGGCGGCCTTATGGCCGAGCCCGCCCTTCCGGCCTCGGGCCTGGACGGCACGGCCGGACTGTCCGCGCCGGCCTCGGCGCCGTCGGCCTGCCCCTGGACCGCAGGGTCCCGGACAGCCCGGACGCCCGCGTCCGCGGCTCCACGGCCCGTCCCGGAATCCGGGCCTGACCTGCGGGACGGAACGGGGGCCATGTCTGGCGTCGCCCCCCTTGCCGGGCGCGGGCCGTCCAGGCCCTCCATGATCTCCAGGGCCATCTCGTCCGAAATCCCGAAGAGGGCGCCCTCCATCTCCCCGGAATCCCGTCCGGCCCCCCGCGGCGCGCCGGGCACGAGAACGCTGTCGGGCCTCACGCGCACGGAGCGACCGACCGACGCCGACGCCGATGCTGATGTCACGGCCGGGCCGGGACGGCCCCCGGGCGAGCCCGCGCCATCACGGGACGGGACGGCCTGGGCCACGCGACCCGAGGGAAACTCTCCGGGACGCGGGCCGCCGTCGCGGGACGTGCCCTTCCCCTGAGGGCCACGAACGGCGCGGGGATCGTCCGCGGCGGCGCGAGAAGCGCCACCGGCATAGAGGGAATCTCCGGGACCGCCTGCGGCGGCGAGAGGAACTGCCGCGCTTGCGCCGCCCTGGGCTCCGGTGCCGTAGGGATCCCCGGACCGGGCGGCCCCGCGGCTCCTGGCCAGGGGGGGCGGAGGTGTCCAGCGCTCGGGTGCCTGGACTTCCCCGGACGGGCTCCACATGGACGGGGGGCCGATCTCGCCCGCAGGATCTTTCCTGAGGGACTCGGTCCTGGCAGCGGGCGATCCCCCGGCCCGGACGTCCGCCCGGAAAGGCCCGGAACCGCCGGGAGCCGGCCTGCATCCTGCCTGGACGGGCACGTGGTCGGCCTGGACGGGCCTGCCGTCGGGAGCCGGCCTCTGTCCGGCCTGGGCGGGAACGGGGTTCGCCTTGACGGGCCTCCCGCCGCCGGAAACCGGCCTGCGTCCTGACTGGACGGGCACGGGGTCGGCCTGGACGGGCCTGCCGCCGCAAGCCGGCCTCAGTCCGGCCTGGACGGGCCTGCCGCCGCAAGCCGGCCTCTGTCCGGCCCGGGCGGGCACGGGGTCGGCCTGGACGGGCCTGCCGCCGTAAGCCGGCCTCTGTCCTGCCTGGGCCGCCCATGTCCTGGCGGGAGCCGGCCTGATACCTGAATGAGGCGGATTTCCGCCCTGGCCGGAGCCAGCAGGAGCGGTCCTCCCGCCCTGGCCGGCATCCGCCCGTGAACGCACGGGGTCCGGCATGGGCCCTGACGGGCCTCGCGCCAACGCGGGCGGGGCGAGCGGCGGGCCGGATCCCCCGCGCACGTCACGTGACGCCTTCGCCTTGTCCAGCTCCACTTCCTCGAAGCCCCCGTCCCAGCCGCCGGGACGGGGACGGGGGTCCCCCTGCCCTCTCGACAGCCTGCCGTCCACCGCCCTAGCCCCTCGCCGGGGCGTCGCCGGCCGGGACGCCTATGGAGGCCGCGCCGCCCATGTACGGGCGGAGGGCCTCTGGCACGGTCACCGTGCCGTCCTCGTTCTGGAAGTTCTCCATCACTGCCGCGAGCGTCCTCCCCACCGCCAGCCCGGAGCCGTTCAGCGTGTGCAGGAATACGCCCTTCCCTCCCCTGCCCTTGAAGCGAATGTTGGCGCGGCGGGCCTGGAAGTCGGTGAAGCAGCTGCAGGAGCTGATCTCGCGGTAGGTTCCGGCCCCGGGGAGCCAGACCTCCAGGTCGTAGGTCTTGGAGGAGCTGAACCCCAGGTCCCCGGCGGGCAGGGTCACCTTTCGGTACGGGAGCCCTATCCTCCGGAGCACCGCCTCGGCGTGCGAGGTGAGGCTCTCCAGCTCGTCGAAGGAGCTGCCGGGGTGGACGAACTTCACGAGCTCCACCTTGTCGAACTGGTGCATGCGGATGAGGCCCCTGGTGTCCTTGCCCGCCGCCCCGGCCTCGGACCGGAAGCAGGGGGTGTAGGCGCACAGGCTCACGGGAAGCTCCGCCTCGTCCAGGGTCTCGTCGCGGTAGAGGTTCGTGACGGGCACCTCCGCCGTGGGGATGAGGTACATATCCGTCCCCTTGAGGCCGAAGAGGTCCTCCCCGAACTTGGGGAGCTGGCCCGTGCCGAAGAGGGACTTGGAGTTCACTATGGCCGGCGGCCAGCACTCCCTGTATCCGTGCTCCAGGGTGTGCATGTCCAGCATGAGGCTTATGATCGCGCGGTTCATGCGCGCGAGCCCCCCGAACAGGACCGCGAAGCGGGCGCCGGCGATCTTGGCCGCCCTCGGGAGGTCCAGGAGCCCGGAGGCCCCCCCCAGCTCCCAGTGGTTCAGCGGCTTGAAGGGGAATTCCTGCCTCTCGCCCCACTCGGCCTCCAGCCGCGCGGACCCCTCCCCGCCGTCGGGCACGTCGGCATGCACCAGGTTGGGGATGGAGCGGAGCAGCTCCCGCTCCTCCTCCTCCACCCTGTCAATCTCGGGCTCCATGGCCTTGACCCTGGCCGCCACGTCCTTCATCTCCGCCAGGAGCCCGGACGCGTCCGCCCCGGACCTCTTGAGCGCCGCCATCTCGTCGTTGGCCCTGTTGCGCCTGGCCTTGAGCTCCTCGGACTCGCGCAGGAGCTCACGGCGCCTGGCGTCCAGGCCCTCGAAGCGCCCGAGCGGCGCGGGGTCCATGAGCCTCCGGGCCAGGGTCGCCTTAAGGACCTCCAGGTTCTCCCGTACGAATTTAAGGTCGTGCATCTCGCGGGCCTCCGTGCGTCGGCGCAATCTGAGCCGAGTCGGTAATTTTGTGAAATTATAGCATGAAAAATACCATTCAGATCACCTAAATTATTCACTTTAATGTCTTTTTCTTATCTTATGAGGCTTAATTCAGGCAAAATAGCCCGATCTGGAGGCCCGCGCTCCTGACAACCCTTTGCCAATAACAGTACAAATTTTGGAACCTGTTGTGCCGTACCCGGCCTACCGTTCCGCAACATGCGCATTCTCGCGGATGCCGCCTCAAAATTCAGGAGACGGCGCGGAACTTTCCGGGCTCCGGGCCTCCGGCCGCCCCGAGTCGTTCCCTCCAAGTTGTGGTGGAATCCCGGAAACACCGCCGGAATGAGCTGAACTTCGGGCAAAGCCGCCGGACTGCGCGGGCCATCGGGCAGCAAGGGGACCGAAGTCTCACGAACAGGAACTGGAGAAAGCGCAACCGGGCCGCCGCCTGCAGAGCGCATGAGCCGGATTGAGACGACGACGATGATGATGATGATGATGATGATGATGACGTCTAAGACGATGACGGAATGGCGACGATGATGCGTTGACCTCGATGACGGAGATGATGATAACGGTGATAATCAGCATATTGATGATTAAATACCAAAATAATCATATATATAGACTTGTAGGATGTGACTGCCATAAAGGAGACGGCGGAATGACGGGCGGAGAGGATCGAGGAAACGGAAAGGGAGGGAACTGGGCGGAACGGGAGGAGACGGGGAAAGGACTGGGGGGAGACGG
>JAISFS010000067.1 GCA_031263485.1 Deltaproteobacteria bacterium | reverse complement strand
GCATGCCCCCGAGATTTGGCTCGCGTGGCAAAGCCGAGCCCCAATGCCGGCCGCTGACTCCCGGTGCCGCGAAAGCATCCTGCCCGAATGGATGACCCCCGGCTCCGGCGAGTGACTAATGGACCGGTTCCGATCGGATGAAATGATCTTTAGTGTTTGCAAAGACCTGCCCTCTGTGGTAGATTACGCTTTCCCGGCCAGGCGCGAAAGTCCTGCGGCCCGGGGGCCACAAGGAGTCAAATAAAGCCATGTCCAGAGTATGCGAGATCTGCGGCAAGTCCGCGCAGAACGGGCACAACGTGTCGCACGCCAACAACAAGACCAACAGGCTTTGGCAGCCGAACCTCCAGACGGTCCGCCACCAGGAGGGCGGCAGGGTCAGGAAGATCCGCGCATGCGCGTCCTGCATCAAGCACGGTCTTGTCCGCAAGCCCGCCTACCGCGACCCCGCCAAGATCATCAGACCTACCGAGGACGCCGCAATCTAAGCGGGTTCCCGGCATGACCTGCGGGAAGTTCAGCCACTGACAAGGATTTTGACAAGGACGCTCTCCGGCGCCTTTGTCCGCCCGTTATATGGAAAGCCGCCTTCGTGCCCGCCTTGGGGCTCCGGAAGGCGGCTTTTTGCGTTAAGGCGGGGGTACGCCCTATGGCTTCGTTGTCCCCGGCGAGGTCCTTCGCGAAGCGCCGTTTGGATTGGCCCGATGTCCTGGCTCCGGCCCTTATGGGGACGGTTGCTGGCGTTCGTTCGCCCGGGAAGGGCCCGGAAACGGAAAGGCGACCGAAAGACTGAAGCTTTCGGGCGCCTTCCTGGAGGCTGGGTCGGCTTGCGGACCGTTGTCCGCCGCCAGGGATGGAGGCTCAGACCAGCATGGGGGGGGAGAAGGAGCGTCTGGTTTTCGCCTTATCGTCCGAACTCAATCCTGGCGCCGGGGCTGCGGCGGGCGGCGCCGGGGCCGCGGCGGGCGGCGCGAGCTGGGCCGGTGGGGGCGCCGGGGCAGTTGCAGGTGGCGAGCTGTATGCGTCAGCAGGAGGCGCGGCAGGAGCCGTTTCAGTCGGGGCGGGCTGGGCGAAGGTCCGCGTGCCTGGATCGGCGGGCGCGACCGGCGCGGCGGGAGCCGTTTCCGTCGGGGCGGGCTGGGCGAAGGTCCGGGTGCCCGTATCTCCGGGCGACATGTCCACGCTGAAGTCAATTACGCCATCGGACCTCGACCCGGTCCTGGCGGAATCTTCCGAAGAGGGTGGCGGCGTCAGAGTCCGCGTTCCCGGATCAGTCGGCGGGGCAGGGGCCGTGTCCGCGGGGCCGGGCTGGGCGAAGGTCCGTGCGCCCGGATCGGCCGGAGCGGCGGGTGTCGCGTCCGCAGGGGCAGGCTGGGCGAAGGTCCGTGAGCCCGGATCGACCGGAGCGGCGGGTGCCGCGTCTGCGGGGGCGGATTGGGCGAAGGTCCGTGCGCCGGGATCGGCGGGCGGGACAGGAGCCGCGATCGGCGGGGGAGAATTCAGGGGGATTACGGCGGAATCGCTGTGGAACGCGACGTTTGGCGCTACCGGAAGCGCGGGCGTGGTCGGGGGCGGCGTCCTGGGGGCCTGGGCGGGTTCCGGCGCGGGCTGGGCCTTGCACTGCTCCAGTTCGGAGCTGGCCTCGGCAAGCTGCTGGCGGACTCGTGGGAGTTCCTCGTTTTCCGAGGTGAGCCGGGAAATGGTCCGTCTGTCTTCCGCCGCCTTGCTTGTGGCATCGTCCAAGGCCTTCTTGGTCTTCTGCTGGTTGTCCTGGGATTCGGAGAGCTGGGTCCTGAGATCGTCCAGATCCCGCGCGGCCTGATCTATCCGGCTCTGAAGGGCGGTCTGCGACTTGATCAGGGCGTCCCGTTCGGAAGAGGCCGAGTACCACAGGTAAGCGAAGAGGCAGACAAGCACGAGGGCTACGACCGCCAGGCTGATTTTCAAAGCGCTCATAATGTTACCCCGCCTTCAGGCGCAATGGCCGCCTTAACTCCATCCCCCGGGCCTCCGGGCGCGGCTTCGGAAAAGCCGGGCGCCGCGCTGGCGTTAGATTATTATACTCTGTAGCGGTCACGGCTCCACAGGATCGGGTACGCCGGTTCCGCTGCTAAAAAAACAGTTAGGATAATAAAGCATAAATTTAGCTCTAAAGCAAGGATTTAAGTGCCATATGTTGCTAAATTGTCGATTTTTCATCAACAATATTCGTAACCGTTCAGGGTGTCCGTTCAAGGGGTGGGAATGGCTTCCTTGCCAAAGTTGGTTCCACTGCAAAAACCCCCCCCTCCCCCGGTGAAGTTGATAACCATCGAGAGCTGTTACCAAAATCCGAAACCGTGCCCGATTGCCCGGGCGATATGAGTCGGAAGCGACCGGACTTCGCCGACCAGGTGATGTTGCGGGCGACGTTGCGGCATTCCTGCCGATGGAGGAGCCTCTGCTAGGCTTTGTCCGCCGAAAGGCATAAAGTGGAGCGCTGAGGAGGGTTGAGGCGCCGATCATCCGAAGGTGTTCCCTGGACAGGGGCCCTGCCGTGAGGGTATCTTTCATGGGGCACCGGTGACAAAGGCGGAGGCGTTGGCATCCGGGCAAAGTTACCCGGCGCGGACTTTGTGCCCGCCTCCCCTCTGGGCCCGCGCCGCAGATGCGGTCCTGGCGTCCTGTGCCGCGGCTCCGGTGCATTCCCGCGCCTTCGGCAGGCTGGGCTTGCGCCCACGGCGCACATTCCCGCGCCTTCGTCGCCCTGGGCGATGCCCCTTCGCATGCCCAGCTCCTTCGGAGAGCCGATCTTGAGCCCGGGCAAGGGCGGCGGACGCCCCCCGCATTCGCCCTTCCGGGCCAGGGCCCCCTGCTCGTTTGCGATGGGCCTCGGCATGCGCGTCATCCGGCGCGGGCCCGGGCCGGATGCCGGTATCCGGATCCGTCCGCGCAACTGGACGGTTGACCGACGGGCTTTCCCGGGCATGTCCCGCGTGACGTTGCGAACGCCGCGAGGCTCCGTTCCGCCGGATCCGGGGCCGACCCTGCCGAAAGGACTCCAGTTGAAGACGGTTCCCGCAAGGCACATAGGCTACTGCATGGGCGTAAGGCGGGCCATGAACCTGGCCTTCCAGGCGCTCTCGCGGGACCGTGCCAGGAAGGTGTACAGCTACGGGCCGCTCATCCACAACCTGCCGGCCCTGAAGCTCCTGGAGTCCAAGGGGCTGTCCCTCTACGATCCGCTGAATCCTCCTCCGCCCGGATCCGCCGTGGTCATCAGGGCCCACGGGCTCCCGCCCGGTGAGGAGGCCCGCCTCAAGGAGACCGGAGCGGAGGTGATCGACGCCACCTGCCCCAAGGTGGCCCGGGTCCAACGCAAGGTGGGCGAGAAGGCGGTCGCTGGCTACCGGGTGGTCATCTGGGGCACTGCGGGGCACCCCGAGGTGGAGGGGCTTTTGGGCTACGCCCTAGGGCGGGGGGTCGTGGCCTCCGGACCCGAGGAGATAGCCGCGCTCCCGGAGGACTGGGGCAAGGTCTTCCTGGCGGCGCAGACCACCCAGGACAGCGGGGCATGGGTGGCGGCGGCGGAGGCCGCGCGAAGGCGCTGGCCCGGCAGGGTCGAGCTTCTGAACAGCATCTGCGAGGCCACCGAGGACCGCCAGCGGAGCGTGGTCGAGCTCGCAGGGGAGGTCTCGGCGCTGGTGGTCGTGGGGGGCCGCGATTCCGCCAACACGAAAAGGCTGTACGAGCTGGGCGCGAGAAGCGGAATCCCGACCGTGAGCGTGGAGGGACCGGAGGAGATCCCGTCCGGCTTCACCGACGGGCTAGCATCGGTGGGGGTCGCCTCCGGGGCCTCCACCCCGATCTGGCAGCTCCGCATGGTCTACCAGGCCTTGGGATCGATGGGCAGGAGCTCGGAGAGGACGCTCGCCTCTTTCTTCGGGAGGTTCTTCAGGGCGCTCGCCCTGTCCTTCATCTACCGCGCGGCGGGCGGAGCGGCGCTCGGATGGTCGCTTGCATGGGCCTCAGGCTACGCGCCGCCGGGGATCTTCTTCGCGCTGTTCTTCTACCTGGCCCTGGCCGTGAACCTCTTTCACGGCTTTCTTGACCGCGACTCCTCGCGCTTCAACGACCCGGACCGATCGGAGTTCCTCTCCAAGTACAGGGTGCCCCTGTCCTGCGCGGCCGCAGGGAGCTTCGCGCTGTCGCTCGCCGCGGCGCAGGCCTTGGGCTCGTGGGTCACGGCGTTCGTGCTCCTGCATGCGGCTCTGGCCGTCCTTTACGCCATCCCCTACCCGCTGGAGTTCTTCAGGGTCAGGGGACTCAAGGGCATCAAGGACCTTCCCGGGGGGAAGACCCTGTCCTCGGCGGCGGGAAAGGCGATACTCCTGAGCTTCCCGGCCCTCCTGGTGACCCCGCCCCTGATCCCACGGGATCTCCGGGGCCTCGCGGTCGCGCTGTGCGCGGCTGGCCTCGCGTTCGTGCATCTCTTCGCGCGAAACTGCCTGATGGATCTCCAGGAGGCCAGGGGCGACCGCTCCTTCGGCTCGGGGAACATCGCGCTTCTCCTGGGGAAGCGGCGCTCGGCGAGGCTGTTTTTTTGGGCGCTCGCGCTGTGGACTCTGGCCATACCGGCCGTGTGCCTTACCGGGCTCATGAGGCCGGAGGCCCTCCTGTTCCTGATCAGCGGCCCCCTCTACAACGCTTTCGTGCTCGCGCGGTTCCTGAAGAATCCCGGCCTGGGAGGCTTCCAGTTCGACCTTTACCTGGACGGGCAGTTCTTCCTGGCGGGGCTCCTCAGCGTGGGCTATCACGCGTTCGCCGCCGCGTGAGCCGGGGGGCCGCAAGGCGACGGCGGCGTCCCTGTCCGTTCAGGCGCGTCCGTCGCCAATCCGTCCGGCCAGGACGGGAGCTTGAGCGGAGGGAGTTGCGCCTTCTCGTAAGTAGCGGGGCTCTCTTGGAAAGCGTTGCACCGTCATGAAGCTATGGTGCCATCTCGGAAAGCGTTGCTCCGTCTCGAAGTCTCGGAGCCGTCACGGAAAGCTTTATGTCGCCCAGAATCAGCATGGCTGTCTCGGAAAGGCCTGAGTAGTTTCGTATGTTGTGGAGCCATCTCGGAAAGTATTTCTCCGTCTCATAATACACTGAGCTGTCTCGAAAAGCGTTTCTCCGTCTCATAATATTCTGAGCTGTCTCGGAAAGCGTTTCTCGGTCTCATAATACTCTGAGCTGTCTCGGAAGTATTGCTCCGTCACATAAGTTTCGGAGTTATTTAGAAAAGCGTTGCATCTTCTCAAAAAGCGTTACATCGTCTCGGAAAGTGTTGTATCGTCTCATAAATCATTGCGCTGTTTTCAAATCTCGGCATCGTCCCGAAAAGCGTTGCGCCGTCTCAAAAGCCGTTGCGCCGTATCTTAAGTTTCGGAGCTGCCTTTGAAAATGTTGCACTGTCTCATAAATCTCGGGGCCATCTTGGAAAGAGTTGCGTAGTCTCGAATCCGCAGGGCCGTCTCGAAAAGCGTGGTGCCCACTCTGAAGGTGTGGCGCCCCCATCGAAAGGAGAAAGGCGCCGAAAGAAGACAGGCCCCGCCAGCCGCTAAGGGCGGGGGGGCCTGCCTGACCTGATCATGCAGATTGTCTGCGTCGCGGCGTATGGTACTGCGGCGCATGGAACTCGTTCGGGGCACGGGGACTCGAGGCATGCCGGATGCCGTGACGCCCGGTAAAAAGTTGGCCGGCGAACCCGAATCTCCGGGATGGACTAAAATTCGAAGTCGTCGTTATCCATGGGCAACGCGCCTGCGGGAGTTGCTTTCCTGATCGGGGCCTTCCGGCGGAGGGGAGGGCCTGCCTGGGTCTGCCTGGCAGGCCTGGCGGACAGGCGGCCAGGAGTGCCGTCGCGGCCATGCACGATGAGCGTGATGTCCCCGATGGCGGACATGAGGTTTTCCGCCTGGATCGAGAGCTGGCCCGCGGAGCTCGCCGCCTCCTCGGCGGAGGAGGCGTTGGACTGGGTGACCTTGTCCATCTGGTTCATGGCCGTGGATATCTGGTTGATGCCCTGGCTCTGCTCCTTGGAGGCCTCGGCCACCTCGGAAACCAGCTGCGCCACCTTGGCGGAGTTGACGGCGACGTTGTGGAAGTTCTCCGAGGTCGAGTTGACCATGCCGGAACCGGAGTTGATGTTGGAGATGGTGGCCGCGATGAGGTCGGCCGTGTTCTTGGCCGCTTCCGCGCTCCTGATGGCGAGGTTCCTCACCTCGTCCGCTACGACCGCGAAGCCGGCCCCCGCCTCGCCCGCGCGGGCGGCTTCCACCGCGGCGTTGAGCGCGAGCAGGTTGGTCTGGAAGGCAATCTCGTCAATGGTCTTGATGATCTTGCCGATCTCGTTCCCGGATGAGGCTATCTGGTCCATGGCCTGGATGACCTCGGTCATGGAGTTCTCCGCGCGGTTCACGGCATCGCTGGTCTGGGCCATGAGCGAGTTGGCCTCCGCGGCGTTGTCGGAGTTGCGGGCGGTCATCGAGGAGAGCTCCTCCAGCGCGGCGCCGGTCTCCTCCAGCGCGGCGGCGTTTTCCGTGGCGCCTTCGGCGAGGGTGTTGGAGGCTTCGGAGAGCTCGCTCGCCGCGGTGTCCACCTCCTGAGCCCCCGCGGCCAGGGCCGTGATGACGGCGTTGACGGGGGCCGTGATGCTCCGAGTGATGAGGAAGCCCATGAGCATGCTGATGATGATGGCCGACAGGATGCCGCCGATGAGGAAATTGAGCGCCCTGCCCAGGGCGGCGGTGGAGCTGTCGGCGAAGGCGTTGGTGAGGTGCGTGAATGCCTGGTTCATCTCGTAGGATGTCTTCAGGAGCTCGGTTCTGGCGCCGACGCGTTTGGGCTTGTTGTCGTTGTCCGTGTTCGTCGCGGCCTCGAGGTTGGAGAGCGACGCGATGCACGTCTGGCCCGTCTCGATGATCCTGCCCAGCTGTTCCTTGTACACCTCGGCCACGGAGACGGACTGCACCTGTCTGGCGAATTCGATGAGCTCGCGGGCCTCGTCGATCGACTTCTTGAAGCGCTCGGGCTCGTGGTAGTACAGGCCGCGGAGCATCTCGATGTAGAAGTTGGAGCTCGTGCTTTCCAGATGACTGGCGGCCTGGATCCTGCTGTAGGCCATCCTGAGGGCGTCCAGGTCGACGGTCGGGGCGTTCAGGTTATCGAGGACCCGCTGATCCTGCTGTTGCCGGTAAGCGATCACCTGCTTCTGGAAGGATTCGAAGTCCGTGATCATGCTCGTGCGGTTGGCGATGATGTCCTTGGCGGTCTGCGGGAGGAGCTCCGCGAAGGACACGAACTCCGCGTGGAGTTTCTCGACCTGGGCTTCCAGGTCCCTGGCGGCGGGGTTGTCGGCGGCCAGGCCTTGGCCGAACGCGGAGCGGAGCTTCGAGAAGGTGCCGTTCACCTCGTCGCGGAAGCCGACCGCCGCCGTCCAGGTGTCGTCCGAGTAGTTGTAGCTGTACTCCAGGACGTTCAACGCCTCCATCAGGACGGCCACCTCGAGTTCGGCCGCGAGATCGTTTCCGGGCATGACGACGTCGCGGAGGTTCAGCGTCGCGTCCTGCACCCTTCTGACCGACAGCCCGATGATTAGGGCGATCACGAGGAAGATGGCGCATATGGCGGCGAACCCTAAGAAGATCTTGGATCCCAGTTTCATGATTCATGCGCGGGATACGCCTGCGGCCTGTCGCGGCGAATATCGCGCCCTCCTTGTCGATTATTAGTGGCTGTGACGCATGCGGGCGAAAACGTCGCAAGTCCGAATCCGGAGTGGCGACCGCATGCCGCGGACAGCCTATGATCTTGCCGTCCGAATCCGCCCCGCGGCCTCCGTCCGGCCGCCGGCCGGGCGTCAGCGGAAGATCCTGCGGACGGCCTCAGGTCTTGTCGCGCCGTGCGCCTTTTCGTCCTTCCCGAGCCCCCCGTCGTAGGCGCCCTGGCCGCCCGCGCGCCGTGCGCGGGGCTTCCGCGGCCACCGGGGCTTCCGAACCGCTTCATTCCGGCATCCCCGCGCTTCGGGAGGACGATTGCGAGCGGGTCACCTTCGGCTCCCCGAGGCATCCGTCCGGCACGGCGGGCCGACGCGGGGCTCTCGCTGCGGACGGACGGCTCCTGGCCTGAAAGGCCGGTCGTCTCCCCGTCGGAAAGAAGGTATGAGAACCTTGTCGTAAACATCGGAAGCGGATCCTGTCTGCGCGTGCCGCCGTATCGGGAACGGATCTGGGAGGGTACGGCTTTCCGTTGGAGCGCGCGTGCCGTTACGGCAGCGGGGAAAAGCCGTTCGGCGGCGGAAGATCCGGCTTCGGCCCGGGTCTGGCGGCGGTCGCGTCGAAACCGCCGTCGGCGTGACGGCTCCCGGGGAGCGAAAGAGTCGGAGGCAAGCGTCCCCCGGCGGGACGGGTCGCGTCCGCACGGCTTGTCGTGCGCCGGGCCATGATATCGATTCGCGTGAGGTTCAGGCGGGATGTCAGGCCGGCAGGCTATCATGGGGGGGGGAAAAGGCAGAAATCCGGCATGCCGATCAAGGGCGGGACACGCGATGGGCGGAGCGCGTCAGCGGCCCTGAAGGCGGCTCCCGGACTTCGTCCGAGCTCTCGGTGCGGATTGCGTGGTTCCCGAGGGTCCGCCCCGGGCCGCCCTGACCGGCAAATGCCTTCCTGGTCGGCGCCGCCGCGGCGAAACGGGTGCGGTTTTCGGGATACGCGTCGGGAATCCTTATCGTCCTCCGCTCTGCGGAAGATTTGCCCGCGCCGGCAGGGACGCGGGTCCGGACGTAGAGTGGCCCGGATGTTCTTCCGGAGGGCAACCGGCGCCGGAAAGCGCCCGAAATGAGCGGGTGCCAGGGTCTTGCGTTTCAAATCATGTTCGGACGTGAAGCCTGCCGCGACTTGACCCCGATGACCGGCATCGTCAGCGGGGTGAACGACAGCTTGTCCATAACATATCAAAATGAGCAGGAAAATTGAAGCCGAATTCCAATTGTGACGCACGATTTCGTGCCTGAACCGTTCGCGCTCCTCAACCCTCGCCTCTTCCCCGTATCCCCCGATGCCGATGACTTATCTTGAGACGTTTCTTGGGTGCCGCGGCCTTGGGCACGGAATCATATTTCGATGCCAAGATATGGGCTCATGCGCAGGCGTATCGATAACCGTCACGATCGCGTGAGGGAGGGTGAGACATGCAAATAACTGATATCATTAATTTAATTCCAGAAGGACCTGTGTCTTCCCCCTGAAGCGGGAGACGCGGCATTGCAAGAAATTTTGCGGAAGCCCAGCCGCACATGTGTTCCGCTTCCCGGTCGCCCGTCTCCCGTTACGCCCGGCCCGCACGACTTCGGCAGAAGCGGCATTCCCGCCGGTTGACCCGGACAATCCGATGCCTGCGGCCTTACGGGACTGAAACGCCGACAAGCCGAGGGACCCGAAGCTCGGCAGACAACTGGGATCATTGGATTTTCGGTTGACGGGCTCAGTCTTCCGCCTTAAGTCGCTGAAATTGCGGCGCAAATTTCACCCGCGAGATGCGGGAAGCCTTGACCGCCGCTCCTCCCGGAGAACATGCCCTCAGAGGTGGGTAGCCGGGGGGCCGGCCTCTGGCAGGGGAACGGCATGGCGCAGCATGGCACAGGCGATGCCCAGATATCCATCTGGACGGAAGCCAGCCTGCGGCGGAAGGTCCTCCCACGGCGGATCGCCGCAGACTTCCTCGGAGGGCATGTTTGCCGCCCCCACGCGGGTACGGGCCAGCTCCCCCGGATACGGGTCTGCTCCCCCGGGTACGGGTCTGCTCCCCCCGGGAACGGGCCTGGAGTTAGGCAAGATAATGTTCCCGGGGAAAAGGGAGGGGGACGTGACGGATCGCCACTTCGCTCTGGTCAGCTCTAAACGACGGCAGGCAGGGCGAGCTCTCGGCGCGACATGCCTTCCTTGGCCGGTTTGCCTGAAGTGGGATCCGGATTATCGAGACGAATGAGCCGGTCCGGAGCGCTGAGCCCGGCTGCCGCCTCGGGTGGGCGACCCCGCCATGGCGGAGGTGGGCCCGGCTGGCAGGAGGGCGGCCCCGCCCTCTTGGAGTCGGCGGAGGACAGGCTTTGGGACATTCGCAACGCGCTGGGAAGGCGAGCGAAGCTGACATGTCCGGACCGTGAGGTTAAGTGATCCGCCCTGCCGTTGGAGGCCGGTAACGCGTAGGTTGGGACGAAGAAAGCCCTCATAGCCGAGCTCCGGACCCGCGCCAGCCCGTCGCTCGATCCTCCCGCGCCTGCCCGTCGCTCGATCCTCCCGCGCCAGCCCGTCGCTCGACCGGCCCGCATCGGTCGCAGGGACAGAGCCTCCGTTCCTGTTGAAGCAGGACATCGTAAGCTGTCTTGAATCGCTGGGAGGCGGCTCAGGTGAGCCTCGGACAGGCTTGGAACAGTGCCGGTATCGGCTGAAGACATCTCGCCGGAAGAGTGTTTTTACCCGACGAGGCCGAGAGGGGCTTCGGCGGAGATGGGATACCGGACAGCGCGGAGGCCGCGTTCACTATCCCGCGTCCCTCACCGGTGAGAATGCCGGGCAGATCCACCCGAACCTGGCGCTCTGGGACGGATTAGCGGCGCCGGTCCCGGACGCGCCGCTTCGGGTGTCCCCGAAGTCGGAGCCGCCTGGAAGGTCCGGTCAGGGGTCCGCCGGGAGGATCGCGCAACGCTCCGCGCCCTGGACGGCGATCCTCTCGCGGACCTGCGGAATGCATCACGCGGTGCGGCTCCGGGATATGTACTCCAGGACGCGGGACGGAAAGGCCGGGGAGGGCAGGGTCGAGGTCGCGAGCGGGTTCTTCCGGCCGAGCCGGATTATCCCTCCCCCTTTTGACGCGGGTCCCGGCATCGGGCGCGCAAGGCGCCTGAAAGGTCGCCTGAGACCCCTGTTCGACATTGAGGGGCGTTCCGGTATGAGGACACGCCCGACCGGCCCGCCACGATGCCGGGGAAGGACTTATGCGGACGCTTTCGGGGCGCATCTGGGACCCTATGCACGGGATAATCCCCAGGCGCATTCGGCGGCGATATAGGTTGCGGAGTTGGGCGCGGGGCGCTGGTCTTCAGGGAAATGTGGCCGGACGCGGCCATGGAGACCGGGGCCCGGTCAGACGTGCCATCGCTCTGGGAACCTGAGCGCCATCATGCCGGGCCGATCAGGTTCCCGCTTCCCGGAACGAGGCGATCCGCCGCCTCCGCCCTGCAAGGCATGTTGGGGCGACTGTCTGGATCGTGCGGCAATGCGGCCCCGGGTTATTCGAGGTCGCCACGTAACCCGTTTTCAGGCAGGATCCGCTAAGGGAGCTGAGGCATCAGGGGCAGGCGTATCCCGCTCCAGGACATCTTAGGCGGCTCTGACGCAGGCTCACCCGGCTGGGCGGCAACCGCTTTTCCCGCGAGATCGAGTCCTGCGCGCACGGCGTTATCCGGTGATGTCACTTTCCGGCGGGGTCCGGGGGAGCCCCGGCCCGGCATGGTCAGGCCCGGTCGAAGGACCACCTCCGGGTGGTGTCCCGTCGACCGGGCCTGGCGGGGCGGTGGCCTGGAAAGCCCTCCGCGGGCCCTTGGCGGCGGATCGGATGTCCGGCCGCGGGTCCGGCGGACGGCCAGGCGAATGGCGCGCCCTTATGTCCCGGAGCCCGTCGGCGGCGAAACGGGTCCGTTTCGATCGCCTGCGGCTTTCAGCGGCCGCAGGCGTTTCGGCATCATCGTCGTCCAGGAGTTCCCCGTCATCCGGGTGCCGGACGGATAGCCTCCCGGCGGCTCGTTATCCCGAGGGGAGTCCCGTCTCCGGCGCGACGCCCCGGGACTGGGGTAGACTCCAAGGCAGCCGGCAGGCTCAGAAGGAGCGGCGCGGGCGGGCCGAAAAACGGGCCGCTCTCGTCTGCCTCCTCACGGACCGGGGACGGACACGTCGGGTTATCCCTGAACTGGGGATAAGCGTCTGTCGGGACACTTCGCCGGGTCTAGAATTCGAAATCGTCGCCGTTGTCCATGGGCAATACGGACTCGGCGCGTCTGGCCGGTGGCTTGCGGGGGGGCGAGGCCCTGCGGGGGACGGGGGGCGGCGCGACCGGGACCGGCCTGTGGACGGCTCCCTTCGCGACCGCGGGATTCGTGCCGCGTTCGCCGTTGCGGCCGTGCACGATGATCGTGATGTCCTGGACGGCGCTCATGAGGTTGCCTGCCTGGATCGAGAGCTGGTTCGCGGAGCTCGCGGACTCCTCGGCAGAGCTGGCGTTGGACTGGGTGACCTTGTCCATCTGGGTCATGGCGGTGTTGATCTGGCTGATGCCCTGGCTCTGCTCCTTGGAGGCTTCGGCCACCTCGGAAATGAGCTGGGCCACCTTTGAGGAGTTGGCAGCGACGCTGTTGAAACTCTCCGAAGTGGAGTTGACCATCTCGGATCCGGAGGCGATGTTGGAGATCGTCGCGGCGATGAGGTCGGCGGTGTTCTTGGCGGCGTCGGCGCTCCTGATGGCGAGGTTCCTAACCTCGTCCGCGACGACCGCGAAGCCGGCCCCCGCCTCGCCCGCGCGGGCGGCTTCCACGGCGGCGTTAAGGGCGAGCAGGTTGGTCTGGAAGGCTATCTCGTCTATGGTCTTGATGATCTTGCCGATCTCGTTTCCCGATATCGCAATCTGTTCCATGGCCTGGATGACGTTGGCCATGGAGCTCTCGGCGCGACTCACGGCATCGTTGGTCAGGGTCATGAGCGAGTTGGCCTCGACGGCGTTGTCGGAGTTCCGCTTGGTCATCGAGGAAAGCTCCTCCAACGCCGCGCTGGTCTCCTCCAGCGAGGCCGCGTTTTCCGTGGCGCCTTCGGCCAGGGCGTTGGAGGCGCCGGAGAGCTCGCCCGACGCGGTGTCCACCTCCTGGGCGCCGACCGCCAGGACCGAGATGACCGCGTTGACGGGGACAGTGATGCTCCTGACGATGATGAAGCCCATGATCATGCTGAGGGCGATGGCCGCCAGGATGCCGCCCACGAGGATCGCGAGCGCCCGGCCCAGGGAGGAGTTGGAGTGGTCGGCGAACTCGTTCGTGAGGTCCGTGAAGGACCTGCCCATCTCGGAGGCGGTCATCAGAAGCGCGTCCTGGGCCTCGAGCCGCTTGGGGCTGTTGTCCCTTTCCGCGGCGATCGAGGACTCGAGGTTGGTGAGCGCCACGATGCAGAACTGACCGGTATCGATGATCCTGCCAAGCTGCTGCTGGTACGCCGTCGTGACGGATACGGACTGGACCTGCCTGGCGTATTCGACCAGCTTCTGGGCCTTCTCGATGGACGTCTTCATGCGCTCGGGGTCGCGGTAGTACAGGCCGCGGAGCATGTCGATGTAGAAGTCGGCGCTGGTGCTTTCCAGCTCGTAGGCGGCCTGGACCCTGCTGTAGCCGCGCCTGAGCGACTCCGGGTCGAGGGAGGGGGCCGAAAGGAGTTCGATGATCCGCTGATCCTGCTGCTTCCTGTATTGGATAACCTGATCCTGGAAGGAGTTGAAGTTGTTGAGCGCGATCGTGCGGTTGTCCACTATGTCCTTGCCAATCTGCGGGAGGATCGAGGAGACGGTCACGAAGTCCGCGTGGAGCTTCTCGACCTGGGCGTCCAGGGTCCTGGTGGCGGGGTTTTCGGCGGCAAGGCCCTGGGCGAACGCGGTGCGGATCTTGCCCAGCGTGTCTTCCGTCTGCGCGCGGTAGCCTTCCACCTCCGCCCAGTCGGATTCGTCGTAGGCGAAGCTGTACTCCAGGACGTTTATCGATTCCATCATGATGTTCACTTCGAGCATGGCGGCGAGATCGTTGCCGGGCATGACGACGTCCCTGAGATTCAGCGTCTCGTCCTGCACCCCCCGGACCGAAAGCCCGGTGATGATGGAGATCGCGAGGAAGATGACGCAGGTGGCTGCAAACCCTAAGAATATCTTGGATCCTAGTTTCATGGCGAATCACCTTTGACGCGAACAGGCCTGAATGCAGTTCCGGCGGTAGCCGGCACGGCGTCTTTGGGCCTTCCGGCTTTCGCCGGCCGATGTTTTCGGGGTGCGGGGCCCGTTTCGGCCCCCGGATGCGGACATCCCCCGGGCATCCGGCCGAGGGGCTTTGAGGCGCGGCGGAACGGCGTGTCCGCCGACATTAGCTATTTTATAACAAAAATATTACCGAAAATGTAGTGGAAAAAATATTTTCGGCAAAGATTTTGTCTGGTCTGTTCGTGTAATCGCTTATGTATCAATGCATTTCGTAAGATTCATGATCGCTTTTGCGGCACTCCAGTTCAAAAATTGAAGGCATCATCCTATCGTAAAATGCCGTGCGTTAAAGGTCATGTCCGTCCGTATGCCGAAAGCGTCCGCTCTTCCGGCGCGATTCGGGAAATGACGTGTGAATTCCGCGAATGAGCCGCAATTGCTCACGTTTCGCGAATCGGCTGATTTACGTGTCCGGGCGTGTCCGGAACGGTTCAAGAATTCCGTTAGATTAGGGATTAGGCGGCGGTTGCCGCGCGGAAAACGCGGGTCGGGGATCCATGTGAAGGGACGGGTCCCGAAAGAAACCGCGTCCCGCGTCAGGGTACGGAAATGGAAGCCTCGGCTTTCCATGGGGAACGTCAGCGGTTTAAGCCTTACCGGCCCGGTTGTCCAGGGAAGCGGTCCGGCGCTGACCGGGCCGTTGCGGGTGATCCGCGGGCTTTCGCGAAAGGCCGTATGGGATCGGGAGATTGCCGGTGGGATCTGCGGTCGGCGTTATCGGGCAGGCGTCCTGTCCCGCTTGCCGGCAGCAATGTCGCGTCGGATTCGCCGGGCCGAACAGGGGGGGTCGTTGGGGTTCGGAAACCCGCCGGCGGACGGGTCCGTCGTGAAGGCGGAGCCGATAGCGCGGACGGTCGCGGTGAGGCGCGACGGCGCCGGAACGCGTCCGCCCCTGACATCGGCTGTTCAAAGGTACGGATTTCGCTTGCGGCTCGCAGCATCCGATTCCGCGTCAAAGCCAACCCGGCGACTGCAGACGCGGTTCGTTGCCGGCGGTTTGCCACGAAGGCCGTCATGTGATCGCATGAGGCTTTTCAAAAGCGCGAAAGGCGTCCCGTCGGCCCGTTTTCTCGAAGAACCGCCCGTAACCCCAGGCACTGGCGACCCGTCAGTATCCGGCGGAGTACGCAGGTTGCTTCAATCTGGCGACCCGCTCGTTTCAGGGCTGAAGCCGCAGGTTGGAGCGACCTGCCTTTAGCCGCACGGACCGACGGAGGCCGAAGTTCCTGACATTCTGACGCCCTGCAACACTGCCTGCCATTGAAAGCAGGCTTAGGTACTACTCTGTCATTCCTAACCCACTGCCCGTCGAAGGCCACAGTAGCGGCGCGATCTGCCACTCGCCCCACACCCCGCAGGAATCCGCAGTCTTCGGCGATCTGCCTCCCGACCCATATCCCGCAGGAATCCGCAGTCTTAGGCGATCTGCCACTCGCCCCACACCCCGCAGGAATCCACAGTCTTCGGCGATCTGCCTCCCGACCCATATCCCGCAGGAATCCGCAGTCTTCGGCGATCTGCCTCCCGACCCATATCCCGCCGGAATCCGCAGTCTTCGGCGATTTGTCTCTCGACCACCCCGCCGGAATCCGCGGTCTTCGATGCAATAGCGCTCGCCAGCCGCCCGCCGAAGGCGGCAGACTCCGATGATCTGACGCTCATCCACAGCCTGAGGGAAGCGCCGCGGAGCATCTGACGGTTTTGACAATCTGTCGGAAATTACGTGACAAGGGCTGATGTCGCTTTCCGGACAAAACGGCAGGTCGCGACAGGCGGAACGTTGGGGATTGGCGATGCTCAGGAACCGAATCCAGCGACAACGCGCCGAAAGGCGCGCCCGGGAGAGCGCGTAATCGCGAAAGCGCCTTGCAAGGTCAGTTACAACGCGACGAGACGATGTCCGGAAAAAGAGGCATTGGAACACGCCAGGGGACGTGCCGCGAGACGAAAACAGGCCCCCGTCCCTTTGCGGAGGGGCGGGGGCCTGCCTGAAACCAGGATCTTCGTGAGGGTTTAGAATTCGAAGTCGTCGTCGTTGTCCATGGGCAAGGCGCCGGCGGCCTCCGCCTTCCTGACCGGAGCCTTCCGCGGGGAGGGGGGCGGGCCGGTCAGGACCTGCTTGGGCCGGGAGCCGCCCGAGGGCTTGACAGGGCGCATGCCCGGAGAGCCGTTGCGGCCGTGAACGATCATCGTTATGTCATCGACGGCGCTCATGAGGTTGCCGGCCTGGACCGAGAGCTGGCCGGCGGAGCTCGCGGACTCCTCGGCCGACGCCGCGTTCGACTGGGTCACCTTGTCCATCTGGGTCATGGCGGTGGTGATCTGGTTGATTCCCTGGCTCTGCTCCTTGGAGGCCTCGGCCACCTCCGACACCAGCTGGGCTACCTTGGCGGAATTGGTGGCCACGTTGTGGAAGTTCTCGGAAGTCGAGTTCACCATCTCGGAGCCGGAATTGATGTTGGAGATCGTGGCCGCGATGAGATCGGCGGTGTTCTTGGCCGCGTCCGCGCTCCTGATGGCGAGGTTCCTCACCTCGTCCGCGACGACCGCGAAGCCGGCGCCCGCCTCGCCCGCGCGCGCGGCCTCGACCGCGGCGTTCAGGGCCAGCAGGTTGGTCTGGAAGGCTATCTCGTCGATGGTCTTGATGATCTTGCCGATCTCGTTTCCGGAGGTGGCTATCTGGTCCATGGCCTGGATGACGTTGGCCATGGAGCTCTCGGCGCGGTTCACGGCGTCGTTGGTCTGGGCCATGAGCGAGTTGGCCTCGACGGCGTTGTCGGAGTTCCGCTTGGTCATGGAGGAGAGCTCCTCCAGCGCGGCGCTGGTCTCCTCCAGCGAGGCCGCGTTTTCCGTGGCGCCCTCGGCCAGGGTGTTGGATGCCCCGGAGAGCTCTCCCGACGCGGTGTCCACCTCCTGGGCGCCGTCCGCCAGGACCGTGATTACCGCGTTGATGGGGACCGTGATGCTCCGGGTGATCAAGACGCCCAGGAGCATGCTGATGACGATGGCCACTATGATGCCGGCGATGAGGGTCACCACCGACCGGTTCAGGGACGCGGTGGAACGGTCGGCGAAGTCGTTAGCGAGGGTCGTGAAGGAATCGTTCATGTCGGCGGTGGTCTTGAGCATCGAGGTCCGGGCGGCGACGCGCTTGGGCTTGGTCTCGTTGTCCGTGGTCATCGTGGTCTGGAGGTTGTTGAGCGCGGTGATGCAGGTCTGCCCGGTCTCGATGATCCTGCCCAGCTGGTCCTTGAAGGCCTGGACCGCCGCTTCCTCCTGCATCTTCTTGGTCGAGTCGACCAGCTTCTGCGCCTCCTCGATCGCCAGCTTGAAGCGGGCGGGGTCGTGGTAGTACAGTCCGCGGAGCATGTCGATGTAGAAGTTGGCGCTGGTGCCTTCCAGCCCGTAGGCGGCCTGGACGTTGCTGTATGCCCGCTTGACGGCGTTGACGTCGGAGGCGGGGTTGTTCAGGGTGTCCAGGAGCTGCTGCTCCTGCTGCCTCCGGTACTGGACTATCTGTTCCTGGAAGGCGTTGAAGTTGTTCATCGCGGAAGTGCGGTTGTCAGCGATGTCCTTGGCTATCCGCGGAAGGCCCGAGGCGATGGATACGAAGTCGGCGTGGAGCTTCTCCACCTGGGATTCAAGGTCCCTGACGGTGGGGTTGTCGGCGGCGAGGCCCTGGGCGAACGAGGTGCGGAGCTTGCCCAGCTGGTCGCCCACGACGGAGCGGTATCCCTCCGCCGCCGTCCAGGTGGCGTCGACGTAGTCGTAGCTGTACTCCAGGACGTTAAGGGATTCCAGGAGCATGTTCATCTGCAGCGAGGCGGCGAGATCGTTTCCTGGCATGACGACGTCGCGGAGGTCCAGCGTCTCGTGCTGCACCTTACGCACCGACAGCCCGATGATTATGGCGATCACGAGGAAGATGACGCTTGTGGCGGTGAACCCGAAGAAGATCTTGGACCCTAGTTTCATGGTGAACCTCTTTGGACGCTTGCAGGCCAGGAATGCGGTCAAGAATACCGCGTCGCGGCATCTCGGGGCTTCCGGCCGGCGGCGGCCTATGCCTTTCAAGGATCGGGGCCCGTCGGGTCCCGGCGGCGGTCACCCTCCCCGGCATCCGGCCGGGAGGGTCTATGGGGCGCGACGAAGTGTCTGTTTCAGTCGGCAGCCGCCCATATACTATGATTTAAACAGAAAAAAAGAAGCATTGTCAAGGAAGGGGCGGATTTCAAGCAAGGGCAGCGCCATGGGCGCGGTCAAGGCCGGCATCCGGACTTTCCTTTTTCCTGTTCCGGTACGCGCGGAGCCTTCCGACTGCGGCCCTGAAAGCCGCGGAAGGGTATCTTTGGCGCAAGTGCTTGAAATAACTGAAAAACATTTCAGTATATTTTTGACGGCTCCCATGGCGTTCCGGGGGAACCCGGGCAAGCGCCAGATCAGGCGGTTTCGTAGGTCTTTCGGGATCGGCGTTGCCGTTTTCGTTCCGCTCCCTTGATTGCGCAGGCCAAGGCGCCAGGGTAAATGACTGTAATAACAGAATATTTATGACGGCATCCGGTCCGGCGGCGGCCCGCGCGCAAACGCGGAAAAACCGGGGAAAGACGGTGCGCATTAGCAGTGTGCGGCCATCCCCGTGCCGGGAAAGGCGACTCCACGCCGGACAAGCGACAAGTCGGCGCTTCGTCGCGAATATTTTCGGACACGCGTCCGACCTTGACCGCATCGGCGCCCCGGGCATCCCGAAGTCATGGCGGGGTCTTTGGCATCAAGGGCCATGTCCAGCGTGCCCGTGTCCAGCGTGCCCGTGTCCAGCTTGTCCCGTGTCCAGCTTGCCCGTGTCCAGCTTGCCCGTGTCCAGCTCGTCCCGTGTCCAGATTGCCGGACGAGGCGGGCGTTAACCCGCGTCGGCGCGCACGCGTTTCAGGGAACTGGCCCTACGGGGCACCCCGCCTTGAGGCGCTCCGGGAAGACCGGAGGGTCCGAGGCTTCCGAAGGCGGAGGATCCCTGGACCCGATGCCTTGCGGGAGACTGTATTCCACCTGGAAGATCCGGTCCCACATCTTTCCCGTGGCGTAAAGCCGACCTTCTGAGTCGATGGCCAGACCGTTCAGGACGGTGTCGGACGTCTTGAGACGGGACCTCACGGGCGCGGCTATGGCCGCGAAATCCAGCCAGAACGACACGTCGCCGGTCGCGGGATCTATCGCCGCCACACGGTCGGTCTGGTAGACGTTCGCGAGGAGGAGTCCCGTTCCGGGATCGTATTCCAGCTCGTTCAGGAGCGACACGGGGATTCCCGCGTCCGTGACCGCGAGGGGGGGGCCTGCGGCGCCGAAGTTAAGCGGATCGTGGGCCTGGAGCCTGTTGGACCCGTCCGAGCGCCAGAGCCTTTCCCCGTCCCAGGCGAGGCCCCAGCCCTGTCCCGCGAAGAAGGCGCGGTCCGTGTGCTCAAGCTCCGGCGTAAACCTCATGGCCAGGTTCTCGCGCCAGGTGAGCACCGTCACGGCGCCGAGGGCCAGCGCCGCGCCTTCCGCGAACACGTTTTCCGGCAGGCAGACGCCCGCCGCGAGCACGAGCGAGTCGCCAGCGGCCTTCCAGACGTTCAGCTGGGACCTGCCGTAGAGACCGGAGGACTCGTAGAGCAGATCCCCCAGGAAGAACAGACCCTGCGTATATTTGGGCGGCTTGGCAAGCTCGCGGGCGGCCAGGGCCTTTACGACCGGCGCTCCCGCGCGGGGTAATCGGGCGGACGCCGATGGGTCGGTCGCGACGTCGTCCGCGGTCGCGCCGTCGTTGGCCGACGCGTGCGCGGTCGCCCGCGAGCCTGCGGAAAGCGCAGGCGGGTCGGCGGAAAGGGTCGACGCGCCGGACGGGAGCGCCATGGCTAACGCCGCCGCCAGCGCCGGGGCAAGCGCCGCTTCCGGGCGTCCGGAGCCGCGGCACGCAGTCGCCCGGAAGCGAGGTTTCTTTGGACAAGCTGCCATATTACCTTTGCTTGAAGGCACGGTTTCGGCCCCGATGGCGGGATGCCTGGCGGTCGGTGCGCCTCAAGGGCTTGAAGGGTTCCGGGCGGAGCCTCGCGTCCGGAACCGCGGACCGCCCGGGCTTGCCCGCGGCGCGGCCTTCGGGCTGACCGGCTTCAGTCCGGTTCCCCCGCTTCAGATGCCTGCCACCTCCTCCTTGCTCTTCTTGACCACCCGGGTCCGGGCGGCGGCCCTGATCTTGGGGACGAGGATCTTCTTCACGGTGTCGAGGCCGTGGTAGAGGTTCAGGCTTTCCTTGTCGATCACGTCCACGGCCCCGATCTTGTCGGACCGGAGCTCGGCCGCGCTTCCGGCCTTGGCGATGGTGCTGCAGATGATGACCGGTACGGGGAAGTAGACCATGAGCTTCTTGAGGAATGTGACCCCGTCCATCTTGGGCATCACGATGTCCAGGGTGACCACGTCGGGGCCCAGCTCGAGGAGCATCTCCCTGGCCTCGTAGGCGTCCTTGGCGGCCCCCACCACGCGGATGTCGGGTTCCCCCTCCAGGGCCTTGGACAGGAGGTTCCGGACGATCGACGAGTCGTCGACGATAAGGACCTTGATTCGGCCTCCCGCCGCCACCGGCTTGGAGGACGCGGGCGCGAGCGCAGCCGCGGCGGCGGAAGGGCTGGCAGGCGCGGCGGGCTTGGCCGCCGAGAAGGGCTTCGGCGGGGACGCGCCGAAGGGCCTGGTGGAAGCGGGGGCGGCGGGGGCGGAGAAGGGCCTTGGGGCGGACGCCGCCCCGGGTGAGCCGAAGGAGGTCGCGCCGCCTCGGCCCGCCTCCTCGCGGGCGACCAGCGATCCGCTCATGGTGTTGCGGTCCATCTGCTCGACCGTGAGCCTGTTGTCCCAGTTCTGGTAATGGAGCTTCATGCCAAGGGTGCCGCCGATGTTCTCCCTGATGATGGGGATGTTGTGCTTCTTCAGGATCTCCCTGGCGACCTCGATGTTGCGCTGGCCGATCTGGATCCCGGTGGAGATGGCGTTTATCACGTTGGCCCCTCCGGAGATTATGGCCTGGAGGCCGTTAAGGGTACCTACCGTGCGTTCCATGAACTGAAGGAGCACCCCGGTCGCGTAGTCGCCGTACTTCCCGCTCCGCTCCTTGTTCGGGCTGGACGGCAACATGAAGTGGTTCATGCCGCCGAACTTCAGTTGCGGGTGGTAGAGGCATACGGCCACGCAGGATCCGAGCAGGGTCGAGATGACGTTCGGCTGCTTGCTGATGAAGTACTCGCCGGGAAGGAGAAAGACTTTGCCGGTTTCAGTGGTCATGAGGAAACGTTCTTTTCCCTGCCGCCCAGGTCGTCGACGGGAGCGGCAGGATCTGGGGATGGTGCGGGCCGCGCGGGTCGCGGAACGCGTTCGGGAGGCGAACCCCGGGAGAGCGGGGCGGCGGCCGCCCGCAACCCCGCCTGAAGGGACTCCCGGCCCGGAAGTTGGTCCATTAGGGCAATTCTAGCCCGGTACGCGGCGGGACGCAAAGATCTCGGGCAACCGCAAGACAGGCGCTTGGCGTGACATCGGCGGGGTACCCTATCGGTTGCGGCCGAGAACCCGGGGTAGGGTATGCGGTCGGAAATCCCGATGACCCGGACAAGGCCGGGAGCCGGAAATCCCGACGCGCCGGCTCAAGGGCTGCGGCCCGGAATCCCGACGCCCCGGATGAGGGCAAGATCAGGGTACCCGGGGAACCGCGGCTCAGGGCCAGGACCCGGGAATACGGGCGGACCCGGGAACGGACCTTGCCCGAAGCGGTCAGTTGAGCCCGAAGGCAAGGCGGACCACCCCGTCCGCCGCGAGCACCAGGCCCAGCCCGCCGTCTCCCAGGAGGGCCGAGCCGGCCAGGAAGTTCAGGCGCTTGAACTGCTCGCCCAGCTCCTTCACGACCACCTGCTGCTGGCCCATAACCTCGTCCACCAGAAGCGCGTAGCGCCCGGCGGGGGTCTCCACCATGACCAGGAGGCCGTCCGCCGGGTCGGGGTGCTCGGGCTCCAGATCGAAGATCTCGTAAAGCTTGATGAGGGGCGTTATCTGGCCGCGGCGGTTGAGGATGAGCCCCCGGCCCTCCACGGTGGACAGCTCGTCCGGGTTGGGGCGCAGGCTCTCCAGTATCTCGTCCAGGGAGATGATGAAGTTGGCCTGGCCCACGCGCACGTGAAGCGCCTTTATCACCTGGAGGGTCACCGAGAGCGGGATCTTCAGGGTGATGGTGGTCCCGTGGCCCACCTGGGAGTCCACGTTGATGGTGCCGTTCAGGGCGGATATGTTGGTGCGGACGACGTCCATGCCGACCCCGCGGCCCGAGACGTCCGTTATCTCCCTGGCGGTGGAGAAGCCCGCGCCGAAGATGAGCCCGATGGCCTCCTTGTCGGTGAGCGACTGGGCCTGGGATTCGGTGAGCGAGCCCTTGTCGATGGCCACCTTGCGCATCTTCTCGGGATCGATGCCCTGGCCGTCGTCCTCCACGACCAGGTAGAAGAACTCCTTGTCCGCCGAGGCCGAGACCCGCAGGAGCCCCTCCTGGGCCTTGCCGGAGGCGTCGCGCGCGTCGGGAAGCTCTATGCCGTGGTCAAGGGAGTTCCGGACCACGTGGACCAGCGGCGCCTCAAGGGACTCCGCTATCGACTTGTCCAGCTGGACGTCCTGGCCCTCCAGGACCACGCGGACCTTCTTGCCCAGCTGGTGGGAGAGCTCCCGGGACATCATGTTGACCTTCTGCAGGATGCCCTTGATGGGGACGCGGCGGATCTCCATGAGGCTTTCCTGGAGCTCGTCCGAGAGCTCGCGGAAGGCCTGGTTGGCGTTCTTGAAGGCGCGGATGGTGTTGGGGTTGACCTTCTCCTGCTCGATGGTCTTCTGGAGGTAGTTGAAGGTCTCGGCCGTCACGATGAGCTCGCCCACGTAGCTCATGAAGCCGTCGACCTTCTCTTCGGAGATGCGCATGGTCTTGCGCTCCTGGCCCTTGTCGCGCTTGTCGCCCTCCCTGTCGCCCTTCTCCTCGGGCTTGGCCTCCCCCTCGGCCGGCGGCGCGGGCGCGTCGGCGGCGGCAGCGGCGGCTCCGGGGTATGCGAGATCAAGCTTGTCCAGGAAGACCTCGAACTTGGATTTGACGAGGCCGGCCAGGATCGGATCGAAGTCCAGCCCGCTCTCGAAGACGGCGGTGAAGTCGCTGGACGCCTCCTCGAAGGCCGGCTTCAAAGGCTCCCAGGCGTTGCCCTCCACGATGCCCGCGAGCTCCTTCATGGCCGCGTCGAAGGCCTTGGGATCGAAGGCGGGCGCGTTAAGGCAGTCGAAGGCGGCCAGGACCGGCGCGGTGAGGTCCGTGCCCTGGTAGGCGGCGCTTTCCGGGCGCTGGCGCTCCGCCTTGGCGTCCTTCTTCTTGTCCTCCTCCAAGGGGAGGCGGTTCACGATGTCGGTGATGTCCTGGATAAGGCGGTCGGGGTCCGTGCCGGAATCCATCGCCTCGGCCAGTATGGCCTTGATCTTGAGGCAGGAGTCCCGGAAGTCGCCGCCGCCCGCTCCGGCGGCCCCGTCCCCGCCGATGAAGGCCACCAGATCCTCCTGGAACTTGGCCTCCTCGGGCAGGAGGTTCACGGAGCGGTCCCCGTTGGAGAGCCGGTCGAACATGGTCTTCAGGTGGTTGCCCGCCAGGAAGAGGAACTCGATGGCCTTGGGTGAGGCCTCGCGCTTCCCGTGCCTGATGTCGTCCAGCAGGTTCTCCAGCTTGTGGGCGAAATCCTTGATGTGGTTCAGGCCGAAGAAGGCCGAGGACCCTTTGAGCGTGTGCGCCGCCCTGAAGACGGGGTTGATGTGCTCCAGGTTGCCGGGATCGGCCTCGAAGGCCGAGAGGCTGGCGGTGAACTCCTCCAGGAGCTCCTTGGATTCGGTGATGAATTCCTGAAGCAGTCCCTCGTCAAGTTCGGATTCCGGCATAGGCTCTGTTTTTCCTTGCGGGCGCCGAGGCGCGCCCGGAGGCCCTGGCTCGCGGGGGCGACCCGGGCGGGGTCCGGGGTTTTCTTGAGGGGCCGTGGCGCCCCGTCGGAGTCCTTGAAAGCCTTGGGCGGTCCTCCGCCGATCCGTCCATGCGGCGCGGCGGGTGCCTTGCCGGAACGGCGCGAATCGGTCCGTGAACGCATTTTATATTATCGGGGCGGGGATCACAAGTTTTTGCCGGGAATCAGAGGCCTTTCGTCCCGCAAGACGCGATCGCGCGGTCGGGATCGAATCTCAGTCGAGCTCGGTTGGCCTTACAGAAAGGCGATTAGAGAAGTTGACCAACCGGTAAGTCGTATCGTGAAAAGCCATGACTCATCATGGTTGCGGCAACGGCCATGAATAGTGGGGCTCGGGATCGGGATCAGAGCGAAGGCGGTCTCTGCACGGCTAACCGGAGCGACACGAATGAAAGGGGAAGGCTGCGGCATCGTCTTGCGGCGCACGTTTGCCTTTCGCGTCGGAAGCGCCGGCCATCCGCGATGGAAGAAAAGACCTTGCGGCTTCACCTCGGGATTCGGATCATAACGGCATATGGCGATCGTGGAAACAAGCCAAAGGGCATGGCAACCGATGGCGCCGCAAACGCATCTTGAAGCGTATGGAAATTGAAGAGGGATATAGGGTTATAAAGTGACAGCGGACGTTGGATATTGGATATCAAATATACTTGAATTAACGTGAATCAAAAATCAGGCGGAATTACACTATCAGACAGATGGTTATGGTAAGGCAGGCATGCTCCCGCGGGAGGGGAGGCATGCT
>JAISFS010000066.1 GCA_031263485.1 Deltaproteobacteria bacterium | reverse complement strand
GAAGGCGCGCAGCTCGCCGCAACCGGGGAATCCGAGCCCTGGGACAGCAGGTCCCGCCCGATCACCTCCGATCTCCTGCCCGAGGAGATGAGCCTCGGCCACTGGTGCGAGCCGGAGGGGCAGCGCGTCGTCCCGCACACGAGCGAGCTCCCGCCGATCGTGACAGCGGCGGGCGAGACCGCGGCGGGCGCCGTGTCGGAGGAGATACCGATCGTCTCGGAGGACCTGACCCTCGCGCTCGGCCAGGCGCACGCCGTCGAGCGCCTGAGTGCCGGTATGCCCCCGGACGATGCCGACGCAAAGGAGACGTCGGTCCGGCTCAGAGAGGCGCAGTCCGCCGCGTTCCCGGCGGGGCGCCCCGGACCGTCGCCTGCGGGGAACTCCGCTCCGCTCGCCTTGAAGGCGAACGCTCATCTGAAAGCCAAGCAGGCGGCGGTCCAACGGAACGCCAAACAGGAACCGATCCAGAGTAACGTTCAGCAGACCGCAGTCCAGAGGAACGCCAAACAGGAACCGATCCAGAGTAACGTTCAGCAGACCGCAGTCCAGAGGAACGCCCAGCAGGCGCCGGTCCAGAATAACGTTCAGCATACGGCGGCCAAGAGGAACGCTCAGCAGGCGTACACACAAGGGAACATCCCGCAGAGACCCGCCGCCAACCAACCGATGAACGCGACATCGACCGTTTCCCCGCAATTCGCTACGCGGACTCCGCTTCGCGACGCTCCCCGCGAGCCCGTCTCGCCGCGTACGGTTCCCCAGTTCGCGGACGCGACACCGCCCGCAGGGTGGCACTCGCCGTCCGGCATCCCGCCGACGCCCCGCCCGGAGGGGCCCGCTCCGAAGGCTCCGGATCCGCCTGAACGCCCGAAGGCCCCCAAGCGCAACCAGCCCCGGAAAGAGAGCCCCGGAGGAAACCTCGTCCCGACCGAGGTCTATTCGAAGGAGAGCCCGCCCCGACCGCGCACCAGAATGCCGGAGAGCGGCATGGGCCCAAGGCCTTAGACCCCCTAGCACCTCGCCCGCCTCGCCGTTTCGGGACGGGCTGAGGCCATGCCGTCCGCCGGACGCCAACGGTTCGACCGAACTGCAACGAACATCCCGCAGGATCCCGTCATTGCCAAATCTTTAAATGATACCAAAATTTATTCATGACGATCGTCATGATCTCTCCATATTTCCCCGCCACTGTCAGCTTATCCGATATCGCCTATCTGATTTTGCCAGGCGAGTTGCGCTCGCCATCCTCTACGTCCATGGACTGCCATGAACTGTCGTGTCCGAACGTGTCCAGACGTGACAGCTTCAAGGCATCCGACATGAAAATTTTCCGCCGCCGCCCTCGCCCCGACCGGCATCGGCATCTGCCCGCCGCCCTTACGCAACAAGGCCGCAAACTCGTCCGCAAGCGGCCAACGTTTTCTGCATCCTATCCGCCAAAGATTTCTGCATCCAATCCGCCAACGATTTCAGCAACGATTTCAGCATCCAGTCCGCCGTCGGCCATCCGGGTCACTCCCGTTGATACGTCCGCGTCGGCCAGACCAGAAAGGGTCGGAAGGTTATCCACGTGACAGAGTTCAAGGCGTACCGCCCGCTTGCCGGGATATTGAGCATCGTCATCGTTTTCGCCTGCGCCGTCTGCGTGCGGGCTGACAAGGCGGGAGAGGGTGCCAGGACCCATTTCATGACTTCGGGCCCGGCATCCCTGGACCGCGCCTTCGAGGCGCTGGAAGGAGACGGTCCCGGCGCCGCGTCCTCCGGAAGGTTTTCCGGGAACCGTCCTTTCGCCGGAGACGCCAATCAAGGGGCCGTCTCCGAATGGGACCTCCCTACGCCCGGCTCGGGCTTGGCGGCGTCCGGACTCGCCTCAGGAACCCAGGCCGATGCAGACACGTCCGGTACTTCCGGAGTTTCCGGAGTTTCCGGGGCTTCCGGGGTTTCCGGGGCTTCCGGGGTTTCCGGGGTTTCCGGCACTTCCGGGGCTTCCGGGACTTCCGGGACTTCCGGGGCTTCCGGCACTTCCGGGGCTTCCGTGTCGATAGGAAACGTCGGTCCGGTCATCGGCACGGACTTCAACGGCACGTCCGCCGATGCAGGGTCGGACGGCCCATCCGCGGGCGCCGCCCTCGGCGGCCAGCCAGTCGGCCCGGACACCGAACCTGACGCCTACCCGTCCGCCGAAGCCCCGGCCTCGCGGGAGGACCGCTGGGAGATGAGGGTCCTGGGCCAGATGGTCGCGGGCGAGAGCGGGACCATGGTGCTCGCCTTCACCCGCGGGGGGCGCGACGCCCCGGCGGGCGAGTCCGTGTCCCTGGTCCCCTCCCCCGACTGGCCAAACCTCCGCCCGGGCCCCAGGCGCCTCAAGGCTGGCGGAAGGATAGCCGTCTATGGTCTCATGGCCGCCGGAGCGCCGGGCGAGGTGCCCTTCAGGGCGCTGACGCCCGGAGGCCCCGCGGAAGCCCCGGTGCGCGTCGTCCGGAACGGCTACGCGCTGGTGACTTCGGCGCGTCGGAAGGGCGGCGGCTGGGACGTGGACGCGGTGATCCTGAAGGCCGGGACGCCCTACGGGGGAGGGCGGGTGAGTTTCGCGGCCGATCCGGCCTTCCCCAACCTGCGTACGATAAAAAGGCGGGCCGACGCGCGGGGGACGGTCCGCCTCAAGGGACTCGTGATCCGCGACCCGTCCGCCTCTCTCAAGGGACTGGTGGACGGCAGGCACAGGGTCGAGTCACGGCGGCTGTCCGGAGCGGCGACAGGGGACCGGGACGGAGTTTCCGGAGCGGCAGACGCTTCCGCCGCGGCCGGAACAACGGGAGCGACAACCCCTTCCGCAACGGCAGGCGCTTCCGCAACGGCAAGAGCTTCCTCAACGACAGGAGCTTCACGGGGTTCCGGCTCGCCGGATACCGATATCGCCGGCTACGAGCGCATGGGAGCCGCGGGCTTCCGGGCCGGGCCAGACGCCCATTACGCCGGCAGGCCCCACGGACTTTCCGCGGGCGACGCGGCAGGCGACCGGGGCCGCGACGGCCGCCGCGGCCCCGGGGGGTCGAGGCGGAGGGACGGCGAAGGGGACGGGCTGGACGCCGTCCTGGACATGGCCTCGTCCCTCGCGGCAGGCAAGGCGAGGGAGCTCGCCCTTGGCTTCCTGTCGCGGTTCGGCAAGGCCAGGATGGAGCTGGGCCTGGGCGGCGGCGGGGCGAGCGGGGCGGTGGACTTCCTGTACCCTTTCCTGGACGGGGAGAAGGTCACCCTCTTCGGGCAGGCTGGGGTCCGGCACTCCCGGGACGGCAGGTCCCTCGCCAACCTCGGGCTGGGCGCCCGGGCGTTCCCCGGGGACGGCTCGGGGCTGGGCGCGAACGCGTTCCTGGACTGGGACATCGGGCGCGGCCACGGGAGGGCGGGCGCCGGGGCGGAATACTGGCGGGAGCGGCTGTCGCTCGCGGCCAACGCCTACTGGCCGGTCACCGGCTGGAAACCTTCCCGGGACCATGCCGGGGCACTGGAGAGGCCCGCCTCGGGCTGGGACCTGAAGGCCAGGGGCCATCTGCTTCCGGACGACAGGCTGAGCCTGTCCGCGGGCTACGAGAGCTGGAAGGGATCGTCCGTGTTCGGGAACGGGCTCCGCGACTCCCCCGACCCGCGGCG
>JAISFS010000063.1 GCA_031263485.1 Deltaproteobacteria bacterium | reverse complement strand
GGAACGGCAGGCGGTCATCGGAGCCTGTCCGGGCGCGGAGCTTCCGTTTCTGGACGGCACTCGAGCCATTTTAAGGAAACAAGAAACAAGGAGATTGAGGCTTATGAGAGGAAGATTCTTTGCGGCGGCGGCGGCCGCCGCGCTGACGGCGGCAACGCTGGCCGTGCCCGCCCCTGTCGCCGCGCAGTCCCAGCGGGACCTTTCGACAGAGGGATTTTTGGACATGCTGGTGGTCACGGCGAGCAGGACGCTCGAGAGGATAAGGGATGTCCCGCAGAACATGGAAGTTATCACCGAAGATGAGATCCGGGCGTCGGGCGCGAGCGATCTTACGGACATCATGGAGGAGCACGGCATCCAGGTCAACTTCCAGAATTCCAGGAATTACGGCAACGACGTGATAACGATGCGGGGGTTCTCGACGTCGACTCACGGCAACGATATCCTGAGCGGAGTGCAGGTGCTCCTGAACGGCAGGCGGGTCGGGCTCGATTCCCTCTCCATCATGGGGATCGACGCGGTCGATCACATCGAGATCATCCACGGGCCCGGTTCGGTCATGTACGGGTCCGCCGGCATGGGCGGGGTCATCAACATCATCACGAAGCGCGGTGCGGAGACCCCGGCCATGAGGGCTGAACTGGGTTTCAGCGAGTTCGATACCGCGAAGTCCGTCATTTCCGGGTCCGGCAGGTCAGGGAATCTTGATATCGCCGCTTCGCTGGGATTTACGAAGGCGGGTGACTACAAGACAGGAAACGGCGACGCGCTCACGAACACCGGTCTCGGCGGACGTTACGGATACTACCTCAATTTAGGGTACAATCTCGACGAACGCAACAGGCTCGGTGTGATGTTTCAGGGAAGCGTGAGCGACAAGGGAGGAAGCCCGTCGGAGAACTACGCCACTTCCACCACCACGCCCCCGATCTACAGGGGGAAGCGTTACGACGAGTCGCAGGACAAGACCCTCCATTCGGGGGATTTGATTTACGAGGGCCAGAGCGAGCGCGGTGACCTGGACTGGCTCGTCAGATACTACTACGGGAAGAGCTCGTACAAGATATGGAGGGTATCATTCCTGGATGCCGGGGTGACCGACCGTTTCAACAGCTCCGAGAACAGGATGACGTTCCAGGGCGCTCAGGCGCAACTCGGGTGGGATTACGGGATCCTGCATCTGACGGCCGGCATCGACTGGTACGGCAACGACATGACCCAGAGGCAGATACAGACCCCGTACACGACGAACGTCAACAGCTCCTTCGCCAAGAGCAAGATAAGCGACATCGGGGCGTTCCTGTTGGCCAAGCTGAGCCTGCTGGAGCGGCGGAACCTCGTCTTCACGGGCGCGGTGAGGTACGACAAGTTCACGATTGACATCCACAGCATTTCCGACAGGCGTCCGGCGTGGGCCGACGATTCCCGATCCTACACGAAGACCATCCCCTCATTCGGGGTCGCGTATTCGCCGACCGATTTCCTGAAACTCCGCGGAAATATCGCCAAGGCTTACAGGGTGCCGTCCCCGAGGCAGCTCATCGGAAACTTCTTCATGGGATCCACGATCTACTACGGTGATCCGAACCTGGTCCCGGAGGAGTCCACGACTTGGGACTTCGGCTTCGACGTGGACTACAACGAGTTTCTGTTTTCGGCCACGTATTTCGCCACCGATTTCACTAACTACATCGGGACCACCCGGGACCACCCCTACGGGGCGGGGACAATGTATCTGAACATCGCCGCCGTCACGATCAACGGCGTCGAGGCCAAGCTCAGGTATAACATGGGCAGGGCCCTCGGGGCCGACTTCGACCTGACTCCTTGGGCCGGCTGGACGCGGCTCCTGAAGTACGTGAACAAGGACGGCGACAAGCTGGCAGGCCTGTCCGAGGACGTCTTCTCCGCTGGGTTGGACTTCAGATCGGCTCCGGCGGGCCTGACCGCCAGGGTCAAGGCCGTGTACTACGGCAAGCCGAAGGTCAACACCTTCTCGTCCCAGGCCCCGCCCTCCGAGAAAGGCGGGGCGACGGTCTTCGACTTCGCGCTCACGAAGAGGATCGCCGGCTTCGACGGCGCTGGCGAGATGAGCCTCACCGTCGAGGTCGACAACCTTTTCGACAAGTCCTACACCGACACCGGGAGCGTCGAAATGCCCGGAAGGGAAATCTACGTGGGGCTCGTTTACACCTACTGAGACGGCATCGCCCGGTCCCAGGCTCCGATTCCAGGGGCCCGGGATTGGAACATGGCCATGTTTTTTCCGCTCGGCCGGGACCTTTCGGAGGCGCCCGGCCGGGCTTTTTTGGGGGGTGTTATCGGGTGGAGGCGTGGGGCGGCGACCAGGTTGGGTGTGTTATCGAGTGGCGGCGACCAGGTTGGAGGTGTTATCGAGTGGCGGCGCGATGGCGACCAGGGGTGCCTCCGGGCTGCGGACACCAAAATGATCGAGAGTCAGGGCATCGTTGGCGAACATCGTATCTGTTCAAGGGGGTGGGCCAGGAGGGTGGGGAAGGCAGTGACCATGTTCCCTGTCACCGGACAATCCGGTATCCATGACGTGTTCGTAAAATGTCCCGAAGAAGTGCCAGGGACATCAGTCCCATGGCCTCCGTTCGGCGGCACTAAGCAAAAGGGCCCGGGACAGTCGGCTCAGCCTCGCTACCATCGGATCTGTCGCCCAGCGCAATGGCTCCGGGCGTCAGTCCCAGGCCAATGGGGAAGAGCAACGACTCCCGATCAGGCGGAACGGTACGGCGGCACCCGGATTGCCGAGTGAGTGCCGGGCCGGACGGCGGGTGGAGGCGGGGCGATCTTGAGCCTCTCAAGGATACATTGGACTGTTTGCGGACGCGTCAAGTTACCGGCATCAGAAATCAAGGATATGAAGGATGAGAAGTATGTGAAGGATGAGATAGAAGAAGAGGTTCAGGCGGACGATGCCCGGACGCCCCGGATCCAATTCTTGCGTTTGGACAGTCCTTCCAGGAGTTCGGAACGAGACTTTTCCGAAAAATTTTCGGCCTCGTTCAAGGCCGCGATCAGATCCCGGTTTTTTGCCGATAGAGCCAACTTCTCTTTTTCGGCATCCGTCAATTGCTCGAAAAACCATCTGGCCGATTCAAATCCTACTTGCTTGCGCTCCTGGTCGATGGTTATCATGTGATAGCTTGACTCCATGGCCACCAGGCGGCTCGGCCCGCCGATATGTTCTTTGATATACAAGGCGTTTCGGATGCTGGCGATATCATCGTCCCGGGCATGAACCAAGAGAGTCGGGGTCTTTTGATCGGCCAGGCCGACCTTCATCTGGCCGACCATCCGCAGCAATTCCACCAGGGATAGGCCGGGAGTTCCGGAGAAACCTGCCTCCGAAGGATCTCCGCTCATCATTTGGGCATGAACCCTTTCCCGCAATTTTTCGTTTTTCAGGCCGTAGGGATAGTTCTCTTCAAAACGGAATCGTTTGCCGATTAGCGGTATCCGTGACAGTAGCGGCAAGAGAAAGATGAGCTTGGGTATGCTCCATCCGTCCCAGCGCAGGGTGATGGAATAGAGGGCCAGGCCGCGAATCTCACTTGGGTGTTTTTGGGCCAGATACAAGCCGAGAACGGCTCCGGCTGATATACCGCCCGCAAAAACGGTCTCCACGTGTCGGGTGAAAACCTGCCGGGCCGTCTCGACGCTGGCGTACCAGTCCCGCCAGCCGGTTTTCAGCAGTTCGGCTTCAGACAGGCAATGCCCGGCGAGAAGGGGGCAGAACACGGTGAAGCCGTATCGATTCAAGTCCTTGGCAATGGGCGACATTTCCGTGGGCGTGCCCGTCAGGCCGTGTATCAGCAGGACGCCAATGGGACTTCCGGGGAACACCGTCCCGAATTTAGCCAGTTCATCCATGGTGAACTTTATCTTGTGACCCGTTGCAGGATTTCATCCAGCAGGCGAAAACCCAGATCGATCTCTTCCCTGGAGATCTCAAGGGACGGAGCGAAGGTGATCACGTTCTTGTAATAACCGCCGATATCCAGCACCAGGCCGTATTTGCGGCCGTCCACTTCGATGTCGCCCCGGATGCCTTCGTCCACGATGCGGTCCGTCATGGCCTTGTCCGGAGTGAATCCGTCTTCGGCGCAGATTTCGGCCCTCAGGGCCATACCCAGCCCGTCCACGTCGCCGATGATGGCGTATTTCTTCTTCAGTTCTTTCAGCCCTTCCAGGAAATAGCGGCCGCTTTCTTTGACTTTGATTTCATAGTCGATTTCCTGGAGCATTTTCACCGTTTCCAGGGCCACGGCGGTGCCCAAGGGGTTGGCTGCAAAGGTCGAATGGGTGGAGCCGCAAGGGAAGATTTCCGGATTTATCATATCCTCTTTAGCCCAGAGGCCGGCAAGAGGGTTCAGGCCGTTGGTCATGGCTTTCCCGAAGACCATGACGTCCGGGACGACGTCGAAATTTTCTAGGCCCCAGAATTTGCCGGTGCGGTAGAAACCCATCTGGATTTCGTCGTCCACCATGAGGATGTTGTGTTTTTCCAGAACGCGTTTCAAGGCAGGGAAATAGCCCGGAGGCGGGATTACATAGCCGCCGGTGCCCTGAATGCACTCCACGTAAAAGGCCGCGTATTCCGCATCGCGGGCTTTCGGGTCCCACAGGCCGTAATACTCTGTTTCGAACAGACGTTCAAACTGGCTGACGCAGAAAAGCTCGCAGGAATCGCGCCGCATCCTATAGGGGCAACGGAAGCAGTAGGGAAAGGGAATGAACATGCCCCGATCGCCGAAATGGCCATAGCGGCGGCGATAGCGATAGGACGAAGTGATGCAGGAGGCGCCAAGGGTCCGTCCGTGATAACCGCCCTCGAAGGCCAGCATGAAGCTTTTGCCTCCGCAGAAGTTTCGCACCAGCTTGAGGGAATCTTCCACGGCTTGAGAGCCGCCGACGTTGAAATGAACCCGGCCCTTGACCTGGTGAAGGTCTTCCATATGGCGGCAGAGGGCGGTGGCCAGTTCGATCTTTTCCCGGTGCAGATATTGGGAGGCCAGTTGCGGCAAGGCGTCTATCTGCCGCTTCAGGGCGTCGTTCAGGCGCTGGTTGCCGTAACCGAAATTCACCGCCGAGTACCACATCTGCAAATCCAGAAAGGAAGTGTCGGCGGCGTCATATAAGAAAGAGCCTTCGCAACGGGCGAAGATTTTGGACGGATCGATGTAGTGAACCGTGTCTCCGTAGGAACAATACTTGGCTTCCAATTCAAGGAGAGCCTTTTCATCACAATGGTTGGCGTTCATTGGTTCTTCATAGGGGAGGCCGATGGCGATCGGCGCTGGGCATGTTGGCGAGAGTATCGGTCAAGGCCGGGGATTATGACCGAACCGTCTTCGAAAATAGTGATTATGTCGAAAAAATCGTCAAAAGTCTTATAAGGCCGCCCCTGTTCCCGGCAATGGCTCTCAAGGGGCTTTCCCCGCCGAGCCATAACCAGGTCGGCCCGGTCAGACAGGCAAAAGTCCGATCGACCGTCGCCGATTAAGATTATCCGACAGCCGCTCTTCTCCGCCACATCGCACTTGCAGAGCCCGTATCCGCAGAGCGGACGGCAGTGGGGAAATTCCAGCTCAAATCCGTGTTCGGTCATCATCAAGCGATTGGCCGTTACCGGAATTTCCGATAAACCATGTTTGGACAATATCCGGCGAATAACATAGTCGATACCATCACTGACTATGTGCGGCCGAAGATCGTTTTGTCCGGCAAAATGCACGAACTCCACGAATCCATCTGCAAGAGGAATTTCATCAATCAAGGAGTTAAGAGACTCTTTATCCGTTCTCAACATGGCGATCTGCCGGCACATGCATTCACGAGAGGTTATCTGGCCGGATGTCCATTGCGCTTCCACCTCCTCCCATTGGGGCAGGGCAAAACGCGCCAAGATCAAATCGGTAGTGTCTACGGGCGTTGCGGTTCCGTCAAAGTCGCATATGATGTCGCAAGAATTATATGAAGTCATCTTCTATCCGCAACAAGATTATTTTCGGCATAAATCGCTTTTCGGATTCAGTCGAAGCACAAGGGAATGCCGTTAGTCATTGTCAGCTTGATCTGGAAAGTGTCAGGTCAGCGATTTGAAAGAATCAGTTAAGAAAACTCAATGATTTGTGGCTTTTTCATCCTTCTCTTAGATCTGCACTCTGTAACTCTTTGATCTGCACTCTGTAACTCTTAGATCTTAATTCTCGAAACGTCAGCAGCAACAAGCAATATGAAATTATTTAACAAGGGTTACGAAACGATGTGGGCATGCTCTTTCTTCATTTTCACGGATTGGATCTTCCACTCGGCGGCTTCGAAGTCGATCTCCGTCCATTCCGCGCGTCTCAGCTCTCGGGCCTGACAAGGACGCAGAGGATTCCTCTGCAAAGTCGGCTTGACTTCAGTGATTCCGGCATACGTGTCAACGGTCCTGAGAAGCACGTCTATCTTTGTTTTTGGTCCCGTAAGGGGTGGGGGAAATGGAAAAGAAAGGCAGGGCTCAAAGCCCCCCCTGGGGTCCGCCTAGATGTCAGCGAAAAGTTCGCCTTGGATACCGCAGCGGACAATTTGGCCCGAATATTGCCGCCGTCTGTGCACAGTTTTTACGGCAGCCCTTGATTCGGATTTTCTGAGAGCCTCCAACAGTTCCGGTGCCTTTATATCAGCTTTGGCCCTTTCTTCCAGGAAGAGAAGGCTCTCCTTTCCAGGCGGACCGAGATCCTGCTGGCGCCGCTCTTTTCTTGTCGGGTTGTTAACTTACGAAACATGACATGGCAACGGCCCCGAGGGTTTCGGGGGCTTCGGCCTCGCCCGTTGCCTGGCGGACTTTCCGCGAAGCCCAGGGGCGGCTTCCTCCACCAACAGTCAACAGCCTCTTCGCGTCCACAAGCTTTAATGGCGCTACGCTTCCGGCCTTTTCCGGTATTGGCGGCGCTTTGACATGGTGGCGGCGCAGGGACTTGAACCCCGGACACTGCGGATATGAGCCGCATGCTCTAACCAGCTGAGCTACGCCGCCGCCTGCCCTAAGGCCCGCAGGGACCTTGAGGGTGAAACTTATTAGCACGGGGACGGGCCGGATGTCAATAGCGGCCCCGGGCCTCCGTTCAGGGGCCGAAAGCATCTGGCCAGGATTAGGATCCGGACGTCGTGAGGGCCACAGAAAGGCTTTCCTGAAGCCATCCTGTTGCCGTTGAGGCCTTCCGGGCTAACGGCGCCGCGGCCCCCGGCAAGGTGTACCGCAAAACGTCATGCCTGAACGTCCCGCCGATGCCGTCCCCGCCTCAACCATCACCCGAAGTCGGTTAGGTTAACGGCAGCCCGTCGACATCTGCGCGATGGCGGACCGTCCGGTCGTATACTGCAGGATGCTCAGTTACAGGGCGGATAGATCAGTTACAGGGCGGATAGATTTCGCTTTCCGCCTCCGGTGAAGTCTCGGCCTGGGCTGTTGTTCTCTGGGTATTTTCCTGGAACTTCTCCTGGAGCTTCTCCAGGCTCTTCGCCTCGAATCTTCGGTCCTTGGTTTTCTTCCGGTGTTGCAGGTCAAGTTGCCCATACTGCTTTCCTGGTTCTGCCTGCCGCTCCGCCCGCGTCCCTCGTTTGCGGGACACCTTGCCGATTCGAATCTTCAACGAGCGACCTGACAGCCTTTGGGGCGGCATAGGTACGACGAGTTGATGTACGCACTCATACCATTCTTTGGCGACGGCTTAGGTAACACTCGGGCCTGCCGGATGGCCGGTCGGCGAGGGGTTTCCTGGCCTCGGTCTCACGCCCGGGTGCGGTTGCGGCCTCTCTCGCGCTGTATCGCCATTATTTGTGTAGTCTGTGCAAACCCTGTAACAACGAAGATCTCATTTTGAGAAAGGCGGCCCGTTCTGCTAGAATTTAAGGACCGCGATCAGGGACGCCTCTGTCCGGGCCGCCGCCAGGCGGTCGCGCCTTTCCCTTTCCCTCGCGGGCCCCTTACCGTACCCTGGCCGGAAGAGCCGCCCTGACGCTTCCGGTGACCTTCCGCCGCCCTGGCCGCCCAGACCCCCTTACCCACCCCGGACGGCCCCACCTCTGGAGGCTCACGTCATGAACCGCTTCCATCTCGCCGTCGCCCTCGCGACGGCCCTGGCTTTTGCGGTCGCAGCTCCGGCAACTGCCCAGCCCCCCGCAGGGCAGGGGGGGAAGGAGCAGCTCGCGCCTTACGCCCGGGACTTCGGGAAGACGCTCATAATCGTCTACTCGGTGACCGGCAACACGCTCGATATGGCCGAGAGGATCCAGGCCCGCACCGGGGGGGACATCGAAAGGATCGAGACCGAGGAGGTCTATCCAGCGGGAGATCAGCTCATCCCCTATGCCAAGGAGCAGCGGGACGCGCTGATCAAGCCCAATCTGATAGTCCCGCTTCCGGACGTGAGCGGCTACGACACGGTCTTTCTCGGCACCCCCGTGTGGTTCCATGAGCTCCCGCCGGCCACGGCGCTGTTCCTGGCCGCCTTCGACTTCCAGGGGAAGCGGCTCGCGCCGTTCCTCACCTGCGGCGGGGGTCCCGGCGATTCCCTGCACTCGCTCAGGCACTCCGCCAAGAATGCCAAGGTCATGGAGGGCAAGGTGCTCACCCGCTACGCCAGCCGTCCGGCCGAGGACATCGACAAGGAGATAGACCTTTGGCTGGCCGCCCTCCTGGACGGGGCCGCCGTCTCCGGCTCGGGCGGAAACTCCGGGCCGGGCGGCGGAGAGGCCAAAGCCGCCCGATGAACGCTCCGCCTGACACCATGCTTCCCGCCCGCTTTGCGCCGGACGGCCGGAGGCCTCCTTTCCCAGCATGAGCCCCCGCCGATACCTCATAGTCACCTTCGGCTGCCAGATGAACGTCTACGACTCAGGCCGACTGGCCGCCCTTCTGGAGCGGAGGGGCTGGGAGAGAGCCGGGTCCAAGGGCGAGGCGGACTTCATATTCCTGAACACCTGTTCCATCCGCGAGAAGGCCGTCCAGAGGGTTCTGGCCCGTCTGCGCGAGCTGAGTCCCCTCAAAAAGTCCAGGCCGTGGCTCATCGTGGCGGTCGGCGGTTGCGCCGCCGAACAGGAGGGTCTGGAGCTGGTCCGCAGGGCTCCGATCGTGGACATCGTGGCTGGGCCCAGGAGGCTTTCGGAAATTCCCGATGTCCTGGACTCCTTCGTGCCCGGGGATCCGCCCGTGGTGATGGAGGGGGACCCTCCTGAGGAGGGAAGCATCCCGGTCCTGCCGCCGCCCCTGGAGGATGGCGGCCCCGATGCCTCCGGCGATTCGCTGGAGCCCTCCCCGGGATTCAGGGCGCCCCCAAGTGCCGAGGCTTCGCCCCCTGTCGGCGGCCCCGATGCCGTCACCGGTTGCGACCCCGAGGCCGTTATCGCCGCGGACACTGCCTGCTGCGGCCTTGGAGCCGGTCCTGCCGCTGTCCGGGTCAGCGGCTCCGGCGGACCCGTTGTCGCCGAGGTTCCCGAAGCCGCTTCCGCCGCGTCTCCCGAAGCCGCTTCCGCCACGTTTCCCGGAGTCGCCGTAGACGTTCCCCGCGCCGCCGCCGGTCAGCGCCAGGTTGCGTCCGGCCCGAAAGCTCTCAGGCGGCGCGGCGCTCGCGGGCCGCTCATTCTCCCCTTGGTAGAGGCGGCGGGACCCGCGCCGCTGTCCGCGTTCATAACCGTCATGGAGGGTTGCGACAACTTCTGCGCCTACTGCGTGGTTCCGGGCCTGAGGGGACCGGAACGGAGCCGTCCCATGGCAGATGTCCTGGCCGAGGCCCGGTCGGTCGTCTCCCGCGGGGCCAGGGAGCTGACGCTCCTGGGCCAGAATGTCAACTCTTACCGCTCTTCGGCGGGCGTCCGGGCGGCAGGGGGCGGGTTTGCCGGGGACGGCGGCGCCGGCGGGATCTCAGGAGATATCATCGGGAGCCCGGACGAAAACGGGGGCGGCGGGGGGCTGGACTTCGTGAGGCTCCTGGTCGAGACGGCGGGCATTCCCGGACTCTGGAGGCTCAGGTTCACCACCTCGCACCCCAAGGACTTCCCGCCTGAGCTGGCGGCGCTTTTCGGGACCCTGCCCGAGCTCTCCCCCCACATCCATCTGCCCCTGCAGTCCGGGTCCGATCATGTGCTCGGGCTCATGGGACGCCGTTACACCGCCGAGGGATACATGAGGATCCTCAAGGGCATCAGGGAGGCCCGCCCGGATGCGGCGGTCACCACCGACGTCATCGTGGGCTTCCCCGGGGAGACGGAGGCGGACTTCCGGGAGACGTTGCGGATCCTGGAGGAGGCCTCCTTCGACTCGATCTTTTCCTTCAAGTATAGCGACCGGTCGGGCACGCGGGCCCTGGCGATGCCCGGAAAGATTCCGGAGGGCGTGAAGGCCGGGAGGCTCACGGAGGTGATCGGGCTCCAGCGGGGCATAAGCCTCCGGATCAACCGGCAGCTTGAGGGGAGCGTCCAGGAGGTGCTGGTCTCGGGGAGAGGCCGGGAGCCCGGCCAGATCTCAGGGAGGACCGGGACCTTCAAGATCGTGAACTTCCCCGGTTCCGCGGATCTGATAGGCGCCCTAGTGCCGGTTCGGATCACCGGGTCGGGCCCGGTGAGCCTCAGGGGGGAGCAGATCGGCGGGCTCGCGTCCTCCCGCCTGGTGGGGTAATCCTTGATGCGGGCTTGCGGCCCGGTATCGCGCGGCGGATTGACGCCCTCGCGGCGCCTGGGCCTGCGCAGGGGGCCCGGTCGGCTTGGGACCGGGATTGTCCGCCTGCCTGGAGGCCGTCTTCCCCCGCCGAGCTAGGATGCCGAGTTTCCGGTCAGGCTGGAAGCCGCGTTCCCCTGCCGAGTCAGGGGGCCGAGTTTCCGGTCCAATGTCAACAACTTAAGGCAGAAATCGGCAGTTTCTCATATATTTTCATCAATGATATCAGTTGCTTGCCAGACTCCGTTCCTTTTAAGTTGTTGACATTGGTTTCCGGTCAGGCTGGAAGGCCGCATTCCCCCGTCGGGTAAGGTTGCCGGGTTTCCGGTCAGGCCGGGAGGCCATGGTCCTCCGCCGTGGGAGGATGCCGAGTTTCCGGTCAGGCCGGGCGGCCGTGTTCCCCCGCTGTGCCTGATGGCCGTGAGCCACGGTAGGATTTGCTGGCCGTGCTCCAGAGCCGGGGTTTGAAGGCCGTGCTCCGCAGTCGTGCTCCGGATGGAATCTGATCGTGATAATCCGCCCGCCGACGGCGGGCCCTTAACGCCAGTCGAGCCCTTCCCTAGCGTCGAAGGGCGGGGAAAAGCGAATGCTCAAGCGATACAGCCGCGAGAGGATGGCCTCCGTGTGGACCCTGGAGGCGCAGTACGCCTCCTGGCTCAAGGTGGAGCTGGCCGTGGTCAAGGCCCAGGCAGAGCTGGGGCTGGTGCCCGCGCCCGAGGCGTCGGAGATAGCCTCCAGGGCCGCCTGGTCGGCAGAGCGCATAGCCGAGATCGAGGCCGAGGCCAACCACGACGTGGTTGCCTTCGTGTCATGCGTCGAAGAGAGCGTGGGGGACGCGGCGAGATTCCTCCATTTCGGGCTCACCTCCTCGGATGTCCTGGACACTTCGCTTGCCTTGCGCATGATCGAGTCGTCCGCAATCATCCGCGAGGGGGTTCTGGGGCTGATGGAGGCGTTGAGGGGACGGGCCGAGGAGCACGCCCTTACCCCAATCATAGGAAGGAGCCACGGCATCCACGCCGAGCCCACCACCCTGGGCGTTAAGTTCGCGTCGTTCTATTCCGAGCTTTCCCGGCGCCTGGACGGGCTTGACAGGGCGGCGGAAGGCCTCAGGTTCGGAAAGATTTCGGGGCCGGTCGGGAATTACAGCTCCCGGTCGCTTTCCCCCGAGCTGGAGGCCAGGGTCCTGGAGAGCCTGGGGCTCAAGCCCTGCCCGGTGAGTTCCCAGATCGTGCCCCGGGACGTCCACGCGGCCTACTTCCAGGAGCTGGCGCTGGCCTCCTGCGCGGTGGAGCGCCTGGCGGTGGAGGTGAGGCATCTGGCCCGCACGGAGGTGGGGGAGGTGACCGAGGCCTTCGGGAAGGGCCAGAAGGGCTCCTCCGCCATGCCGCACAAGCGGAACCCCGTACTCTCCGAGAATCTCACCGGCCTCGCGCGCATGGTGCGGGCCTACGCCTCCGCCGCGCTGGAGGACGTCGTCCTGTGGCACGAGCGGGACATCAGCCACAGTTCGGTGGAACGCACGGCCTTTCCGGACGCGCTGGTGCTCGCGGACTTCATGCTGGCCAGGGCCGCCTCCCTGGTCCGGGGGCTCGTGGTGAACCGCGACCGGCTTGAGCGGAACCTCGCCTTCACCGGCGGTCTCTACAACTCCCAGGAACTCCTCCTGGAGCTCTGCCGCAAGGGGCTCTCGCGCTCGGACGCCTACCGCCTGGTCCAGAAGGAGGCGCTGAAGTCCGCGGACGGCGGGGGGGACTTCAAGGCCCTGGTCCTGGCGTCGCCCGGGATAGCGGAAAGGCTTTCGTCGGACGAGGTGGAGGAGTGCTTCCGGCCCGAACGGTTTTCCAGATGGGCGGGCGAGATAGTCGCCCGGGCGCTGAAGGGCTGAAGCCCGTGGCCGGGGGGGAGGGCGGCGGCTCCGAAGGCGCGGGCTGCGGGCGGGACGCGTCAATCGGCGCCTCGGGGGCGGGGGGCGACGCGTGCGCCGGCGGGGCCGAGGGCGGCCCGGTGGCCGTCCCGGGCCACGTCGCCATCATCATGGACGGCAACGGCCGCTGGGCGGAGGCGAGGGGACTCCCCCGCTCCGAAGGCCACCGGGCCGGCGCAGCGCCGGTCAGGGCGGTGCTCAAGTGCGCCAGCCGCGAGGGCGTGAGGCACCTGACGCTCTATACGTTCTCAAGCGAGAACTGGCAGCGCTCCCCCGAAGAGATCGGGAACCTCTTCTCGTTGCTGGTTCGCTACCTGGATTCCGAAACACGGGAGCTCCTGGCCTCCGGGGTTAGGCTCAACGCGGTGGGAGATCTGGAGCGGCTGCCCGCGTCCAGCCTGGCCGCCCTGAAGGACGCGGTCTCCGCGCTTTCCGCCAACGACGGCATCACCCTCACCCTGGCGCTCTCCTACGGGGCCAGAAACGAGCTGGTCTCCGCCGCGGCCTCCCTGGCCGCCAAGGCCGCCGAGGGGCTCATCGCCCCCCGGGACGTGGACGAGGGGCTCTTCGCCTCCGAGCTGTGGACCGCAGGGCTCCCGGACGTGGATCTTCTGATCCGCACCGGCGGCGACATGAGGATCTCGAACTTCCTCCTGTGGAAGCTCGCCTACGCCGAGCTTTACTTCACCGACACCCTGTGGCCGGATTTCGGGGAGAACGGATTCCTGAAGGCACTGGAGGACTTCCGCCGCCGCAAGAGGCGTTTCGGGCGAGCCTGAGGACCCGAGACCTCATGTCCGGCACGGCTCAAGCCCCGAGTCCGGGGTTTCCGGGGACGCGTCCGGAAGACCGGCATGTTTTCCGTAAAACCCAAACCATTCGGCGTGTCCAATACGGGCCGATGTCGGGCATTGGCCAGCCTGGCGGCGGGTCTTGCCAGGCGAGGGCCCATGTCTGGCGGCGGGCCTTGCCAGGCGAGGGTCCATGTCTGGCGACGGGCCTTGCCGTACGAGGCCCCGTGCCTGGAGACGGGCCTTGCCGTTCGAGGGCCCGTGCCTGGAGACGGGCCCTGCCGTGCGAGGGTCAGTGCCTGGAGACGGGCTTTGCCGTGCGAGGGCTCGTGCTTGGCTACAGGCTTTACTGGGCGAGGGCCCGTGCCTGGCGAGAGCGGTGGCGTTGCCAGTTTTTTGTTCGACGGTCCGATGAAATTCAGATGCCCCCGCGCCTAAAGTTAGGACCGGGGGCCTTCCGGTTGCCAGCGGCCGGAACTTCCGAGGGCTCCGGTCGCAAGACCAGATGCTCGATGGGCGCACTGAGTGTCCATGATTGTAGATGAGGTCAGTTAAGGCGCCCCCCCCTGCGGCGGGCCGCGAAAAGGAGATACCCATGCCCCTGCCAGTAGCCACCCCCGATGCCCCGGCGGCCATCGGACCCTATTCCCAGGCCGTCAAGTCCGGCCCCTTCGTCTTCGTGTCAGGCCAGTTGCCACTGGACCCCGCCACCGGGGAGATGCCTTCAGACGTGAAGGCTCAGGTGGCCAGATCCCTTGGCAACATCAAAAATATTCTCGAATCCGCAGGGAGCGGGCTCGCCAAGGTCGTCCGGGTGGGTATTTTCCTAACCGACCTGAAAGACTTCCAGGCGGCAAACGAGGTCTACGGGGAGTATTTCAAGGAGCCGTATCCCGCGCGGGTTACGGTCGAGGTCTCCGCCCTTCCCCGCGGGGCCAAGGTCGAAATCGATGCCGTGGCGGAGATCTGAGCCAGCCCGTCTTGCATCAAGCGGGACAGGGCCAGTTCGCTCCGTCGGGCGCGGAAGGCCCGGCGGAGAGATGGGCCGGGCCGTCCGCGCCCCCCCCGGGAGCGGGCGGGCGCGTTATTTGAGGGGTTTTGGCGGT
>JAISFS010000301.1 GCA_031263485.1 Deltaproteobacteria bacterium | reverse complement strand
CGCCATATTCTGCGATCTGTCTACATTGAGCGATACCTTAGACTCTGAAACGGCAATGGGCCAAATTGTCGACGAGATAAACGCCGGACTCGACTCCTCCAAGGTTGACGAAATCCGTCAGCTGGCTTTCACGTTCGACTCCAAACCTTACATGCCCAAAACCACAACGAAAGTCCGGTTACTGCTCAGGGACATTTGTCAGGCCCTGGACAGGGAACTGGTGGTCTTCTTCGACGAGACCGACTGTCTGCAGGAAGCTCCCCTCTTGATGTTCCTGAGGCAGATCACGACCGGATATAACCTCCGTTCCGAATCCCCTGCCACCAGGTTCCCGAGATCGATGGCCTTGGCAGGCATGCGCGACATAAAGGACTATCAGTCCAAAGTCAGGCAGGGCGGGGAGCCCAAGGGACCGGGCGGCAGCCCTTTCAACATCAGAAAGAAGTCTCTGTCCCTGGCCGACTTCACCCGTGAGGAAATCGAGACCCTCTACGGCCAGCACACCATAGCGACTGGCCAGGCCTTCGAGCCCGAGGCCATCGAACGCGCCTGGCACTGGACCGAAGGCCAGCCCTGGCTGGTCAACGCTTTGGCATACGACATCATCGAGGAACAGTTCGGGAACGGCTACTCCAGACCCATCACGGGAGCCGACATCGACATAGCGGCCTATGACATGCTGCTGCGCGACGAGACACATTTCCACTCCCTCATGGAACGTCTCGGGGAACCGAGGGTCAGAAATGTGATCGAACCCGTCGTTGCCGGCGATGCTACACTGCCGGAAGGCGTTACGGCCGAAGACATCGGATACGTCATCGACCTGGGGCTCCTAAAGACCGACTCCGACATCACCGTATCCCTTAGGCCGTCCAACCACATATACGGTGAGCTGATCGCCGACGCCATATCCTGGAATATCAAGAAGAGAGTACCCCTGGACCTGGCCGGCAGATGGATGGACGGGACCAGGCTCGACATGGACGGCCTTCTCAAGGCCTTCCAGATCTATTGGAGCGAAAACAGCGAGTTGAACAATAAACCGGAGGCCAAGGACGCCTCCCCGTCAGCCAAAATCGACGAAAAAATCGGCTGTATCCTCGATAATGCCGGGCACACTCATCAAGATGATATCCCTCCGGATATTCTTCAGATAATCAGAGCCCATCTGACCGGCTTCGGCAGGGAGAGCTTCCCGCACATCGTCCTTTTCGCCTTTCTGCAGAGAGTCACGAACGGCGGCGCGAAAGTCCTGAGGGATTACGCGCTGGGGAGATCACGAGTAGACATTTGCGCGATCTACAAGGACATCCGCTACCCTGTAGAACTCAAGATCAAGGGCGCCCAGCCTCTCGACAAAAGCCTGGAGCAGCTGTCCGGCTATATGGACAAATGCCAATCCCCCGCAGGATGGCTTGTCTTCTTCGACAAGGATTCCGAGAAGCCTTGGAGCGAGAAAATCACATGGGACACCGTGGATATCGGAGGCAAGACCATACGCCTGGTCGGCTGCTGACAACGCGGCGTTACCGTCACCCGTTTCCCTACGATACGGGCATCCACGAACCTCATGTCCCAGACTTGACCCAGGATATTCACCACTGGCTTTTTAATACCCCGGGCCGAGCCAAGTCCCGTTTTCCCGCCTCACGTCCGTAAACTACGAGCACTTAAGAAATCGCCTTTGCAAGTCTTGTGACGTTTCCATCGGAACCTCACAGACGGCAACCGCACGCGCATTGACCCGATGGTGTGTCTCAAGGCACCTGCGTGCCGCGTTGCCTTCTCAGGCCGGTAAGGCACACGTTTCAGCCTTCTCAACACGTTTCAGCCTTCTCGGTCCGTAAGGGCACACGTTTCAGCCATTTCGTAGCGCGGTACGCCGAAGCTATACCGACGATCTCGCGGCCAGCCCGCCGATGCTTTGCGGAAAATCCTCTGTCATCTTCATTCCCTGAGATTATGTCTGGAGGGGATCATCGCTTAGGCGACAGACAGAAACTAACAATGCAAATTTTTCAGATCTACTATGTGCTTTCCATTTCAATTTGCCATTTACATTGTTAGGGTCATATGATCTTCTTTCTTCAATATAGGATTTTCGGTTGAGGATAGCTAAGGATATTGACTGTATCTCTAGCAAAAAATTAGACTGAATTGAAATTTAATGAAACAACATCCATGGCGGATGGAAATATACTATCGTCAACCGAAAGATACCGATTTGATTTTTTACCCGCCCCCTGACCGTTCATCGGGCCGCAATCCAGTTCCACATCAAGCTTTAAACGCCAGATCACGTCCTTCGCCTAACTACGCACTCTGACCGTCACCGGATTTTCAGTAAGGCACAATCCGCTATCGTCTTTCGGTTCGCCCCTCATATCCCGCGGGATTCAGAATGTCAAAACAATGTTATGTCGTCCGCTACGCCGCCGCATGCCTGCTCGCCGCATGCCAGCGCTCCTCGTCCGCTACGGCTCCCGCTTCCCCGGAAGCGGCCGCGCCATGACCTGAAGGCTACCTCCCGGCTTCGGAAAGCGGGTTTGCCTCCGTCGGCACCGGCACGATGTCCTTCACGATGGACTCGGGGATAGGCGTGCGGGTAATCCTCAAGGCATGCACCGCCGGGAGAGCGCCGTCCGCCCGGATCGACACGTCGATGCGGGTGATGCCCATCGCCTTGAGTGCCGCCTCGTGCTCAGGGAAGTCCGCCGGCGTCAGGGTGAAGCCGCCGGAGGCAAGATCGCTTATGAAGTCGGGAAAACCGTCCGGGCCGTTGTAATTGACGTAAAGGGACACGCTGGGGAGCTGGATCTCGATCGCGACCGCGGCGGGAACCCCAGGCTTCCAGACGAACGTCTCGGAGACCGGGTAATTGTAGTTCACGAGCGTCTGGACCTGGCCTTCGGCGGTGATTGTCACCGCGGTCCTCAAGGGCTTTTCCGTCGCCCCCGGATCGGTCTCCGCCGCGTAGACCGTGAGGGCGACGGCATAGGAATCCGCCAGGGGCGACGGTGCTGCGCCTGTCGCGCCGCCCGAAACGGGGGATCCCGGAAAGCCCCCGGAAGCCGCCGTGCCCGGAAGGCTCCCGGAAGCCCCGGCACCGGAAGGTCCCGGCGCCCCGGAAGCGCCTGCGGGCCCTCGGACATCCGCGGATCTCACGCTCGCGGCCATGCTCAGGAAGTCTTCGGTGAAGGGGAACGCCTTCCCCTCCCAGACGCGCGGCCTGCACGTGTCCGCGCAGGAATCCTCCAGAAACGGCTTTGCCCAGACGTCCACGAAGCCCGCGAGCAGACCGCCCTGACCGTAAAGGGCCTTCCGGGCCTCCACGGGGTCCATGAGGCTCAGGGGGTGCGCGACCTCGGACTGCCATCGGCTGTCCAGGGTTTCGGCGGCGGAGGTTACTATCAGCCTCCCTATAGCCTCCAGCTGGCTCGTGCGCACTCTGAAGTAGAGGTCGTCCGGAGGGCCGCCGCCCGGCTCCGGATATGCCGCCGCCGCATAGCGCTCTATGGCGGCCCTCGCGGCCTGGAACTGCGCCCTGTCCGGGGCGGCCAATGCCGTACCGGCCCCGGAAAAGAGCGCGGATGCCTGCGTCGGCGCCCCCCCCGAGGGCCCCACCTTCGCCGCGACCCCGCCGAAGAACCTGACCGCGAGGCGCAGCGTGTCGTCCGGCCTGAGCCTCATGTCGGCCACCATCGTCTGGGCGAAATCCAAGACGAGCGAATAGGCCCGTTCCGCGGAGTTGATCTTCTCCATGAACTCGGTGCCGTTAATCTTCGTGGCCGTTCCGCCATTGCCGCCCCCGCCCGGCGGGGACGCGCCGGCGGCGGAGTTCATGCGCTCGATGATGCCGTGGATCCCGCCCTGACTCCTGGATTCGCTCCAAATCGACACCGCGCGGTCCAAGGCTACGTTCAGGAGCCAGGGATCGGCGCCGTCCCGTTCCGCGAACTCGACCAGGTTGTCGTACAGGATCTGGGCGAAACTCGCGTAGGGCGAGACGCCCTCCACGTTGTGCTGGCCGTAAATCGACTCGATGTCCGCGGAATCGTAGATATCCCGGACAACCGCCTCGAAGCTCCGCTTGTAGCCGTGCCAGGTCGACAGGTAGTCTCGCTCGTAGCGCTCAAGATACTCCGGCCTCTCCGCGGCTTCGCGGGTGAGAGTCGCGGACGCCTCCCTGTCGGCAGCGACCGCGCCCGGCCCTGCGGCAGCGACCGCGGCCCTGCGGTCGACATCCGCGAGGAGTTCCAGGATCGACAGGATCTCCCCGCGCCCTTTGGAAGTGTAAGGGTAAGGCACCCGGTCGACGGCATGGGCTGGAAGGGCGCGTTCCACCTCTTCGGACGCGCGGTAGCGCTGCCAGAAGCTCCGCAGATCGATCGGATTCGGATCCGGCAGGGAAGCGCACCACCCGGTGAGCCAGTCCAGGCCTTCCCCTCGACTGCTCGCGACGGCGCGCGCGATAGCTAGCGCCAGCTGATCCATCACGTGCCGGGTGCGGGTTTCCCTGGACGGGCCGCTCCCCATCCCGTCCAGGTAATGGCCCAAGAGCCTCGCCAGGGAGAGGTTCCAGAAGGGGGCGGTCTCGCCCTCGAAGTCCATGGAGATCAAGGGGAACGTGCTGGCGGGATCATCGCCCTTGACGGGGTCCATAAAATACGAGTAGAGCCACGTCAGTTGCCTAAAGGTGACGTTGAAGATCTCCCTGTCCCTCCCAGCCCGGATTCCGTTCGCCGGTTCCCGCGCCTCGCCATCGCCCGCCGACAAGCCTCCCGCCTCGCCATCGCCCGCCGGTGCGCCTCCCGCCTCGCCATCGCCCGCCGACGCGCTTCCCGCCACAGACGGCGGCAACCCGCCCGCGGCCCCGCCGGGGACGGGACGGCCCGGCTCGCCGATGCTTTCCAGCTGGAGGTTCAGGGCCTCGAGAAGATCCTCGAGGGCCCTTTCGAAATACATCTCGAAGGCCCCCTGCAGATCCCGCGTTATCTCCCCGGTACGGTCAGGGCCGATACCCCTGAAACCCGCATCGTTTACGTATTCCTCCACGCCGTCCAGCACCATCCAGGCTCCGCTGGCTTTGGCGAGCGGGGTAGCTGCGGGAATCCGCGACGGATCAGCCGTTTCGGCGCGTTCCGGACCCGCTCTCGCCGCCTCGGCGAGTCCCCTCTGGTAGCCGACGTTCATGCCGCAAAGCACGGCCAGCCCCAGGAGGACCGCATAGAGGCAGCTCAAGGCCGTCAAATACCGCTTCTGCCTGGGTCCCCAGGCGAGATGCAGGGGCCGGGACAGCCCCGCCCCGTCCGGGATTATCCTCCCCAGAAGCTCCCGCAGGCCAGGGGCATCGGCTTCGCCCGACTCCGGGAGCGCCGCGTTTACGAAGACGCGGCGCTCCCGGGTCCCGTCCGACCGGACTATCGCGGGATCCCTTCCGGAAACCGCTCGCCCGGGACGCGCCCCGCCGGGCCCGACGTCCTCCTCGGTTCCGAAGGCCGAGGACGCCCCCGGAGCCGTGAGGCCGCCCGATCCCGCAGGCGATCCCTGCAACGCCGGGTGCGGCCCACCCGGATCCGCCGTCGAGGCGGGCGAGACGTAAGCGGGCGAGAGCATGAACTGCTCTTGCCCCTCAGGCCCCGTGTCCGGCCCGGAATAATCGGTGTCCAGCTCGCGGGGAATGCGTGCGGCGAAAGCGCCTTCGATCCGGATCGGGGGACTGGCGGGCGAGGAGCTGGCCATGGCCGCGAAGAATACCGAAAGCGGCCTCCGCAGCGAGCCCGTCTCCGCGTATACCGGAAGGCAGGCGCCTATCGCGGGAGGCTCCTCTTCCAATAGGTCGTCCAGAATCCCCAGGAACTCCGTTTCCACGGCCTCGGCCACCCGCTCGGCCAAGGCGACCCCGACCGCGGCCTTCCGTCCCCGGGGCGCGAGGCAGCCTGCGGGAACGCCCCCGCGCTCCAGCCGACTCATGGCCGCGCCCCAGCCGCGGTCATCGTCCAGGAGCGTCACGAGCACGTACACTGGCGGCATGAAGTCCAGATCGGTCGCGAGGCGGTTCAGGAGGCTCCAGGTCTGGAGCCCGAGATCCTTCAGCTCCCGCTCGCTCTCCGGGCGCAGGAGCCGCGCCGGCACGGCCACCAGGATCCCCTGGAGCGGCGGCATCCTGCCTGTCCCGGCCAGAAGGTCGACCAGCACCGCCTTTTCCCGCTCGGGGTCCGCGCCGCCGTCCGCGCCGCCGTCCGTTCCCGACCGCCCGTCCAGGGGGCGGTAAAGCCCGTGGACAGCCACGTAAACCGCCCTCTCAAAGAAGTACCAGTCGCAACCCTCGCCGCGGCCGAGCGATCCCGGCACGTCCTCCGCGCCCACTGCGAGCCCTGAGCCGCGCAGCGCCAGCGTCGCGCCGGAAAACGAGGGCCCGACCGCCATGAACAGCGGCTTGCCGCCGGCACGGGAGTCCTCCCCGCGTCTGCCAAGGGAACGCAAAAGGACGGCGCCGCGCTCCCATTCCAGCCTCAAGACGCTGAACTCCCTGGACTTGAGGGTCGGAGGCGGCTTGCGGGAGGCGCCCGCCATCCTGCCGTAACCCCATCGGGCGATGAATCCCCCCACGAGCTTCACCGTCGCCCACAGGAGCGGAAGACCCAGGAACACGGCAGGGCCGATCAGCGCCAGCGACGGGGGCCACTGCTTATACCAGGCGAAGATCAGGATGGCGACGGCGGTCGCCGCCGCAAGGAACAGAAGGAGGGTGAGGAACAGGAGCTTCTTCAGCACGATCCCTTACCCTCCTTGCCGTGCGCTTTCGACCGGGCCCGCCTTCCCGAGTCCCGCCCGGAGCCATTTCCCGTCCGGCGCCCATCCGGGGCGTCGCCGTGCCCCTTGCCGGTCCGCGGACCGCCCGGCGCCGAACCGCGGATTTTCAACCGGCCAATCCGGTTCCAGGTCAGAAGGGAAGGTTCTCGATGATGGCCGCCCCGTGGTAGTAGAAGGCGCCCAAGGCCAGAAGCGGGATGATGATGTGATAGACCACCCAGTCGTAGTCCCGCCAGAAATCCGCCAATCTCCCGAAGATCCCCCGCTTGCGGCGCTTCTCGGGGGGCCTGCCGCCTTTCGAGCTCCAGGAACGCATCTGTTGGCGTGCGCAGGCCTTCAGAAGCTCCCTGTCCTCCGACGGGTCGGAGAGGCTCTTGCCCCCGGAGTCCCCGCGATCCGGGGACTCCGGGACGGCGGCCAGTTCCGGCGTCCCGGCGGCGCCGCCGGGCATCGGGGCGGCCCGAGCGGGCGATGGAGCGACCGCGACCGCAGTCCCGCGCGGGGAGAACTGCCCCTTGAAGCCCAGGATTATGCACATGGCATAGGTATCCAGCACGGACTCCAGGGGTTCCGGCCCGTCCCCGGGGCTTACCCAGAGCCCGCACAGATCGGCCGCGGCCACCTCCCTGCCCGCGGTTTCCGGGGCCTCCTCCATATAGAAGCTCTCAGGCAGGTAGTCCGAGGCCTCATCCTGCCCGGAGTCCTGCTCCCCCCCGGCTTCCCTCCCGCGCCCCTCCGGCGCGCCGGACGCCGCCGGTCCGCCCCGATCCAGCTCCAGCCGCAACGCGGAGAGCGCCCCCTCAGGGCCATCGGGCAGATGGCGACGGCGCAGGTCCAGAAGCGCCCTGAGCCTCCGGTAAAAGAGCTCGCCGCCGATGTTGGTGTCCAGGAGCGAGCGCTGGAGGCTGTGGTCGTACCATTGGGCAGCGTCGCGTCGGCGGGAGTTCAGGAAAGTCTCGTCGACCCAGGCCAGGACCGGCCAGAGCGCCTCGCGGCGCTCGGCGGGCCCGAAGCCCGGCGGCAACGGGAGCCTCCTCTCGTCCGCCAGAAGCGCCGAGAGCTCGCCCGAGACGGTCGTCCAGTCCGGCCAGCGCCTTTCGTCGCCGGCGGCTTCCAGGGCCAGACTGAAAATCCTGAAGAACCTGGACGCGAACCTCATGCCCTCACCCTTACAGCCTGGAACCCACGAGCGTGAGCTCGGCCTTCGCGGGCGCGTCGTCCCAGAAAAGCAGGAGCTTTCCGGCCCGGATCGCCTCTTCCCAGAGGGGATCCTTCTGCCGCACAGCGAAATAGACGGTGTCCGGACGCCTGGGGAGGCCCACGGGGGCCTCGCGAAGGGGGGTGAGCGTCACGCCGGGCAGGTTGTAGGAGATGAGGTTCCGGGCGCGATCGGGTGAGGCAAGCTTGGCGAAGCCGCTAACGCTCGCCTTGGCCTCTTCGGAAGGGAGGTCCGTCCGTGCCGCGACCCAGAAGATGCAGCCGCCCTCGGGGAGCGGGGGAAGCGTCACGGTGAAGTTCCTGCCGTCCCGCTGGAAGACGGCGTGGATGTCCGGACCCGGGGTCATGGTGTCCAGGAGCCTCGCGACAAGGCTTATGGTCTCCTTAAATGAGGGGAGCGGGTCCTTGTGGTCGTAGGGCACGGGCGCCCCACCCTCGCCGGTCAGGGGCTCGCCCAAAGCCGAGATGCCCGGCGCGAAGACCGTGAGCTCGGCCGCGAGCTCTCGGATGGCGGAGAAGGCCGCGTAGGGGTGCGCCGCAGGCGAGGCCAGTAGACAGTGGAGCCTCGCGGTGTGCCTCAGCACTATACCCATGGCCGAGACCAGCGCCAGGCTGTTGGAAGCCAGGGACTCCAGCCGCGACTGCGCCGGGGTCATCTTGTACTCCTCGAGCTCCCTGCCCTTGGCCTTCAGCAGCTCCAGCACGTCGGAGGCGAACTCGCGGAGCGGGCTGTCGGCGTAAAGCCTCAGCGACGCCGGCGCGAAGGGCGTGCGCCTCACCTTCTCCCCCTGGCGGGCCAGCCGGGCGATGGGCAATACTGTCATGCCCTTGGCGCCCTGCGCCTCGGCGCCGAACAGCAGGCACGCGTTGTAGAGGAGCGTGTCCACCTGGGCCGAAGGGCCGCCGCCCAAAAGGTCGGGGACGCTCTCCGGCGGCGCGGGGGAGTAGAGCTTTCTGGAGGCCGGGCCGGCGGCCTCCGGCCGTTCCGGCTGGGGCAGCTCCACGTTCGCGGCCTCCGGCGAGAAGTCCCGGGCCGCCAGGTAAACGTCCAGAAGCTCGTCCGGATTGGCCCAGGCTTTCCGGAACGAGGACGCCGGCACCTGGGCGTTGCCCGGAACCGTCAACCGGAAGCCTCCGGGCAGCCAGAGGTCCATCTCCATGACCTCCAGGGTGAAGGAGGCCAGGGCGTCCTCGTTGAGTTTCAGCGTCGAGAACCCCCAGGGCCAGGGGTGCAGGGCCTCAAGAATGAAGCTCAAATCCGCCCTCCGCTGGTACTCGAGCAACTGGAAATGCTGCGGCTCCAGGAAGGTGCCCTGCTGCCAGAATATCGGGCGGTTGTAGATCATCTTCTGGAAAGCCTCCGTGAAGGGGATGTCGGGGCGGTGGGTCGAAACGGCCGACATCCAGCCCCCCAAGCTCTGGCGGAATCCCCCGCATCGCGCCGGGGCACCCTCTGAGAGGCGCCGTCAAAGAATGCTGAGGGGCTTGACATCTGGATGAACGACTCGGGAGGGCGCATCGATGCCACGCGGACGGGACACGCGGACGGGGCACAAGGAGACCGGCCGCGACAACGCGAGGCCGCCGGGCGGCAAAGGACACCGGAGGGCAGCCGGAAGGGGACTCCTGCCATGCCGGTGACGGCGACATGGGCTCGGACCGACTACGGTCAAGTCGTCGCGGCCGGAGCGTCATCGTTTGATGGGTTGAGGCTCCGGTCCTTCCGGGACGCGGCTGGCCGACGACAGGCGGAGTCCGGCAGAACCTCATTTGAGTGAACGGACTCGGTTTAACTTCAAAGTACTGAAAATATTAATGTTTTTGAAATCGGGTTTTGTTTAGGTTCGGGAAGGTCAGTTTAAGCTTGACAAACCCCCAAACACACTATGAACGGAAACAGGGCTATAACTTCTCCCATAAATTTCCGACATTGGTTATAATAACCCAAATTGCAAAGAAAATCATCAAAATCAGCCAAGCTTCTTCGGTCCCCATGAGGAGTCGGCGGACAGCTCCGGAGTCGCGATGCGGCCGCGGACGACCGACTGACGGTTTCCCTGACAGCCGACGCGTCCCTGCGGCTGCCATCCCCGCGCGAGCTGTGACGGTCAACGAATACCGTATGTAGCCTTTGCTCGAAGAACACAACATGCTGAAAGGTTCAGGCAAACTGGACTCTGCCGCCGACATCGGGATGCCCGCGCCCGCGCGTCCGGCATCCGTGTCGGGCTGACCCGGAGTTAAAGCCGCTTGATGATCGCTAACTGGCGGGAGCCGCGTACACGGGAACCTCCGTTCGTACCGGGGCCTTTCGGTACGTTGATGCCGAGGAACTCCCTGAACGGCCTTGGACCTCCGGGTTGGCAAGGGACGGTCGAAGTCACGGGAAGGTAGTGTAATTTTTGATCACCGGCCTCATCTGAAGGCGGGCTTGAGGCGTTCAAGACGCTCTCCCGCAGGACGTGCCGTCCGGCCTTTTCCGCAGGTGACAAACGAGCCGATGCGGCATGACAATGGAATGGCTCTTCCGGGGCGCTATGGTCAGACCGGTCATCTGCGGGGGCTGGTCCCGACAATGGTCACCCGGGCACGACATAGACGGCAGATCCACCGGACGATCGCGCGCGACATATCACCAACGCGGCTGAATATCCGAGGCGCTGCCAGGAGCCCGGGCCGTGACCGGAGTTTCAGGTCGACCGGAAGCAACGCCACCCGTACCGCCTCGGACCGCCGGCCGGCTCGGTGCCGTTCCGGAATCCGTTCACGGGCGAGCAGGCCTGTAAACATTTGAGGTTTGGCGCGGTTTCGAATGGCGGTATCAGGCACGGGGGGGAGGTTGTCCTTACTCCGGGCGTGACCTTGCCGAATTATTACGGGAAGTCGTCACGGGCCAGGTTTCCTGGAAACGGCAGGGCTGCCTGTGAACGGTCACGAGTCCGGCGACAGGACTGCCGATCTTTAGAGAGGAGACGATGATGCCCATATGCCGGAGCCGGTCTTCATCGGAGAGTGCCGCGAGTCGTCCCCAGGTCATGCGGAGACAACGATTGCTCAAGAAAGCTCCAACGTCCGATGAACATGTTACCTGTCCTGCGGGATGGAGCGCCTCCCTGTCCTAGAGCTATAGATCCGCTGATATCGTCATATATGCTGTAGCCTTCATGCGCTACCACCACACAGTCATCAGGTTGCCCGTTTACATGGGGGGCGCGTCCAGTTCGTGAGCCCTGTCAGCCGATGTCACCCATCGGCATGACATCCGTAGTCTGGATGAAATCGAAGCAATGCCTGACACAGGAAAAACCGAAGACGTACTCCTTCGGACTCTCGTCCCCCGAGTGGCCACGAAATCCTCACCAGACAGCTATACCGCCTTACGGTCATTAGATATGCTTCACATTCATGCTCGATTGCGACAGAAACTCTTTCTACGCCTTTGCTTAGGTATAAAGATACCATTTCTATCCCTTGCTTTCCTAATGGTTTCCGGGAAAATCGACAGCTTTGTTGCCTGAGCCTCATAGCTCGGACATCCGGAAGCCCCTGCAAGCCGGATGAACCTAATCTGCCGGCATTAAGCAGTTTGGTCTTGACAATCCAGAAGCTCATATGCTTAAATATATGACAGTCGTCAAAGGATACGGTCCAATAATTTTCCTCCAATTGATTATGCTCAGTATGTGTCGTATGCCGTTTGAAACATATCTTCCCTTTCGCCGTATTTTTTCTTTGTAGAACACGATCGTTTTGCCGATTTTTCTCGTAGCCCTCCAATATGTTTACCGGATGAGGCTGTCAACCATGGATTCTAAAGACACCGAACAGACTGCATCGCCTGAACGCCCGAGTCACTCCAACTTTTCGACTCTAATTCGCAGCGGCGACGTCTACGTCGACAAGACGGCAATAATCAAGACGCTTCTGGAAAGCCAATATGACACCGTACTGCTTAACAGGCCGAGAAGATTCGGGAAAACCCTTCTCCTTAGCACGATAGACCACATCCTCAAAGGCGACAAAGCCAAATTCGAATCGTTGGCCATCGGCAAGAGCGATTCCAAATACGATTGGAAAAACTCTTATGTTATTCGTTTGGATATGAGTGAATACGGGAAAACCGTCAAGGATATCGATATAAATTTATCGGATGACTTAAATTTTATCGCGGAACAACATGGTTTTATCACCAACAGGACAGGCGGTGGACCTATCCTGGCCGGACTGATCAAAAGACTTTTCGTAAATTACAAGAATATCACAATCAAAAGGGATGGTAACGAGATCACGCCTGATACGCCATTTGTTTCCGTTCTGATCGATGAGTATGATTATCCGTTCGTGATGAATTTCAATAATCCGAAAGCTCTTAAGGAAATCCGGGAGTATTTTGCCGTTTTTTATGCCTCCCTGAAGAGCGTGGCTGAAAAAATTAGATTAACGTTCATAACGGGGATAACAAGATTAGAGGAATTTACCTCATTTTTCGGGATGAATCGTTTTGGCGACATCACTTTTGATCCTGAATACGCAACTCTATGCGGTTTTACCAGACAGGAAATCATCGATAATTTCAATGATAAACTGAATGAGGCATATGAATCCCTTAAAAGCGATAAATCACTAGGGACACTCAATTCAACCGATGACATGCTTGGCGTAATCATGGACTGGTACGATGGCTACAGCTGGGACGGAAAACAAAAAGTGCTAAATCCGATATCGGTATTGAATTTTTTTGACTCGTTTGAATTTGGCAGATATTGGTATGATACCGGATCCCCGACATTTCTGCAAGAGTTGCAGATAAAGGACAACGATTTTTTCTCTAATTTCTCAAATAACAGTTCTTTTAGGGCTTCCATCATTTATCCGGACACTAAAAGAATATCGCCTGAAAGCACGTTATTGGCAACAGGTTATCTGACCGTAGACAAAGCCGAGGGGGGCACGGGGAAAGGGTTTGTCGGCAAGACTTACCATCTGGCGATTCCTAACATGGAAGTCCGGATATCGTACGCACAGGATTATCTAGTCACAAAGTTATATCCGAATATTTCACTAAGCTCGAAGGCCAGATTCCTGACTCTCGCAACTGAATTTTGTTCTCAGTTGTGCAATATCAACGCGGAAGATGCTACCGATTCCCTCTCGTCGATTTTCGCGGGCATTCCATATGACTATCACACCCAACAAGAGTCTTTCTATAAATCCCATATGAATACGGTCCTGGCTTTCGCCCGCGGTTTTCTGACTGCCGAAAAGCACGCTGGAGATGGCCGTCCGGATTTCATCCTTGAAACGCGCCGACAGGTCCTGGTAATGGAAGTCAAATACGTTAAATCAAATGAGCCTTGCGTCAATGATACACTGGACAATCCATCTGGAATGCCTCTGACTGGAAGTAACCATGAAGATGCAGACGATTTAGATACCATCGATACATCTTGTAACGTTAATACGGAAACCCACATGAGGCAGAAAGAGCCACGGAAATGGGAAAAAATCGATCAGTTCCATACACTTATAAACAATGGCATCAACGCCGCCTTCAATCAGATATCAGAAAATAATTACGGCTTGGAGTACCTGGACGGCACAAAAAAAGTTTGGGCTGTTGCCGTCTCAATTCTCGGCAGGACTGCCGTCAAGATCGAATTCGCGGAAATTGAGCGCAGACGGTAATGCATGATGAAACGCATCAGCTTATTTCAATCATCTTAAGGTATTCCCCCCCGGACTATGTCAACCACACACTTCAAGATCCCGTGCATTGAATTCATAAGCACCCGCAGAGTCCATCGACGACATGAAACTTATGTGCTTGTCGTTCTGAAGGTCCGGCACCCGAAATCCGAGCTCCGGATTGTCCCGGCGACAGCCCTGGCCGATATCGGCCCGTGTCCCTGGCTTCGTGTCGAAACACCGGACCCTAGACCTTGACCTTCACGTCCGCGTCCTCAAGCCGTCCCATGAGGGTGAGCGAGAAGCTGGCCCCCATGAACTTAAGGTGAGGACGGACGTGGATAATCATCTGGTGCCAGCCCGGACTGTCGGGGAGATCCGATACCTCCACCCTGGCGCTCCTCAGCGGCCTCTTGGCCCGGATGGAAGGGGACGGGCTGTCCATGTCGGTCACGAACTGTCCAATCCACTGGTTTATCTCGCGCTGGAGCGTGTTCGAGTCCTTCCAGGTTCCGATGTTCTCGCGCTGAAGGACCTTGATATAATGGGCGAGCCGGTAGATGACCATCATGTAGGGAAGCATGGTGGAGATGCGCTGGTTCATGTTCTCCTGAGGATTCCCGCCGACCCGGGGCGGGATGGTCCTCAGGACCGACTGGGCGCTGTTGAAGGACGCCTTGCCGGTGCTCCCCAAGGCCGTGAGCGGCAGGAAGCCGTAGGAGGACAGCTGGTTCTCCAGCTTCTCCCCGATTAGCGCCTGGGTGGAGATGCGGGCCTGGACGTCCCCCATGGACTCGAACTCCAGGCAGGGCAGATCGTCCACCAGGCCCCCGCCGTCCACCCCGGTGAAGTCGGTATACCAGCGGTACCTCGCGAAGCTCCCCGCCATGCGGGTTACCAGAAGGAACGCCGAATACCCCCAGGCGTAGTCGCGGTCCGCGTCCGTCACGTGCTCGGTGTAGTTGAAGCTCCCGATGGACCGGGAAAAGGGGGTGTAGGGGAGCCGGGCCAGGAAGCCGGGGAGGACCAGGGCCAGGGCCCGCGAGTTCTCGCGGGAGCGCAGGTCCTGGAAGGGGGCGTAGCGCGGGTCGTCCAGGATGGAGGAAAGATCGGCGATGCCCGAAAGCTCGGACCAGTTCCGCAGGCCGAAGAACCCTATGGCCGCGTCGGCGATGAACGGCGCGTGCGCCATGGTCCCGATGGCCGAGATATGGCTCAGGATCGCGTAATCCTCCGGCATGGAAGCGAACTCGTAGGCGCCCAGGAGGACGGCATACGGCTTGCCGCCGTACTGGCCGTACTCTTCCGTGTAAGCCAGGCGATAGAGGGAAGAGCGGACGATCTCCGGGCTATCGGTCAGATCGTAGTAGAGTTCCTCCTTGGTGACGTTCAGCAGCTGGATCTGGATGTTCTCCTGGAAGTCCACCCTTTCCACAAGGTACTGGAGCGAGAGCCAGGCCCTCTCCAGCCTGGAGAAGTCGGGGTGGTGCAACACCTCGTCAAGCTGGGAACTCATCAGCTCGTCCAGCCCCCCAATGATCTCGTCTATCACCGGAGGCACCAGCTCGGCCCCGGGGCCCATGGTCCGGAACATCATGTCCGCGCAGCGAAGCATGCCTTCCCTGGCCTCATGCCGATCCGAGAGATGCCTGTCCAGGATCTCCATAAGTTCGCTCAACGGCCATTCGGTTTCCCCGCTAGGGTCGGCGTTCTGGGCCGCCCCGGGAGCAACATCAGGAACGGGACCCGAAGGCGCGGCGGCAGGTGCGGGACCCGAAGGCGCGGCTGCAGGAGCTGGGCTCGGAGGCGCAACACCCGCAAGAGCCGAGGCCGCCGGAACCATCGCGGACGTCCGGGATGCGGCCCCCGGCGAGACGGTGCCCTCCAGAGCCGAAAACGCCGAATCCGAGGATTCGTTCAGAGGTTCGGAGGGAACCGAAACCTCGGCTACCGGAAACGGAGGCTTCGCAACGGTGCTGCCAGTGAAAGCCCCGAGATCCGACATCTCCGGACGTTTGTCCGCGGCGGCATGGTCCGTGTTACGGTCCACGTGCCCTTCGCCGGACGCGCCAGGATCCGGCATCTCCGATGCGCCGGACTCCGCAAGATGGCCGGGGGGCAGGCCCTGCCCCTCGCTCTTCCGGCACTTCCCCTCTTCCGTCTCTTCAAGATCTTGCATGGCACCCTGCGAGGTGACGGGCACGGACTCGGAGAAAGGCGGATCAAACCCTACATCGGCTCCGCCACCCTCCTCAGAGGCCGGGTCTTTCACGGGAGCGGGCACAAGGGTCCTGGCATGCACTTTCACGGGGGGCGGGACAACCTCCGTGATGTCGCCGAGGATTATCGACGTCTGCAGTTCGGGCCCGAGGAACTCGAAGTCCTCGGGGTTCAAATCCGCAGCCTCATGACCATCCGGAGGCGCGATCTCCCGCGCTGGTACCGCTGATACCGGCCAAGCCGCCAGGGGCCCTTTCGGCACGGGTGGAGCCGCCGTCTCCGGATCCGAAGGCGCCTCGGGAACCTCCGGCTGACTGGCCTCCTTGGCGGCGGGCGTAACGGCAAGGGCCGCGGAAGGCTCTCCGGCAACCTCAGCCCGAGGCAGCGAGGTCTCGGCAGGCACCGGAGGCTGATCCGCTGAAAGCGGCACGGGGGCCTCCGCCTGAGGCGCGGACGACCCGCTTGGAGCCGCGAACGGTGCGGCTGGACTGGAAGCCTCGTTGCCCTCATCGGGATTAGCCGGGCGAGGATCGGACGCCTGCGGTGGATGAGCCTCTGACGCGGGCGGATCAACGGCTTCTGGGGAAGCGCCTGAAGCGGCCTCACCGTCGGGCTTCCGGTCGGCCCCGGTCCGACGGGCGCCGTCATCATCGCGGGCGGTGACTTCCGACCCCCCGTCCAGCTGCTGCAGGTCGCCCTCCTCCAGCACTATAGGGCCGTCCGCATCATCGAGGGGTGAATCGAGTCCGTCGTCGTCGTCCGCCAGGTGATCGACCGACACGTCCCCCCCGTAGGCGGCATGGCCGCCTTCCCCGCCCGTCGGTGAGGGGGCCTTCACCCTGTCTGTGTCGTCCGCATGAGTCAAGGTGCGTTCCTTGGCCCGGGGGCCGTAGGCGCGTGGAGGCGCGTGGCAGCGAGGCTGATTGCGGTCCTGGAGAACGCGACCGATGCTGTCCGGAGCCCCGACGTCCTTCGGATCCGACGATGCCGGGGCCGGCCAGGGGATCAGCTGAACTCGAAGGTGAAGTCCCCCTGGCCGTCCACGCCGAGGGCAAGCGTCTTGCGGCCCTTCTCGCCGGAGGACATGAGCTTCAATATCTCGCGGGCCATGGGAGGCATGACCCCGGCGGCCAGTACCGTGTCGATGTTGCGGGCGCCGGTCTCCACGTCGCGGCAGCGTCCCACGATGTTGTCGACCAGATCGTCCCCGTACTTCAGTTCCAACCCGTTGTTGGATCTCACGCGGTTTTTCAGCGCGTCCAGCTTGATGCGGGCGATGTCGCCCAAGGCCTCCGGAGTGAGCGCCCGGTAGGGGACCACCGTCATGCGGGCCAAAAGCGCCGGCTTGAAGTGGGCGATGAGGATCGGCCTGATGGCCTCGTAGAGCTCTTCCCCGGTCGCGGGGGGGTCCGCGCGGGAGGCGCGCTCGATTTCGTCGGTAGCCAGATTGGAGGTCAGGAGAATCAGCGTGTTGCGGAAGTTGATGACCTTGCCCTCGCCGTCCGACAGGACGCCCTTGTCGAAGACCTGATAGAAGAGGTTCATGACGTCCAGGTGCGCCTTCTCCACCTCGTCCAGGAGGACGACGGAATAGGGCCGCTGGCGTACCGCTTCCGTGAGGACCCCGCCCTCGCCGTAGCCCACGTAGCCCGGTGGGCTCCCGATGAGCCGCGTCACGGTGAACTTCTCCTGGAACTCGGACATGTTGATGGTGACAATGCTCCCCTCGTCGCCGAACAGCAGCGACGCCAGCGCCAGGCCGGTCTCGGTCTTTCCCACCCCGGAAGGTCCGGCCAGGAGGAACACCCCCATGGGGACGGACGGATCCTTCAGTCCGGCCTTGGAGGCCTGGATCACCTTGGTGATGGTCTCAAGGGCATCGTCCTGCCCCTTGATGCGCTCGCGCAGGCGGTTCCCCAAATCCGCCACCAGACCCGCCTGTTCCGCCGCTATGCGGCCCACGGGGATTCCGGTCCAGTCGGAGACCACCTTGGCCACCACGTCGGAGCTCACCTCCACGTCCAGGAGAGGCTCCTCGCCTCCTGCCTTGGCGAAGGCCTCCTTGGCCTCCTCGAACGTCTTCTTTAAGGCCTCGATGTCCGCAGGGGGGAGAGCTGGCGGCTGGACGCCGCCGGAATCGACCGCCTGGGCGGAGACGGGGGGGGCCGCCGCGACCGGGGTCTGAGCGGAGGCGGGGGGGGTCGCCGCGACCGGGGTCTGGGCGGAGGCCGATGCCGCACCGTCCGCTGAAGTTTTGGCGATAGGCTCCCCGATCCCGGCGGCCTCCGATCCCGCCCCGTCCGCCTCTGCGGCGGCCTTCTCCGCTGCCTCGGCATCGGTCTTGTCCTTCAGCGCCTTAAGGTACTCGGTGCGGGCGGCTATCAGCTCTTTGGCCGCCTTCTGCTGCTCCAGCCAGGAGGCCCGGATCCCCTCCGCCTTCTCGGTGTTGCCCCGGGCTTCGGTCATGAGGGCTTCCAGACGCTCCATGTCCACTTCGTGGCCGTCGTCCCGGTCGCGCTCGATGCCGCCGATCTCGCGGGCCAGAGCCTGGACGGACCTTTCCAGGTCCTCCAGCTCCGCAGGTTTCGCGGCCAGTCCCACCTTCACGCGGGCGCAGGCGGTGTCAAGGAGGTCCACCGCCTTGTCCGGCAGGAAGCGTCCTGAAATGTAGCGTCCGCTCATCTCGGCCGCGGCGGTAAGCGCCCCGTCCTGGACGAGGACACCGTGACTCTTCTCGTAGGAGTCCCTGAGGCCCCTAAGGATAAGCGCCGCCGTGGGAATGGACGGCTCCTCCAGCGCCACCAGCTGAAAGCGGCGGGCCAAGGCCGGATCCTTCTCGAAATACTTCTTGTACTCCTTCCATGTGGTGGCGGCGCAGGTCTTCAGTTCGCCCCTTGCCAAGGCGGGCTTCAGGAGGTTCGCGGCGTCGGACCCGCCCTGGGAGCCGCCGGCCCCCACAAGCATGTGGGCCTCGTCTATGAAGAGGATGATGGGCTTCGGGCTCGCCTTGATCTCGTCGATGACTCCCTTGAGCCTCCGCTCGAACTCGCCCTTCATGCTGGCCCCGGCCTCCAGAAGTCCCATGTCCAGCCCGACCAGGGTGACGTTACGGATGACATCCGGAACGTCGCCTTCCACGATGCGCAATGCCAGGCCTTCCAATACAGCCGTCTTGCCCACGCCGGGCTCGCCGACCAGGATTGGGTTGTTCTTGCGGCGGCGGGCCAGGATATTCACCATCTGGCGGATCTCGCCGTCGCGGCCGAAGACGGGGTCTATCTTGCCCTTGGCCGCCTTAGCGGTGAAGTCCTCGCAGAACTGGGCGACGAAGCCGCCGCCCCCCCCCGCCTCGGCCGCCTCCTCGGTCTCCTGGGCGCTCTTGGGCTCAAGAGCCACGTCCTCCCTGGAGCCGGCCGTCACCTCCTTGAAAGCCTTCTCCAGCTCCTCCCGGGGGATCCTCGAGAGTTCGGGCAGGGTCCCCCCCTGGCTGTAGATGCCAGGTCGCTTGAGATAGGCTATGAGGATCGAGCCGGTACGGATCCACGGGTAGCCCTGGTCCACCGAAGCTGTGAGCCAGGCGGACTCGACGAGATCCAGGAGCACCGGCGAGAAGGTGGGCCTCCCGGTGTTCCCGCGCGAGAAGTTCTCCAGAGCCGAATTCAGGTGCTGAACCAACTTGGGGATGTCCAGCTTGTAATGGACTGCGGCCAGGGAGATGTCCGACTCCTTGTCCTCCAGCGCCTTGAAGAAGAAGTGCTCCGCAGCCACCTCATAGTTGGTGCGCGCCACGGCGAGTCCCCCCGCCTCGTAGAGGATGCGTGTGGAGGCAGTGTTCAGTTTCGAGATTAAGGCCCTGATGTCGCTTGCCTGCATGCTTTCTACCCCGTAGCTCAGCCTCTGGCGGTTTGTGCGGCCCGCCGGGCGAGGGCCGTATGGGTTTGTTCCCCGGTCTTCTTCTTCCTTTACGGCATGGCGGCCTTGCGGGTTCCTCACCCCGCTCGGCAATCCGTCACTGGCCCCGCGATTCCTGCTCCAGGATCAGCGATTCCTTTTCCCGGATCCTCAGTTCCATGCCCTTGGCCATGCGGACGCCGGACCGTGCCTGGACGCCGGACCGTGCCTGGTATCGGGGTTCCGGCGACCTGTGTCGCGCCCGGCTCATGTCCCTCCCAGAATCAGATATGGAGAAACATACGGCCCCGTTCCGGCGGCGCACCCGTGCGGCCCTTCCACCCTCTCCCCGATCATTCGCCGGAGCGGGGCGGAGAATGATCGCTTGCGGTGGTTTCGATGGGCCACAAGACGAAACGAGCCCGGGCAGACGCGCGAGGGCGCCGGCCGCGGGCGCGGAAACGCCGCTAGGGCATCGGGCAAGGCCCGACCGCAGGAAGGCGGGCCACTCCCTGCGGCCCCGGCGCGGCCAGGCGACGCCGGGGATCGCCGGTAAGGCACGGGAAGCCGGAAGGCCAGGCTCAGGCCTTGTCCAACTTGCCTGTGAGGGAAAGGGTGAAGTTCGCGCCCATGTATTTGAAGTGCGGGGTGGCCTTGATGCCCACGGAGTACCAGCCCGGATCGCCCTCGACGTCCTTCACCTCGATCTGGGCCATGCGCAGGGGCCGCTTGGAGCGGGTCACGGGGTCCGGATCGTCCATCTGGGTCACGTACTGGCTCAGCCACTCGTTCAGCTCGCGCTCCAGATCCGTGCGGCTCTTCCAGGTGCCGATGTTCTCGCGCTGCATGACCTTCACGTAATGCGCGAGCCGGTTCATGATCATCATATAGGGAAGCTCGCAGGAGAGCTTGTAGTTGGTCTGGGCCGCCTTGCCCTCGGGGGTGTTCGGGAAGATCTTGGGCGCCAGGACCGAATTCGCGGAAAAGAAGGCCGCGTTGTCCGAATCCTTGCGCATGGTCAGCGCGATGAAGCCCTCCTCCGCCAGCTCATACTCCCTGCGTTCGGAGATCATCACCTGGGTGGGGATGCGCGTCTGCACGGAGCCCTTTTCCTCGAACTGGTACAGGGGCAGGTTCTCGACCGCCCCGCCGCCCTGCGGCCCGATGATATTGGTGCACCAGCGGTACTTGGCGAAACTGTCGTTTATCCTCGCCGCGAATGCGAAGGCGGTGTTGCCCCAGCAGAAGTCGGAAGTTTCGGTCGCCTCCTCCACGAAATTGAAACTCTTAACCGGCACCGTGTCAGGGCTGTAGGGAAGCCTCAGAAGGAAGCTCGGCATGGTGAGCCCGACGTAGCGGGCGTCCTCGTTCTCCCTGAAGGATCTCCAGGCCGCGTATTGGGGACCCTCGAAGATGGAGTGGAGGTCCTTGAGGTTGGGAAGCTCCGACCAGGAGTCGATGCCGAAGAACTTCTTGTCCGCGGCGGCGATGAAAGGCGCGTGACTCATGGCCGACACCGCCGCCACGTTGCGGAGGAGCTCCAGATCCTGCGGCCCGGGCCCGAACTCGTAATTGGCGATCACGCCGCTGAAGGGTTTGCCGCCGAACTGGCCGTATTCCGCCTGGTAGACGTGCTTGTAGAGGCCGGACTTCACGATTTCCGGGCTGTCCTGGAAGTCGTTCAGGAGATCCTCCTTGGAGACGTTCATGAACTCAAGCCGATTGTTCTCCCGGAAATCGGTCTGGTCCACCAGGTACTTGAGCCCCCGCCAGGAGCTCTCGAGCTTCTGAAAGGACTGGTCGTGCATGATCACGTTGACCTGCGCGGAGAGCTTCTTGTCCAGCTCGTCTATCATGTTGTCGACAAGGGCGCTCGAGATCTTGGCGTCCGGGTCGGTCGATATGAGCTGCGACAGGAAAGCCTGGAGGCCCGCCTTGGTGGCGGTATAGCCGGAATCGCCCGGCTTGAGCCTCGAGGCCTCCACTATCTGGTCCAAGAGATCGCCTTCCTGTTCCGCGACGGCCCCTTCGGCCGGGGCGGCGGCCTTTTCTTCCTCAGCCATTAATTTGTCTCCAGCCTGTCTATAATCGGTTAAGGGGCCGGTCATCGGCCAGCTACTCGGCGGGCTTGTCCTTGTCGATGCCCAGCGCTTCGGTGAGCTTCGCCCTGGCGGAGTCGTCCTTCACGATCTCCTGGATCTTCCTCCGGAAGTCCGGCACGTTGGCGAGCGGGCCCTTGAGCGTCTTCAGGGCCTCGCGGAGCTCCAGGAGCTGTTTGAGCTCCGGCACCGCCTGGGCCACCGCCTCTGGCGAAAAGTCCTTGAGGGTGTCGATGTCGAGATGCACCGCCATCCTGCCCTCGGGATCGTCCGCGAGCTTGTTCTGGACGCTCATGTCGAGCTTGAGACCCTGACCCTTCATGACGTCCTCGAAGTTGTCCTTGTCGATGGAGATGGGATCGCGATCCTCCACCTGGCGCTCGTCCGGCTGGCCCGTGAAGTCCCCCACCACCAGGAGCTTGTTGGGGAGCTCGACCTCGGCCTTGGCGTCCCCTGTGGCCGGCTTGTAGACTATGTTGACCCTTTCCTTGGGGGCTACTGACGTTTCCTTAGGCATGGCTCCTCCTAGAAACTAAAGGGTGAATTGGGGCCGCAGATCCGCAGACCGGCCCAGCGTTCGGCTGGGGCCGTCCGCCTCAGCCCTCCTTGACGGCGCCGGGGCCCTTCTCGAGCAGCGCGGAAAGCCTTTCGCGCGCGCCGTCCTTCGCGAGAAGCGCCTTGAGGTCTTTCACGAGCTCCGGCCTGTCGGAAAGGGCCTTGCGGGCCTCCAGGAGCCGCCGCCTTAGGGCCGCCGCCTCCCGCAGGGGACCTATGGCTTCGGCGATCCTTTTCGGCGTGAAATCCTCCAGGCTCTCGAAGCCGAGTCTCACGGGGATACGGGAGTCCGCGTCCCCGCGCAGGATGTCGCGGACGGACATCTCTATCCGGGGGGCCAGGGCACGCATCACGGCGTTCAGGTTTTCGGCGTTGACGGGTATCGATTCCCGCTCGTTTAAGGGCGTCTCGTCCTCCGCCAGGGTAAAGTCCCCCATGACGAGCACCTTGAAGGGGAGCTCGACTTCGGAACGCTCGTCCTCCCTGCTGCTGTAGAAGATGTTGACCCGGCCCTGGGCCGCATTGCCGTTGTCCTTGGCCATGAAGTCCTTGCCAGCGCTCCCGCGAGACGTCGCGGCACCTTGCCCGGAGACCGCAAGATGATGCCGGATCCCCTTCTCACAGGAGGAGCGCCGCGCGGCCGCGCGATGTTGACGGAGGCTGAAGCCGGACATCGGGCCAGGGGATACAGCGTATAACGCAGTTTATATTCCTTAACGCTTGCCGTGTCAACAACCCTGGTCAGCCAAGGAATCGCGGGCCCTCCGCAGTCCTGCGGGCCGTCCGTGAGCGGCATCCCGCGCGCGTGCCGTCTGCCGCGGCCGTCGGCCAAAGGTAGGTTTCCGTGACGGGCCGACTTACTTTGGCCGTCTGACGGCGAATCCCCGGTCCGGCAGACCGCGAGGCCTCCGCTTGATGCCTTGGCAAAACATGACCGAAGACGGCAGGCCGGTACACGTCGGCCCGGACGCGTCCTCCGGCAGGTCCATGCCCGGAAGCGGCAAAGATCCGGGGAAGCGCTCGGAAGAGACGCTGGCACTTCGACATCCCGAAGCCGCGGCGAACGGAAAGGGCGGGGCAACCTTACGCGGATGGCGATGGAGGCGGCCCCGCCCGATATCTAGCGGCTGATGGCTGGAAGTCGGCCATGGAGGACGGGGGGATTCCGGCTAGGCCTTCCAGTCGTCGGTGTATTCGATGTTGCCGTCGTTGTAGGTCCAGGTGATCTTGGAGTAGGTGAACGAGACCTGCTCCATGTCGAAGAAGGGCTTGTTGTTGGGGAGGAAGGTCTCCGGAGTGTACTCCCTCATGTCCACGACGATTCCCTCCTCCACCGACACGGTGAAATATTTCTCCTCGGTCCCGTCCGGCTTGATGCGGTAGAAGTCAAGGACCAGGTCCACGTTCTCGCCGGTGGTGCAGGCCCTGAAGAGGAGCGGGCTAGCCTGATCCTTGTGCTTCGTGATCACGAGCGGCTTGTGGATCCGCTGTCCCGTCGGGAGCCCGGTGTGGGTGTCGCGGGGAATCTCCACGGCGTGATCCACCGCGTAGACCAGGATCCTGTCCTTCTTGTCGCCGCCCTGGGGGCAGTCGCCCTTGATTTCGCCCTGTGACTTTCCCGTCACCTTAAGATACGACGTAAGAGCCATTTTCTTGCCTCTTTCCGGCCTCGGGGACAGGCCCCGGGCCGCCGGCCGTTTCAGGCCTCTGGCCGACCCGCCGCGCGCGCCGGCGCCCGGGTCAAAGCTTGGTTTCTAACCGTTTCGGGCCTTAGCCCTGGATTTTCCCTGGAGTGGGACAATCCTACCTTTTTCCGGTCTACTTGTCGATATGCCCTGAAAGCGTCGATGCCTCCTGTCTTGACGATCCGGACCCGCACCGCCTTGACACCCGGGGAACGGCGTAACGCCGCGGATGAGAAACATCGAAGGCGGCTGTCCGCTCCCGGCTAGGCTTTCCAGTCGTCCGTATACTCGACGTTCCCGTCGTTGTAGGTCCAGGTGATCCTGGAGTAGGTGAAGGAGACCTGTTCCATGTCGAAGTAGGGCTTGTTGTCCGCGAGGAAGGTCTCGGGGGTGTACTCCCTCATGTCCACGACGATGCCCTCCCCGACCGACACGGTGAAGTATTTCTCCTCGGTCCCGTCCGCCTTGATGCGGTAGAAGTCGAGCGTCAGGTCCAAGTTCTCGCCGGTGGTGCAGGCCCTGAAGAGGAGCGGGCTAGCCTGGTCCTTGTGCTTCGTGATCACGAGGGGCTTGTGAATCCGCTGGCCGGTGGGAAGCCCCGTGTGGGTGTCGCGGGGAATCTCCACCGCGTGGTCGACCGCGTAGACCAGGATCCTGTCCTTCTTGTCGCCGCCCTGCGGGCAGTCGCCCTTGATTTCGCCCTGTGACTTGCCGGTGACCTTGAGGTATGCCGTTAGAGCCATTTCTTTTCCTCCCTGCGCCGTGCGCCGTGCCGACCGTAATGACCGGTTCCCCGATGACCCTTGAATTTCATTGGCCGTCTGAACTCCGTTCCGGAGCTCTCGGTCGCCACGTCACAAAGCAATCGATGTGCCAAGGGCGGATATCGGTCTTTCGCCACCTCTAAAAACCTGCCCGGTTAAGCGTTTGCGGGACACTCTACCGCCTGGGTCGCCCGTAAGAGCCTTACGAAAAGGCGCCAACTTGGCACCCATGCTTGTGAGGGTCGAAGAACTTAAACGAATTGGCGCCTGACAGCAAAATATTGAGCACGGTCATCGAAACCTCCGTAAAATTAAGCGGTTAGTCTAATTTTTACACTGATACAGGGAGTTGGCGCCTGGGCCTTTTAATGACCTGTTAACCACCTTGAGCAAGGGAAGGGTTCCCGGGACCCTCACAAGGCGTTTTTGTACCCTGGAAAGACATCGCCGCAGCCTTCGGAAAAACCCCGTGCTCCAGTTCATGTCGCTATTCCTTGAACTATGGCTATAGTCATGACGGGGGCTAGACCCTAATCCAAATGAACAGTTCGCGGGCTTGGTTTGTGTCATGTCTCGACAGCGAAACATGGGCTAGCTGGACGATTTTCACCCTGCAGCCGTCATGTCTTGGGAAAGTCGGACGTGTTTTTAGCCCCCGTCATGCCTATAGCCAGGCCTAGAAATTCCCTGAACCAAGGCCGACCCGTGAGCTCCTTAATGACACTGCTGGAGAATCATTAACCGTCCTGAACGCGTGATCATCGTTTATGGGATTCCTTGCGGACCGACTTCAGCGCCGCCAAGGTACGTCCCCCGTCTCCAACCTCTACAAGCGACACCGACTCCTGTCCCTGATGCCGACGGGAAGATGATTCCTCTCCGGGAAAACGCCTTTCAGTCCCCGGATGAGGAAACGCTCCATCGCCGTCTTCCGCATATCCCTTTTGGACGCCTTTCAACTGTAACGATAAGACCGTTTACGGTCAGATTCGTCCGCAATAGCCGTCCAGCTTATGCTTTTGCGCGGGCGAGCGCCTTCGCGAAAGCTGTCAGGGATTTGACGATCATGTCCCCATCGAGGCAAAGGCTCAGACGGAAATACCCGGGACGGGCAAAACCTATTCCCGGAACCGCCAGGATCAGCTCTCTGCGAAGGGTCTCCGTGAATGCCAAATCGTCTTCAAGAGGACTTTTCGGGAAGAGGTAGAAGGTGCCCTGTGGCCGAACCAACTCGTAACCCAGATCCGTCAAGGCATCGGCAAGAATCTTCGATCTCCCCTCATAAATGCCCAGTTCCGCCGAATCCTTCAGGATGCCCTTCACTACCCTTTGCATGAGGGAGGGCGCGTTGACGCTCCCCAGGATGCGATTGGCCAACACCAGGGCTCCGGAAAGCTCCCCCGCCCCTTCCATGGCTGGGTTTATCGCGGCATAGCCTATTCTTTCCCCGGGAATGGACAGATCCTTGGAAAACGAAGTCACGACTATGGAATGGCTGTAAGCCTCAAAAACTGAAGGCGCCGCGCAGCCGCCGAACACTATCTTGCGATATGGCTCATCGGACACCAGCAATACGGGTCTGGCCAGTCTTTTGGAAGCCTCATCCAGAGCATCTCCAAGACTCTTCAGTTCCGAAGCGGTGTACACGGCTCCGGTGGGGTTATTGGGGGTGTTGATTATGACCGCTCTTGTCCTGGGTGTCACAGCGGCAAGCACCTTGTCTGGTACCGGCCTGAAACGGTCATCCGTCTCCGCAACCTTAAGAAGCCCCCCGTGGTTGTCCACGTAAAACCTGTACTCCATGAAATACGGGGCAAGCGCTATCACCTCGTCTCCGGGATCCAGGATCGCCTTGAAAACACAGTTCATTCCACCCGCAGCCCCTACGGTCATCACCGCATGCTCCGCAGCGAACGGTACCTTAATACCGGGGTTGGTCTCCGTGAGATACGCAGCCACCGCCTCACGCACCTCCGGCCATCCGCCATTGGGCATATAGCCGTGGACGCCGGAGACCTCGCCTCCGGTCACCGCATCCCTCAAGCCGTTGATGAAGGACTCCGGAGGCGGGAGATCCGGGTTCCCCAGAGAATAGTCGAAAACGTTACCCTTACCGTGTTCGGCCTTAAGGCGGATGCCCTCTTCGAACATCTTCCTTACCATCGATCCATTTTTGAGGGCCTCAGCCATCCTGTCGCTGATTATCATGCTTTCCCAGTCCTTGGCGAACGTTTTCCGGAAACAGTCACGGAATCCTTAAACCGGCTGTCTTTAACCGACAATGGCTTTCATTCGTCCGCGAATGATCTTTTAAAGACCTCCCGTTATGGTTCTGCGTCTTTTGGGGCTTCCCGTCATGACGATTCTACCATTAACCCGCCGCAACACGTCAACCGGCATGCTCGCGGCACCAAATTCCTTGCTTACCATTGGCCAGAAACGTATTTATGGATCATTAACCCCCAGCTGATATGCCGTTCAATTTATCTTTCCCTTAACGAAGTTAAGTAATATATTTTGAAACCAAGTAGTCTTAATTCTTCCATTATTTTTTAGCCGAATCACATTCTATTGCTGCCCCGCCTCCCATCGCCAAAGCCATTTCAGCCACTTAAGGTAGTTGATGATTGATTAGTCGTTGATAACACTCTTTTCCCGTTGACATCATCAAGAACATGTCTATAGACATGACGGGGGCTAGACCCTAATCCAAACGAAAAGATTGCGTGCTTGGTTTGTGTCATGTCTTGACAGCGAAACATGGGCTTGCTGATGATTTTCACCCTGTAGCCGTTATGTTCATGGGAAGTCGGGGGTGTTTAGCCCCCGTCTTGTCTATAGCCGGGATCAAGTAATTTTGCCTTGATCAGTTGGTATTGCCCGCCTACCGATTCCAACGACTTGAAAGCGATGAAGATAGCTTTTTAACAATTTAAATCAATAATATCAGCTACTTAACAAACATCCTCACCCTTACACGATCAAATTATTATTCAATCACCCACCGGCGAATGAAACCGTCGGGCATTAATATCTGATGAATATCCAAAAATGTAATTCAAAAATAATTATTATTAGTTGTTGGCATTCATGATGCGTTCGCAAAAAGTCCAATGTATCCTTATGGGAGGAGAGAGCTACCAGCCTTCGGCCGCCACTCACTCAGACGACCGGGTTCCGATGCGCGGTACCGTTAGGCTGAGAACCGCTGCCCGGATCCATTGGCTCGGAGGCTGACGTCCGGAGCCATAGCGCGGAGGCGCCGATCCGGGGACCGTGATTGGGAATCGGCCCTCGGAGGCCATCGTAGGCGCCGGAAATCCGGAGGCCGTGGGGCGGAGATGCATGTCACTGTCTCGTGACTTTTTGTGAACGCATCATTGATTGCCGAACCCGCTGTTAACCTCTAAGTAAGCATATCCGATCAGGTCGGCAATAAGGCACAACATATAGATTTGTTAGAACTGTAATTTGGATATATAAGGTACCACTTATGGGGAAAATGAATACAAATATGGCAAGACAACCTGCCGGATCTAAGATTCCACTGCAAAAACCCCCACCATCACCTCCAGGTAGCAATATTAGGGCAGAATGCTGGGTAAATTGTGATCAAAATGGCGATGGTTAAAGGCTTAAGCGCATAGGGTGCCAATGCGATGGCCATAAAGCGTTCCGCCTCTCTGAAGAGGGGGATGGTTTTTGCAGTGGAATCATCTAAGCTGGCCATGCTTCGGGTAGTCAGACCAATTGATTAAGTGCAATATCACAACCCAGCGAATCATGTCAGGAGTCTAACATCAAAATTGGCCTTCAACGTCAACCATGAGATGTTAGATGTTTGATATACTTTCTTCCCTTCGAATGACACATTTTTTCTAGCCTTCAGCATTATTAACAAGATGTCAGATATCTGACATCCATGAAGTGTTCGCAAATATGAGGTCTGTGAAAAAGTCCTTCCGACTCTTAACAGAAGGGCAAAAGCACACGTCTTTCAATCAGCCCGAACTTCATGTCGGATTTGACGAAATATCGTCTCTGCGGCCAATACAGATGCGTTAGGGGGATCCCTTGAATAGAAAGGCGCATTGTCTCCATGAAGTCCTTTTCATACTTTTTATACATACCTCAAATTTAGCCGAGACAGTGACATGTATCTCCGCCCGCGACCTCCGGAAAACGGCACCTACAATGGTTTCCGGGGATCGGCTCCTCCTCACGGTCTTCGAACCAATGCCCCCGCGCAAAGGCTCCGAGCGCCAGCCTACGAGCAGATATATCCAAACAGCGGCTCCAGACCCGGCGCCAACACCCATTGGATCCCGGATGGCTGAATAAGTGGCGGGTGAAGGCTGGTTATGTGTCCCCACTTCTTAAGGATATTTTGGAGTTTTTGCGAAAGCAACATCTTTAGGAGCTAAATAAGATTTTGAACGAGACCTCCTACGCATGATTTCATGCATTTTTCAAAACCCAGAACCGAGATTTTTTGAACAAGGCTATTGACATGACGGAGGCTAAACAACCCCGACTTCCCCATAAACATGGCGGCTACAGGGTGAAATCGTCCATCTAGCCCATGTTTCGCTGTCAAAACATGATACATCCAAGCCTACAAACTTTTCATTCGGATTAGGGTCTAGTTTCCGTCATGTCTATAGCCATGTTTGATATATCAGATATCTGGCATCCCCGTAAGCCTTCGATGTTAGTGCGGGTATATCAGATGTCTGACTCCATCAGACATTTTCCTCATTCATGATGCGTTCGCAAAAGGCCCGAAGCAGTAACAAGCATCTTTTCCCTAGGTGCCGCCAGATCGGCGCCACCGAGCTATAGCCTCATGGAGCCCGCTAAGCCTCACAGCCGCCGGATCGGCACCTCCGCTAACCAATAACGCATAGATATCAGGCAAATGATATCTCCAAAAGCCTCCGGATATTCAGCCGGAGTATTAGATGTCAAAAATTCATGACGGAATCATAATACATCGGAACGACAACACATGGCAGACTACGACCTCTGATCATTGGCCTCAAGGAGCCTGAAGATTAGATGAAACGTATCAAGTCTAGAGCCCTGACTGTCAAAGTGCCTGTTAAGACCGCCGCCGCCCCATTCAGCTCTCCATCATGTTACCCACGCTGGCATATTATTGTGGCATCATTCACGGAAGCTTTCGCCATTCCTCCCATGAATGCTAGACGTCTGACATTCAGGACAAATTTTGGATTATATACCGGTATATCAGACATCTGACATTCCCGGAAGACTTCGGCTCCTTTGTCGGGATGTCAGACGTCTTACATCTCCGGAAGACTTCGGCACCCCTTCAGTATATCAGACGTCTGAAATTCCCGGAAGACTTCGGCACCCCTTTCAGGATGTCAGACGTCTGTCATTCCCG
>JAISFS010000298.1 GCA_031263485.1 Deltaproteobacteria bacterium | reverse complement strand
ATAGAGGTGAACAAGGCGATAAAGAGCGCGACGAAAACGCCGGTTGCGGCCCAGAATTTTGTCGAAATCCCGGCGATATCCTTCTTCAGTTCGGTCCTGACGTCAACGATATCCTTCTTCAGTTCGGTCTTCAGTTCGGTCCTGACGTCAACGATATCCTTCTTGAGTTCTGCCACCGCAGCCTTCACCACCGTCTCAATATCGCTCTTGGTCGCGAACTTCTCCTGGGTGGCCTCGAGCCGGACCAGCTTGTTGTCTACCTCCCCGACCCTCAGCGACAGGGCCATTTCGAAAGGCGTGTAGAATTCCTGGGGAGGGAACGAGGATGACAGCCCGCCAACGGTACCAGGCCGCTCATCTTTGGGCTCCGGGATCTGTTCGGCCATGGGTAGTACCCTCCTTCTAAACGGCATAGTACATGAAGGAACTTCAATAGTCAAGATCTTTAGAAAGAACGTGCGAGAGATATGCATCCATATTAATGTGGCCATGACCGGGCCGGGCACCATGATAGGCTAGGAAACGCTGATCCGGTACCTGAACCCTGCCTGGATCCTGGGGATGAAGTCCGAGGGCTACGCCGGGCGCTCGAGATGTCCAATTACGTGAAATACCTCTTCGGGTTCCAGGAGTCGGTGCCGCAGGACGTTGACCCGGCTCTCTGGGACCAGAGCTAAGAGGTCTACGTTGAGGACAAGTACGGCGAGGGCATCCCGGAGTTCATGGACCGGGAGAACCCCTGGGCGTTCCAGTCGATCACCGGAAGGATGCTGGAGACCGTCCGCAAGGGCTACTGGGAACCCTCCGACAAGGCGCGCCGGAAGCTCGCGGCGAAACGCGACGAGCGTGATCGAGCGCGGAATCGCCTGCTGCGCCCATACCTGCAAAAACCCGGTGCTGTACCAGATGGTCGTGAACATCATCTCGCTCCCCGGCGTGACGGCCCCGGAGCTCGCCGCGGAATTCAGGCTCGCGGTGGAGCGGATGGCCCAGAAGTCGCTGGAGGAGCAGGTGACCGACAACCAGAGGATGTTATAGGATCTGGGCGACCGCCGCGCCGAGATGGACTCCAATCCGCCGAGCCCCGAGGCGCAACCGCAGGCCACACCGGATCCAGAAGAGGCGGCGGACGAGGCCCCCAACGCGGAGAGCGTGCGGGGACTCAAGATGGAGAACGTGAAGAGCCCGGCCGAGGACACCTCGCTCAGCTCCCCCGGCATCGAGTGGACGCTTTCGATCTTCGAACTCGCGCTCATCGCCGTCTTCTTCATCGGCTACCGCAGGAGGGCCAAGGGTCCAGGAGGCGCGAAAGGGAGCGGCGGCGGGAACTGGAACTGGAACGGGAACGGGGGCAGGAACGTGAAAGGCCCGAAAGGCACCGGGGAAAGCGGCGCACCGGGCGCCGATGCGCCTGCCGCTCCCGGAACCGAGGCGTCCGCCGGGGCCGATGCCGACAAGGGCGGCGAGACATTATAAAGGGCCGGATCACTCGCCCTGACTGCGGATCCGCCGGACCGCGCCCCCGCCGCGCTCTCCGGCGCCGCCGGGGATCCCGCAGGGTCGATCGCCTCCGCCTGCGCGCTCCAGGTTCCGGTCGGACGCCTTAGCGTCATCAGCCTCTACACTCGGCCACCGGACGAGAGCGGCGCAAGAGCCACCAGGGCATCCCGCCTCGGACGTCCTCTGGAACCCGGACAATCCCGAGACCTCGGGGGCCATGGAGCCGAGCGTCCCGACGGGGAAGAGCGGGGACGCACGGCTCACGGCGAGCGCCGCTACAGCCGGGACGCCCCGGAAAGCGGGGCGGCGGTTGGCGAGGCGCGAAAAGCGCCCTATGGCCTTGGCCCTCAAGCCGCCCTCGCGCGCAAGGTCGCCGTCCTCTACTGCAACGACTCCCGCGGCAAGCACTCCATATTCGCGGCGTTCCTGAACGTCTTCCGGAGCCTGGCAGACATCGTTGCCAGGCTCAGGGCCGAGGGTTTCGCGGTCGATGACGATCCGCCCCTGGACGAGGGGCAGGTGAAAGCTCTCGTTAAGCGCGGCGGGCGCAATGTGGGCGCCTGGCGATCTGAAAATCCAGATAGGAAGCGGGACTGCGGTCATGTGGCCGGTTTCGTAGTACCTGGAGCTTTTCGAAGGGCTCGCCGAGGAGTTCAGACGGAACGTCCTGGCCAGTGGGGGCCTTTCGAGGAGGTCGAGGTCAAGACGCTGGACGGCAAGCCGGTGTTGCCAGTAACCGTCGGGGGTAACCTGGTCGTGATACCCCAGCCGGGCGCCTTGCCATGGGTTGTCCGGAGGGTCACGGTTCAAGCGAGGCTTGCCACATGCCCTTCCGTTTGAGCGTTTCCAGGAACTTCGGTTACAGTGGAGGGATTTCCCATGCCTCCGCCATCCTGCGGCCTGTTCGCTGAACGGTCGCTCCCCCGGCGGAATAAGCCTCATGGGCCGTATCTCAAGCCGCGTCAGAGTCCCGTCACTCTTTCAGTGCCAGTGGTTCCGGAAGGGGCGTTGCCGGGAACGGGCAGGGATGACGCCTCGGTCGGAGGCGCGGGATCCGGTCGGTCAGGCGTCGGCGTCACGGCGGGGACATCCAGTACCACCAATGCGTGAAGCGCCTCGCTCGCTCCCAGGGACTTATTGACCGCTCCGGTCAGCAATACAATAGAGGTGAACAAGGCGATAAAGAGCGCGACGAAAACGCCGGTTGCGGCCCAGAATTTTGTCGAAATCCCGGCGATATCCTTCTTCAGTTCGGTCCTGACGTCAACGATATCCTTCTT
>JAISFS010000225.1 GCA_031263485.1 Deltaproteobacteria bacterium | reverse complement strand
GGGAAAGGAGACCGTCCGGACGCCCGGGCCAGGAAGGGGCGGGGAGGTTCGACGGAAGTCCCCGGAGGAGAGGCGTCAGACGGCCTTGCCGTTGCCGCTCAGGATCCTGGAGACCTCGGGCGGGCTAAGCCCCATCATCTCGGAGATCTTCCCGGGGCTGATGCCGACGGAGTGCAAGGCCAGGACTGCAGTCTTGTTGGAGTCCTCCACCTTAGAAGCCAGGGTCTCCTTCTCCGAAGCCAGGGTCTCCTTCTCCGAAGCCAGGGTCTCCTTCTCCGAAGCCAGGGCCTCCTTCTCCGAAGCCAGGGCCTTGTTTTCCTCGTCCTTGGACTTGATCATCTCGTCCTTGGACTTGATTATCACGTCCTTGGACTTGATTATCACGTCCTTGGTCTCGATCGACTTCAGCAGTTTCCTAAAGTCCCAGCCGGTCAAATCCTCCGCGAATTCCGCGACGTCATCAGATAAGTTGTAGCCCATATCCACGTACTCCTTCGCGTACCTCCGAGTCATGCCCGAGTCGGCGATTCCGCCGGCACGGGCGCCGTTCACCATGTCCAGGAAGTGGTGCCTGTCCCCGGTCATCCGCAGCTGGGCAACCGCCAGATCGAAGTAATCCTCGCCCGCCTTCCCGAGATCGCCTTCCACCTTCCCGAGAGGGGCGACGAGCTCCACGAGCCTCTCGTCGTCCGACAGGACGTACTCCCCCGGGCACGACTCCTTCCCCTCGATCCTTGCCCGGTTCATGCCGATGATCTCGTGCAGGTCGACCATCTTATCCAGGCGGAACCGGTCGGGGTTGAGCTGGACGCAACGCCCTTCCAGGCCTGTGCCGACGGCGAAGTCCTTCGGCGGGAGCTTCCCGCAGCCCCGCGTATAGATAAAAGTGATCCCGGACGACAAGTCCTCCGTTCGCCCGTCGCCGGAGTGTATCTGGAGCACCCGTAAGGCGTAGTCGGCTCCCCTGAGCAGGTCATGCCTCGTCGCGTGTGTCAGGAATTCGAAAACGCGATAGGTGTCAGGGGGGAACCGGACCACGAAGTCGGCAATCCTCTGCGTCATGCCGCCGGTGACCAGTTCCGTGGGGCACGACACGGCTCCCTCGACCATGACAGGGCTGAAGCGCAGGAACCGCAGCATGGGGTGAAGATACTTCGTCATCAAGTGCTTCAGAAAGAGGTCCTTTATGGTTCGGGGGGGTTCCGGGTACCCGGAGGGGCCGGTAGCGACGGCCCCCGAGCAGTCCGCCCGTCTGGACCGGAAAAGTAACAGGTAGACCAGCGTCGCGAGTGGGACTATGGTTTTCGGAATATAGATCAATAACTCCATGTACGCCTCGCCATGCCGGAAGGTCCGCCGACCGTGCCTGAAACTGGAGCATCTTCCTGCCCCGGCACCAGATGTCTTTTTATTTTACCCGCTCTTCAAGAGAATAGCAATTTTGCATGGTCCCCTGGCCCCCTCTGGCCCTGGTGGGCGGCCGCACCCCTTCGCTCGTGTCGGTCTCTCGCCTGCCCGTTGCGGAACCCCGCCGCTCCCCGCGATCAGGCAGGCTTCTGGCGGAGGGCGTAAATCCCGGGCAGGGGACGGCCTGATCATGCTCCGCCATGGGCTTCCCGTCCTCCAGGCCCCAGCAGAGCCCGCCGGGACCTGCCGCCCCTCCGGGCGGGGGCGCCTCAGTCGGCGCTGGTCCCCCCGCCATGGTTCAGCCCGATGTCAAGAGCCCTGGCGCTCTCGGACGGGTTCGCCTTGAGCCGCGCACGGACGCGCTTGACGGCTACCGACGGAGCCTCAGCGCCGCCGTCCTTCGGGATGACTCGGACCGCGAGCGCTCGGAGGCCGTCCCGCTCGGCGAGGGATCCCTTGATTTCGCGGTTGCACACATCGGCGGAAGGCTCGAAATGACTGTCGATGGCGATCTTGCAGAGGAAGCCGGTCCCGCCGTAAGTTGCGGAGGCCCGTGCGCTCTGTCTAAGGCCGTTTCGGGCACCCCAAGCCACAGCCGGGGTACGGCCCTGCCCGTATTTGCGGGGATCCGGCTCCGAACATTTTTTCCCGCGAGACGCATCCGGATCCTCGTCGGCCCTGGCGTCCGCGAGGAAGAGCCGCGGCCTTCCGGGCGGAAGGACAGGAGTCGTGCGCGGGGAGGACCGGAGCCCGCAGGGAAGAACTACGGCAGTAAGTGAGGAAGGTCGGCATCCGCCCGGCGCGGAAGGTCGGCATCCGCCCGGCGCGGAGGGTCGACTGCCTCCCTGCGCGTAGGTCATCAGTTGTCAGGGTGGACAGTTGGAAGCCGTGACTGAGGTGGCCGATAGCCGTCCGCGCGGAGGCCTGGAATCATCGTCGAGGGAGGCCTTCGATTTCATACGGGCGTTTCCTGGCGGCCTTTGAAGCCCGAACGGCTTTCATCGGTGATCGAGTAAATAAAAATTAGCTTAATGGCCTTCTAAAGCGCGCTTGAATTTCGTGAACACCATCGGAAGTGGCCTTCATATTGAAATGGTGATATTGCTTGCGTTCACTGATGATGTTACCCGACTGCCCCTCCGCTGGGCAGTGTCGCGGTCTGTCCCGGGGAGCGCGCAAAATGAGTTTTCTCCTGAGCCACATGCTGATTTATATTGGAAAGGCTCAACAAGATCGTGTAAAATGGCCACTTCTATAGCCCCGTCCGTACACAAGCCGCCCGGGTCGGGCGTGCCGCGGCTCGCCCCGCAAGCGCTCAGGCAGGCCCCCGGGCCGTCAGGGCAAGGCTCCGGACGAGGTTGCGGGCTTATCCGGCCTGCGGCTCGGGCATCGACCGGCGGGCATTGAAGGCTCGCGGCAGTCTTGCGTTGCGGGTATCCGCGGCTACCGGTGGGCGGCGTCGGCCGCTGGGAGGCGGTCAGGACCCTGGCGGATGCCCGCGTATCCGCGAAAGTTTCTAGCCCCTAAACCCAGATATCCCTGATGATTTTCCGATTTACGGGCTCTTGTATGGTCTTGTGCGGCACCTTGCTTCTGAGCGGAGCCTCGCCTCCGGTCTGATGCCTTCGTGCGCGAGCCCCGTCCGTACATCTGTCTCACTTGATTGCCAGGTGCTGGCAGCCACGACCGTTCGGCGGCCCGTGTCCGCCTCTCGCATCCTTTTCGGGTTCCGTGCCCGTCCGAGAGCCTCCCATATCCTCCGACAGCCTCCTGAGACCCCTGGCCGGACTTTCGTCCGCGACCCTAAAAATCCAGGGCCCCGCGTACCGCGGGCGCCCTGGCCCCCTGCCGAGGGAGAGTTTCATGATCCCCAACCAGCCCCACCCCCCCGCAACTATCCGTCCCGGCCGCGCGGCCGCCAAGGCCGTGCCTGCGGCGCTCCTGGCGGCCCTTTTCCTGGCCGGGGCGCTCGCCGGGCCGGCCTCGGCCCAGGAGGGCCTGAAGGTGGCCGTCACCCCCTACAACATCGTAGGGGTCACCGGGACCCAGCTGGAGCAGCTGGCCAACGTCAGCCGGGGGCTCATGGACCTCACCGTGCAGTCCCTGCAGTCCCAGGGCTTCGTGGCGGTGGCCATGGGCGGGCAGTCCCTCGCGGCGGTCTCGACTGCCGTGCAGGCGCAGGCGCGGGACCTGGGCGCGGATTTCCTGTTCGCCCCATCGCTCACCCGGTCCGGCGACAGCTACACGATGTCCGGCCAGCTTCAGGCGCTCACCAGCGCGGCGACCAGCTCCGCCAGGATGGACGTCTTCTCCTCCGGCACCGAGGGCCTCCCGCAGACGGCGGAGCGGCTGGTGTACATGGTGACCGACCACCTCTTCGGGTCCGGGCCCCGGGTCGTCTCCGTCACCATCTCGGGGAGCCAGATGCTTGAGAACCAGGCGATCCTGAACTCCCTCCGGATCCGCCAGGGCGGGACCTACAACGAGGCCAAGGCGGCCTCCGACATCCGCAGGCTCTACTCGCTCGGGTATTTTGAGACGGTGAACGTGGAGACCACGGACGTGTCCGGCGGCAAGGCCGTGCATTTCATCGTGACCGAGCGCCCGCAGATCCTGGTGATCGAGTACGAGGGCAACGAGAAGTACGACGCCGGCGACTTCGCGGACGTCGTGGGCGTGAAGGTGAACGACATCGCCTCGGACGACCGGCTCATCCAGGCGGTGGCCAACCTCCAGCGCTTCTACGCCGAGAAGGGCTACACCCAGGCGCGGATAACCTACGAGATCCTGCCTGCGGCGGAAGGCAGGGCGCGGCTCGTCTTCAGGATCTCCGAGGGCGGGAAGCTCTACATCCGCAGGATCCACTTCATTGGGAACGAGTACTTCAACCACTGGCGGCTCTCCCGGGTCATCGAGAGCAGCCCCAAGGGCGTCATCTCGTTTATCACCGGCTCCGGCAAGCTGGACCGCGAGAAGATGATGAACGACGTGCAGCTCCTGACCGTCTTCTACAACAACAACGGCTTTCTCCAGGCCAGGGTCGGCGAGCCCGAGGTGGTTCCGGGCTCCAAGCCCGACTCCTTCGAGATAACCTTCCCGATCGTCGAGGGCCCCCGGTACAAGGTGGGCGAGGTGACGATCGCGGGCGACCTCAAGGAGGGGGACGACCCGAGGCGGCTCATGAGGCTCCTCAAGACCCCCAAGAACACCTGGTTCAGCCGCGAGGTCCTGATGGAGGACCAGAACGCGCTCCTGGACTACTACAAGAACAAGGGATACTTCCACGCCGAGGTGGAGCCCCGCTTCGGCCAGCCCACCGAGGACGACGTGCTTGACGTCCAGTTCGAGGTTTCCCCCCGCACCCTGGTCTACTACGACCGCATCACGATCGTGGGCAACGAGAAGACCCGCGACAAGGTGATCCGCAGGCATCTTGAGGTCGCGGAAGGCGACCTCACGAGCCAGACGAGGCTCCAGAACAGCCAGAACAATCTCATGCGCTCCTCCTTCTTCGAGGACGTGGTGATAACCCCCAGCCCCTCCTCCGAGAACCCCGAGGACCTCCTGAACCTCCGGGTCGAGGTCAAGGAGCGGCCGACGGGATCCTTCCAGATCGGCGCTGGCTACAGCAACTACTCGTCCGTGTTCGGCACCATCCGGCTCACCCAGGACAACCTCTTCGGCTACGGCCGCAGGATAGCCCTGGACGCCAACATCGGCGGGTCGTACAACTTCTTCGATCTCTCCTTCACCGACCCCTGGGTGGGCGACATCCCGCTCATGATGGGCTTCGACGTCTTCAAGTCCTACTACGAGTACGACTACTACCGCCGCGAGACCCTGGGCTTCTCGCTGAGGGCCGGCTACCCCGTCTGGGAACGCTTCTACCTGTCCGGGAGCTACACCTGGGAGGACGTGGACATCACGCACGTGTCCATCGACTCGTCCGAGTACCTCAGGAGCATGATGGGCAAGTCCAAGAACAGCGTCTTCTCCATGAGCCTCAGGCGCGACACCCGCAACCACTTCTTCCAGCCCTCCGACGGCTCCACCATGCGACTCACCTGGGGCATCGCGACCGAACTCTTCGGCGGCGACACCGCCTACAACCGCTTCGAGGTGGAGCTCGCCAAGTGGGTCCCCATCCCCTACCTGACGGGGGCGGCCATCATGGGCCACATGCAGATGGGCGTCCTGAAGGAGAGGAAGCCCGACGGGCTCCCCGTCTACGAGAAGTACATGCTGGGCGGCATCAACACGGTGCGCGGCTACGACTGGTACCAGATCTCCCCGCGCGACCCCCGGACCAACGAGTCCATCGGCGGCGAGAAGATGGGCCTCGTGAACCTCGAACTGAGCTTCCCCATCCTTGCGGGGAGCGGGCTCTACGGGGTCTTCTTCTACGACATGGGCAACGTCTGGACCAAGGACGAGAGCTGGAACTTCTCGGGTCTCAGGCGCAGCTACGGCGGGGGCTTGCGGTACCTCTCCCCCATGGGGCCCCTGAGGATAGAGTACGGCCGGGCGCTGGATCCGTATCCCGGCGAGCAGGCGGGCCGGTGGGAGTTCTCCATGGG
>JAISFS010000215.1 GCA_031263485.1 Deltaproteobacteria bacterium | reverse complement strand
CGGAGCAGTTGCGGGACGGGGGGAGTACTGACGAACCGGTTCGGCTGAACAACGGATATGGTGCATGACCGCTCAGTCGTTAAGCCTTTTTTCAAGTCCCGGACTATGGCGGGATTCCGGCGCCGGCCGTGCCGCTCCCGGTTCCTCCCGCAACCGTGATTCCTGCATTTGCGATATTGTTTGACAGAATCCAGGAACAGTCCGACATCCATTATGACTATTGTAGCCACCTGGGATCACTGAGGTGCGGTCAAGACAGGACGCTACACGAAGAGCCCGATGACTTGCCGTCCCGGGTGGTGGATGCGAGGATGAGGGGGGGTGAACGATTACAAAAAATGTTGACAGCCTGAGGCCGGACAAGATCCATGGCGTTCCCGGGACGCTTCCGAGGTCTTCCGAATATGCCCGGCAAGGTAGCCTTGAACGCGGAGCTGTGGCATGGGGCGATGGCCATCGCCGACCGCCTTCGCTGCCCTGTCCTCCCGCTACGCCTCCCTTGACCCTTGACGCGCACGTACCGCCTCTCAGAGACGGAAACGCGATTTCACGAACCGAACCGTCCCGGACCGTTGCCAACGGCTATCATGGCATCCAGAATTCCTTCAGCGTGCCTCATTTTCGTCAACGTCAACCTCCCGAACGATATCCCGCCGGGTCTCGAGCTGATTCGATGACCCGTTTCCGAAGGCTTCCTGCCGCCCTGACCATTCTGCACTGTAGTTTTTCAAAGAGTGCTGGCCTAACTGGAAACCTTCACGGTCCCGCCCGTCAACGGATCGCTCAGACCCGGGACGGCAACGGATCGGGCGGCCCAGGACGGCAATGGATCGGGCGGCCCAGAACGGCAACGGATCGGACGGCCCAAGACGGCAACGGATCACGCAGCCCCGCCCTCCCTGCCTCCAACCCCCCTCTTCAAGACCGGGAGAACCAGTCCACATGGCTCCAGGGCGCAGGCATATGACTCACGCCATCGCCGACAGAGCGCTTCCTCGTTCCCGACGACGTCGAACGTGAAACGGGAAATCCATGGTCCTTGCGTTGCCACACGAAACATGCTTTACTACCGCATCAAAGAGAAGCTTCGCCATTGATGGCATGAGTCGGCACTCGCCCATGACCCCGCCTTTTCGGCCTTGACTTTCCAGTCGAGGATTCCCGGAACGGCGTTCAGACAGGCGTCCCCTGCCACCGTTTCGCTCCGGACCCCGAAAACCGATTCCGAAGCGCACCCGCACCCGGCACCTCCTTCTCCCCCGGTCGGGAGTCGCCGAACGGAAGAGGCTCCCCCGGCCCGGCGGTTTCACGGGCCGGTTTCATCCCAGGCCAGTCGCGGGATTGGAACCGCATTTCTCCTGCTTCCGGCTCCACCAACGCGTTTTCCTTGCCTCCGACGCCGCCAGCGCAGTTCCTGCCTCCGGCGCCTCAACGCTACTCTTGCTTCCGCCATCACCAGCTCAGTCCGACCGGCGCGGGCCGGGCCTTGCGAGAATGCCTTCACCGTTACCGGCGCCGCAGACTACGAAAGGAGGGAGCGGACAGTCCCCGCAGCGATTGCTGTGGACAGCCCGCGAGAGCATGACAGAATTGCCGCCTCGGTACTCATCCAGGACGCTCGCCGTGAGCTTGCCTCCCTCCATTTCCAAACTGATCAGCCAACAGCGCTTCGACATGGCCACGAGCGAGGCCGTGCAGCTCCTTGAGAAGGCGGAGCGCAAAAACGGCCCCACGCATCCCGATACCCTGACGGCCGTCTCCGCTTTGGGCGGCGTTCTCGCTTACGGGCAGGATTACATCAACGCTTTCCTTATGTTCAACAGGGCGCTCGAGGGCAGGGAAAAGGCGCCGGAACCGGATAGCCGCGAGATCGACCTTTCCCTCTGCAACCTTGGTTACGTGGGTCTCGAGACACGCAACTTCCATCTGGCCCTGAAACGCTACCAGCAGGTGCTGGATATCCGCGAGAGGAGCCTTCCCGCGGGACACCCCGGCATCGCCACCGCCATGACAGACGTCGGCTACTCGTACTGGTGCCTGGGCGATCTCCAGAATGCGGAGGTGATGTACTCGCGGGCGGTCGAGATAGCCGAAAGGGAGCTGCCCCGGGGAAGCCGCGACATCACGGTCGCCCTGGACGGCCTGGCCAGGACCCTGATGGCCACGGGGCGCCTCGAAGGCGCCCTGCCCCTCCTGATCCGGGCCCGGGAGAACATCGAGTCGGGCCAGGATCCCGACGACATCGCCTCGGCCTGGCTTTACGCCACCTTGGGCAAGGCCCTCGCCGCCTCGGGCGACCATGCGGGAGCCCTGGACGCCTGGCGAGAGGCCTCAAGGACCTCCTCGCTGAACTTCCCGCCTAACGACCCCCATGCCATCGCCACCGAGATGGGGCTGGGACTCGCCCTGTGGGAGACCGGCCAGCCCGAGGAGGCCCTGAAGCGACTCAGGCAGGCCACCTCCTCGGCCAGAAGGTTCCTGCTGCGGGGCGCCGCCCCCAACTCCCTGGCCCAATTCTGCCTGGAAACCGTCGAGTACATGAACTGGGTCCGGCAGGACGGGATCCGGAAGCTCCTGGTGCCCGGACGCGCGGCTATCGCCGTCGCGAAGGGCCTGAAGAAGGCCGGCGTCCCCGAGCCGATGATGAACCGCATCATCGGCATGCATTGGCTGGAACCGGAAAACGGGGGCCCCGGCGTTCCGGAGGCCTTCACGACGACCTTGTCCCGCGTGCTGATCCCCGAGGGGCCCGACGCCGACCCCGACGGGTCGGACCCTCAAGGCCCGTCCGGCGAGGCCGTCCTGGACGCCCGTGCTCTTCTGGCGGACAGGGAAAGGGACCTCGGCCCCGGCCACGAGGACACGATCAGGGCCTGGGTGGCCCTGGGCAACGCCCTCCTGTCCGAACGCCGGATACGCGAGGCGAAGGCGTCCTACGTGCGCGCCCGTACGGCTGCCGACAAGTCCTTGGGGCCCCGCAGCCCGGCCGCCCTGGGCGCATGGATCTGCCTGAGGCTCGCCTACTTCCTCGGGACCGACTCCCAGCCGAAGTAAGCCCGCCCGGTTCCCGTCCCGCCAGGCCCGGTGGTTCCCGGGGCTTCCCGCGAGGCCATGAAAAGCTTGGGGTCGGCACCCCGCCTATTCCTAACAAGAAGGCCGACGAGAAGGTGTAAAAGTGGACATCCGAGATCAACGAGCTCATGGAGAGGATGGGGGACGACGCGGAAAACACCGCCCTGCTCCAGGAAGTTTTTTGGCAAGGCCGCAGGAGAAGGGGAGCACGAAATCGCGGAAGAAACGAAACTCGCCGTCTTCCAGGTCCGCCCTCAGTCCCGTCTTCCGGAAACATCGAGCGGTCCCATCCCTGGGATCGGGTTGATTTGATCGTCAGGGCATGTTGCCGACATGGCGACCTCCTTCGGTGTTTTATTTGGACGGCCCCGAAGCTCCTCGGCCCAAACGATCCCTGAGAGGCCAGGCCCGGACGGTCACGGAGAGTCTCGGCCCGGACGATTCATAAAAGGCCAGACCAGGACGGTCAACGAGTGGCGCGGGCCGGACGATTCTTAAGAGGCCAGACCAGGACGGTCACCGAGAGGCTCGGCCTGGATGATTCCATAAAAGGCCAGGTCAGGACGGCCACCGAGAGTCTCGGCCCGGACGATTCCATAAAAGGCCAGGTCAGGACGGTCACCGAGAGGCTCGGCCTGGACGATTCTAAAAAAATCAGTCCCGGACTGCCACAGAGAGGCTCGGCCTGGACGATTCTTAAACGGCCAGACCAGGACGGCCACCGAGAGGCTCGGCCTGGACGATTCTTAAAAAGTCAGGCCCGGACGGCCACCGAGATGCTCGGCCTGGACGATTCTTAAAAAATCAGTCCCGGACTGCCACGGAGAGGCTCGGCCTGGACGATTCTTAAACGGCCAGACCAGGACGGCGGAATGACCAGGCCCGGACGACCGCGGAAAGGCCCGTCCCTGATGATTCATAAAAGGCCAGGCCCGGACGGCCACCGAAAGGCTCGACCGAGGCGATTCTAAACAGGCCAGACCGGGGCGACCGGAGTGGCCCGGCACGGACGTTTCTGAAAAGGTCAGGGCCGCCCGGTCGCGATGCGGACCTGGGCCAGGACGGCGAGGCAACCTGCCTGCCCGTCCCTACGCCCCGTCAGTCCGGATCCGTACCGCCGACCGCACAGGAAGGCGGCGAGCCCGCATGTGGCACGTGGCTAAGCCTTCTCCTCGCATCCCGCGGACCTGCCTTATGAGTGAAGGGCAACTGCCCCTTCCCCCCATCGTTCGGGCATCCGGCCAGGACTCGACGCGCACTCACCTGACGTCAGCTCAAACAGACTTCCCTGCCATTATGTAGCCCCGGACATCGGACCGCGATTTCGAAGACCGTGCGTCCAACCCGTCACCGAAGAACGCGCGTCCGCCCGTCACCGATGACACCCGACCGGGGAGACGTTTGCCAGCCGACGGGAAGACGCATGCCTGAACGGCAAGGCCGACTTGCGCGAGCGAAAGCCAGGATCGGTTAAGCCCGGCCCGCCTTGCCCGACCGACGGAAACCTCGGGAATCCCCCAAGCTACGCCACGTCCCGGAAAGGTCACGGGCCCCGCTTCCATAATCGGCCCTCCTGGCCTAAAATCAATCCGCAGGGATCAGAACCCGGCCTTTGCCGGAGCCCCTGACGTCCCGACGGCGGCGGTGCGCCGAGACCGGCTCGCCGAACCCGGGACTTGCGCCTCGGCGGCGCCGCCAATCACGAAAGGAGGGCGCGGAAAACTCCCCGACGTTTCCGGCAGGGTCCGCGCGCACATGATTGACCATCAGCAGATCTATGGTTCCGGCGCTCTTATCTTTAGTTTGCCCGAAAATATCTTCGACCTTTTCCGCCAATCAGAATTCGGGACGGCGCTGATCGTCGCCGACCAGTACCTCGAGGACTGCAAACGCGAAGACGGCCCCATGCACCCGGAAACGTTAGACGCGATGAATTCCCTCGGCGCCCTGCTCAGCCGCGTCGACGACCACGATGGCGCGAAGCAGATGTTCCTGAAGGCGCTCGCGGGAAGGACAAAGACCCTGGGGCCGGAGCACCCGGAAACGTTGGCGACCTTGGGCAACCTGGGCCACGAGCTGAAGCGTCTGGGAGACTTCCAGGGCGCCCTGCGGTGCCATCGCCAGGTACTGGAGTCCCGCGAGAGGTCGCTCCCCAAGAACCACATAGGCATAATCGCCGGCATGGTAGACGTCGGCTCGGCCTACAATGACATAGACGATCTCGGGAAGGCGGAGGAATCGCTCTCGTCGGCACTCGCGACCGCCTTGAAGGAGTTGCCCCCGGGGAACCGCGAGATCACCGCCGCTTCGCTCGGCCTGGCCGGAACCCTGGCGGCCTCGGGCCGCCCGGAAAGCGCCTTGCCCATCCTGGACCGTGCCGAGGAGAACCTCGCGCGAAGCCAGAATCCAGACTGCCTCGAGACCGTCAAGGTCCACGTCGCCCGCGGCAACGCCCTTGCCGCCTGCGGCGACCCGGCTGGCGCGCGGGACGCCTTGCGGGAAGCCCTTAAGGCCGCCAGCACGTACTTCGGCCCCAAGGATCCCCGGACATTAGGCGCCCAGATGGGACTGGGCATCGCCCTGGGAAAAACGGGCGAGTTCGCGGAGGCCATGGGCCTCCTCGAGGACGCCGCCGACGGGTTCAAAAGGGCCTTGGGCTCCAGGAACCCCCACACCGCCGTGGCCGAAGGCCACCTTGAAAACATCGGTTCCATGTTCTTCCTCCGCATGAAGATGATCAAGAAAATCCTGGAGCCGGGACGCGATGCCGGCGATGTAGTGAAGGATCTCAAGAAAGCCGACGTCCCGGAGCTGCAGATTAAGCGGATTCTGGGCTCGCTCTGGCTGGATCCCCTGCAGGGCGGGCCCGGCGCGCCGGACACGTCCGCAACGGAGACGCCCGTCAACCTCTGCATCGACGTGCCCCGCAGCGCCTTGAGGGCAGGCCCGAAAAGCCCTGCCGTCCAGGCGGCCAAGACCCTGTTCGAGTGCAAGGAGCGGGAATTGGGCCCCGGACATGAGGACACGTTGAAGGCCCAGGTGGCCCTGGGCAACGCCCTCCTGTCCGAGCGCAGGTTCGTTTCCGCCGAGAAGGCCTACGGGCGCGCCCGCGTAGCCGCCGAGAAATCCCTCGGCCCCCTCAGCCCTGCCGCCCTGGGCTCCGGGCTCTGCCTGAGGATAGCCCGTTTCCTTAAAGCGGACTCCCAGAGGAAGCGAGCCTGCTTCGGCGTCCAGCCGGAGCCCGCGAAACCCTGAAGCGGCTCTTCGTTACCTCCGACCGCACGGATCCCGCAACGGGGAGGAGATGGTCTAAGCTGCCGAGATTAGGCAACGGCTCGCGTAGGACCGGCACCCGATCGCCTCCGGAGACGATGGGACGCCTGCGATGGGAAGGCCTCAACCCTTCCCGCCACCGGTCTTTCGCACTCAACTTTACCCGCCTCGATTCTTCGCCTGTCTGTTCTTGAAGTAGCCCGCATCCAATGCGGGACATCGAACATCCCTGACCGAAACCGACCGGAACGATGCCACGCGAAACGATACCGACCCGAACGATGCCACGCGAAACGATACCGACCGGAACGATGCCTCAACAGCGCCAATGACTTAAACGGCAACCATGCCTGACAAACCATTGATATCACTAGTTTTTCCGCTGATTATTCCACCTTTTCCTGACCGAAGCCGTAGACGTCGGCTTCCGCAGGGCACCCTGCCGCTTCCGGAGCCTTATCCGCGCCGGGAGACTCAGGCCCGAAACGAGGAACCCGGTACACGACGATATCATCGCCCGACCTCACCTCACTCCGTTCTCATGAGGCGGGAACCGCGACGGGTTCAGTTCCGGCGCTGCCCGAACTGGACGGCGGACCCGCTCCAAGGCTCGCGCCCGGGCTTTCGCCGCTGCGGCGCACAGACAACTAAAGGAGGGCGCGGAGAACCCCTCGTGCTTCCGGGGGTGACCGCGCGCGCATGACAGAAGCCTTTGGCCCTTACTACTCCAGGATGCTCATCGCGGTAGTCCCGCCCCGCATCCTTGGCCTTATCACCAGAAATCGCTTCGAGAAGGCGCAAATCGAGGCGGAGCGGATCGCCAAATCCGCAGAACGCGACTTCGGAAACTTGCACCCTACCACCCACTATGCCCTCTCCGCTTTGGGCGTCGTCCTTGCCTCCAAATGCGATTACACGGACGCGGCGCGGGTGTTCCGGAAGGCGCTCGCGGGCCGGGAAAAGACCAAGGACCCGGACAGCCCCGAGGTCGAGGGCTCGCTTAGCAACCTGGGCCTCATGCTTCTGAGGACGCGCGACTACCCGGGCGCGGTGGAGTGCTACCTGCGGGTCATAGATATCCGCAGGAAGCGCCTTCCCAAGGGGCACCCCGGCATAGCCTCCGCCATGATAGACGCCGGGTTCGCCTACAAGGGCCTCGGCGAGCTCAAAAAGGCGGAGGCCATGTACTCGCGCGCGGTCGAGATCGCCGAAAAGGCGTGCCCGCGGGGCCACTACGACGTCACGGTCGCCCTGGACGGCCTGGCAAGAACCCGGATGGCCTCGGGAGCCCGTGTCAAAAACGTACTCCCCCTCCTTCTCAGGGCCCGGGAGAACGTCAAATTGAGCGATGACCCCGACGACGCCACCTCCACCCGGCTTCACGTCTCCTTGGCCAGGGCTTTCGGCGCCGCGGAAGACCTCGCGGCCTCCATCGACAGCTGGCGGGAGGCGCTGAGGACCGCCGCCCGGAACTTCCCGCCGAATGACCCCTGGATCATCAGGATCGAGACGGGGCTGGGCCTCGCCCTGGCGGAGGCCGACAAGCTCGAGGAGGGCATAGAGCACCTCGGGAATGCCGCCGTCGCGTCCAGGATATCCCGCGGCCGCGAATCCCCCAAAACCGTCGTGGCCGAGTTCCGCCTGGAAACCGTCAAGATCTACCTGCTGCACCGTCTGGAAGAAGTCCGGAAGACACTGGCTGCCGGACGCGCACCCCACGACGTCGAGAAGGACCTGACGAAGGCCGGCGTCCCCGAACCGTTGAGGAACCGTTTGCTGGCCATGCGCTGGCTGACTCCCGAAACCGGAGGCCCCGGCATTCCGGACGACCCTTACATGAAGCCTTCGGAAAAACCCAAAGCGGGCTGGGACGCCGTCGGTCCCCGCGCAGCACCCCCCCAATCCTCCCCGGGAAGAGCCGCCCGGAAGGCCCGGAAGATTCTCGCGGACAGGGAAAGGGAACTTGGTCCCGGCCACGAGGACACGATCAAGGCCGGAGTGGCATTGGGCCACGCCCTCCTCTCCGAACGCCGTGCCGACGAGGCGATGGAATCCTACGGGATGGCCCGCGAGGCGGCCGTCAAGTCTTTGGGGCCCCGCAGCCACGCGGCCCTGGGTTCTGAGCTCTGCTACAGGCTGGCCTATTTCGTCAGGCACACCCAGCAGAATTAGCCACGCCCATAGTCCGGCGGGACCCGCAGGATCACCGGTTGTTTGCGGGGCTTAAAACTGAGTCCGGGGAGGGAGCCCACTACACTTGTCCCGGCAAGAGCTACAGCCGTTAGTTTGTGACTTTGCCTGCCTTTAACCATGACTTCCTCTCCCCCGCCCGGGGCCTGGATGCCGATGTCAACGCCACCGTCAGCGTCTGCCTCATGGCCCACTTCGGGGTCGACCGGGACGGGAATAGACCCTTCAGGACCGCCCGACCTGCAGAGGCCTCCCCGGAACCGCCTGGCGTCCTCGTGCCCGATGTCGGCGACCCGCCCCGCGCACCCGCCGGGAAGAAGAGGGAAGGCGATGGTAAGGGGACCGGCTGTCGCGAAAAGTCCAAGACGGCCGCCGCCGGGAAACGCCACATGGGGGACCGTCTCGCCCTGACGGGGGGCGAGCCCCGCTGGATTCCCGGGGACCGGTTCTTTCCCGGGTTCAGGTGCCTGGCATACGGACGGTATCATAACTGGACTTTCAATTTATAA
>JAISFS010000196.1 GCA_031263485.1 Deltaproteobacteria bacterium | reverse complement strand
CACCAGGAGCTTCCTTCGCCCTTATTGCGATTTATTCTCAACAATATACTTGACAGTTCGATTTATGACCGTTTATTCGCTCAGCCCCGGCTCAAACTTCCATGGAGCCCGAAAGGGTTATTTTCACAGACCTCAGGCTTGATAAAAGGGCTTGACTTATCTCCCGCTATCGACCAAAGTTTATTATGAGCATATATTGGACGGAGTTAGTTATGTATCAGCCGAGGACGATTGAAAAAAGAATCTGCGAGATCTCCGCCCTGTTCCCGGTTCTTTTGGTCACTGGGGCCAGGCAGGTGGGCAAAACCACCCTTTTGCGGCATTTGGCCGGTGAGACCCGCCGCTATGTCACCCTGGATGATCCCTTGGTTTTGAGCCTCGCCCGTGAAGACCCCGCCCTTTTTATGCAGCGTTTCTCAGGGCCGGTCCTGATCGATGAGATCCAATACGTTCCCCAATTGTTGCCTTACATCAAAATGGCCGTCGATGAAGACCGGAAGCCAGGCCAATTTTGGCTGACTGGGTCCCAGCAGTTTCAGGTGATGAGGAATATTTCAGAGTCACTGGCCGGGCGGGTGGGGATTTTGTCTTTGCCGGGTTTGTCTCGATGGGAAATAACCGGCCAGGGGCGGGGCCGCCCGGCTTTTTTGCCTGATTTGCAATTCATCAAAAGGCTGGACGGAGAGTCTCTGACGCTTCAAGAGCTTTACCGCCTCATCTGGCGGGGCTCATTCCCGGCCTTGGCTCTTGACGATGACATGAACCGGGACCTGTTCCTGGGCTCTTACGTGCAAAGCTATCTGCAACGGGATGTGCGCGATCTGGCCCAGGTCGGGGACGAAATGGCTTTTCTGCGCTTTTTGCGGGCCTGCGCCGCCCGGACCGGGCGACTGCTCAATATCGCCGATCTCGCCCGCGACGCGGATGTTTCACCGGTCACCGGCAAAAAGTGGTTGTCCATCCTGGAGGCTTCCGGCCTGGTCTACCTCTTGGAGCCCTATTTTAGCAACGTCACCAAGCGCATGGTCAAAGCGCCGAAGCTGTACTTTTTGGATACGGGCCTCGCCGCCTACCTGACGGAATGGTCCAGCCCCGAAACCTTGGAGGCGGGGGCCATGTCCGGAGCAATTTTTGAAACCTGGGTTATGGGTGAGCTCTTGAAAGGCTGGCTGGGCAACGGTTTGCGTCCGCCATTTTACTATTACCGCGACAAGGACCAGAAAGAGATAGACCTCTTGATAATCCAGGACGGCACGGCCTATCCCTTGGAGTGCAAGAAGACCGCCTCTGCGGACAAAAACGACGTGCGCCATTTTCAGGTGCTGGAGAAGCTGAAAATGCCTGTAGGCCTCGGCGGCGTGATCTGCCTGGCCTCCCAAGCCCTGCCGCTCACGGAAAAAGCCTGGAGCATCCCGGCCGGTCGGCTATGATTTCGTCTTCAATCGTCCGGCATTTCAACGGGCATGGCCCAGGGAGACCCCTTTGCACGTAAAGCCGTTCACTATCGCCACAGAGACGTCAAGCCGTTCAATACCGCCATAGAGCAATACCGCCATAGAGGATGAGGAATCGTAAGCTTCGGCCGCCGCATGCCCGGTGGCCCGATGCAATCGAGAGGGTATGGATTGGCGGAACGGCACCGATTTGGCCTTCCGCAAGCGCCTGGCCTCCTTTCGGGAGACTGAATCTGATTTGCGTGCGCAAGACGTCCAGCTGAATCTGAGGCGTCCCACGGAGGTCTGCCAGAAAGCTTTTTTTGCCCCAATCCTCATACCAGCTTATATCAAATAAGCCGTAATTCTCGGTTTTTTATGGGACTATTTATAAAAACATATTTTTTATTAATTTTTGAGGTGGAGAATCTTCTTGAAACCCTTTTCAGAATAGAGAAAGCAGACTCAGCCCTTTATTAAAAACTATATCAGTTAAAATTCAAATAATGAAATGGACCATAGCTATCATTATTTAGTAAAGTATGATTCCTTACATCATATCAAGTCTTAAAATGGTTAAAATATATATATGCATATAATAAGAATCATTCTTTATCGTGTAGAAATGCAGAGATGTGGTAAGCTCTTGAATGCACAATGCCATATAGTGATGTCAGCTTAAAAAGTTGATTCTTTGATGATATTTATGAATTAAACATAAAAAAATACTTGAACATTGAATCAATTTGATCTATATTGCTTAGATCCTAGTAATTCGGACCTAGAAGGAGGCTCAGGAATGACAGAAAGAGGCGGGCCGGGACAGCCGGATGGCGGGCCGGGACAGCCGGGAGGCGGGCCGGGACAGCCGGATGGCGGGCCGGAACTCTGCAACAACACCTCTTCCCTTTCACTTCAGGATTTCATTGGCACTCCGCCTCTTTCAGGTTTTATAGGGTATGAATATAAACAAGATGCCGTGTATGCAAGGTACATGAAAAGCACCTTTACTAGAAATGGTAAGACTTATCACGATTCAAGATATCTAGGCAGAGTGGTTGACAAGGAACGGGGAATTTTCAGAAACCGTAGCCTCGGCACATTTTCTTTTGATCTGGAAAACGGCATAAGAAACGTGTCAATCCTTGTCAATGACTCTTTGATGGAGGATACGCGTGCCCATATTAGTTTAGAGTTTGGAGACATATGGCTCATCGATCAAATTTTGAAAGAAACCGGTCTTGACACGGTAATAGAGCGATTGATCCCTAAAAGAAGCGACACTCTTAAAGCTCTCGTCGGGTATAAATTATTGTCAAACGATGTCTACGTATACGCCAATGCATGGTATCGCAGTTCATATGCAAGGGTTTTATACCCCGGAGCCAACGTCGATTCTCCTTGGATTAGCGAGTTTCATGCGGAGTTGGGAACCGAAGAAAATTTAAACAAATTTTTTGAATTATACCTGGAGACCGTTTTCAGAATCAAAGAGCTGAACGAACAGATGTCATTTGTAGTTGCCATGGACAGCGCAGGCGTTGCCAATGATATCAAGACATTCCTCACCGCTATGAATAACCATAACGGCGTCGTCAGCAAGGAGATACGGATCACTTATCTTCTTGACTTAAAAACCAAAATTCCATTGCTGTTCAGGATAACGCCAGGAAATATTATCGACAATTCCACTCTGATCAACAGCATCAACACTTTGATAAATTACGGCATCAATGTACAGACGATGATCATGGATGCCGGATACGCTTCCATGAGCAATATCTCCGAAATGATGTCCGCCAAGATTCCATTCTTGACAAGGATGCTTAAAAACCGAAAAGAATATAAAATGCTTATTGACAAGTATGGCGATGAACTTTTACGGCCGGAGAACAGGGTAAGATACGGAACAAGAAAATTTTTCTCTCTGAGAGTTCCGATAGATTTCGGCGAACATAAGGTTTTCGCTTACATTATGCATGACAAGGCACAAGCGGACCTTGACGGGGATGAAGTATTTGAAAATGCCGAAGAGGATAAAGGCGTCGATGAATATCAGAAAGCCCTGCGCAATTGCGGAAAGTTTATTTTGATTTCTTCCAATGAATATCCGACGGACGAAATTGTTGGCGTCTATTCCACAAGACAATCAATAGAACAGTTGATAGACATCTCAAAAAACTATGCCGGCATGATTCCTCTTCGGGGGCATTCAAAAAATACGATTCTGGGAATTATACTGATATCGTTCATAGCAACAGCTGTATATTCTTACCTTGGCAATAAATTGCGCGACACAAAAATTTCTGCGCATGACGCATTCGTCAGCTTGAAGTATTTGAGATTCATTGCATACCAAAATTGTAAAATATTGAATGAGCTAACCAAAGATCAAAACTGTATTTTCAAACATTTAAACATCCCCATCCCTTTCGAAGTGGAATCAGGGAATTTGTTGCATAAAAAAGCTTCTATATTATCGGCCTTAACTCAAAAGAAACAAGGAAGGGGACGCCCAAAAGGTAGCAAATCCAAAACTGACATGTACAAAGCGGGAGAGCATACCTTGCAGGCCCCAACTAAAACCGACATTGTTGTTGGCAGAAGAGGCCGCCCTAAGGGAAGCAAAAACAGACCGAAATATACAAGTCCGGGTGAGGAGAGCGCTTCAAAAGAGCAGGAACTACCCTCCGAAGATACACGGTAATCTTGCCGTGCCGAACTCAAAACTGAGAGACCTGCTTCAACGAATCAGGGTTCCCGGAACTCCGAAAAGCATTGTTTGAATTCTGGGAATTTCCAAAGAAGAGGGCGTCCCAAAGGCAGCAAAAACAAGCCGAAGGAAACCCGGTCGAGCAGGCATACCAAGAGAAAACCGTTGCAAAGTACCGGGGGACCACGAAGAAGGGGCCGTCCAAAGGGAAGCAAAAACAAACCGAAGGAAACCCAGCGGAGCGGGCATGCCACGAGAAAACCGTTGCAAAGTGCCGGGGAAACCCTCAGGAGAGGCCGTCCAAAGGGAAGCAAAAACAAGCCTAAGGAAACCCGGTCGAGCGTGCAGGATACGATGTGCAAGCCAGAGCTCAGTTCTGAGGGAATTCACAGGAAAGGGTGACCCAAGAATATAAGATACAAGCTGAACAAAACCTAGTCGAATGTTCAGATTAACAGCAATAGAGCCAATGGAACACGCAAAACCCCGACATCCCAAGCATCTTAAAAGACGAATGATTACACCTTGGCATTTTCGAGCGCTCCGATCAAGGGCGGCACGATAGAGAATGGCTTAAGGATGGTCCTGGACGCCGCGGGGGCGGAACGGAACGACCTCGTGCGCCTGGCGGCCCTGGAGGTGAGGGTGTGCCTGGCCTGTAAGAAGTGCGCCAGCACTAACAGGTGCGTCATCAAGGACGACGTGAACCCCCTCCTGGACAAAATAGAGGAGGCGGACGCCTTCGTCATGAGCGGCTACCCGAGCTTCGGGTCGCTTAACGCCCTCATGAAGGTCTTCATCGAGCGCAACTGGCCGCTCAGGCACAACCATATCCTCACGCGCGGCAAGACAGGCGCGGCGGTGGTGGCCGGGAGCAGCGGACTGGATGATCTGGACCTCTTCTTCATGCACTATTACGAGGGCTACCTCGGGATGGACTTCAAAGGGACCCTGAAGCTCCGCGGGAACGTGCCCTGCATGACCTGCGGCTACGGCGAGGACGGCGTGGGGAGCGGATTCCTGCGCGAGTACGGGTCCGGTGCCAAGGTCACCCCGGACAAGTTCTACGACCCGGATAACGATCCCGACGCGAAGGGAAGGGCGCGGGCCCTGGGTGAGGCCGTGGCGAAATCCCTCTCTGCGGCGTGAGCGGACGTCCGCCAGATCTCGCTGGTTTCGGAGCGGGAATCTGGATATCTTGGCCGTTCTGGCGCCGAGGTGCAACGGAGGCGTGAATTCCTGGTCAGCGGGAGAGGTTAGCCTTACCGTGCGTAGGCTTGCCGGGTACTGGGGAGGCTAAGCCTGACCGGAGGCTGGATTAGCATTGTCACGGTATCCTTCCGTTGCGCTTTTCCCGAACGGATCAGGGCCTGCGCGTGTCTGGGCAATCCAAAATACATGGAACCGCCGTCCGGAAGCCCTTGCCATAGCCAGGCGGGATCAGTTACCGGAAGCCCCTGTCTCATAAGGATTTGCCGGAAGCCTTTGTTTCTTAGGGACTTACCGGAAGCCCCTGTTTCTTAGGGACTTACCGGAAGCCTTTGTTTCATAAGGATTTGCGGGAATCCCCTGTATCACAATGGCTTGCGGGAAGCATTTGTTTCATAAGGATTTGCGGGAAGCTCTGTTTCACGATTGCTTGCCGGAAGCACCTGCCCCCTTCGCGTTGGGGCGCCGGGGTTGCCGTATGGACGTCATTTCTGTGGGGAGTGAACGATTACCCCGTGAACGGTTACGATTCCTTTATATCCCGCGCCGATGGCGTATCGGTCGGTATCAAGCCTTAAGACTTCCTGCGGGAAGCGGAAGGGGACCGGTCCATGGGCTCCCCGTTTTCGGCCAGGGGATTCAAGCTTCACTCGCCCTCGCGTGCGTCCTCGGGGTAGAGGAGAAAGCCGCCGCGGACCTCCGCCCGCAGGAAGCTCACCCCGAAGATCGCGTCCAGGACGCGTTCCGCCAGGAGCCTCGCGGGGGGGCCGTCGAAGGCCACGCGTCCCTCCGAGAGGACGACTATCCTGGAGAAGAACCTTACGGCGAGGTTCAGGTCATGGATGGCGACCAGGACGAGAGATCCCGCGCTCCTCTTTCTAAGTGACGAGAGCATGTCCAGGTTGTGCCTCACGTCCATGGCGGCGCCCGGCTCGTCCGCCAGGACCAGCGGAGGATTTCCCCCCAATGCCATGGCGAGGAGCACCCTCGCGCGTTCCCCGCCCGAGAGCCCGTCCCATCCCCGGTCCAGGAGCCTGTTCAACCCGAACTCGCCCACCGAGTCCCTGAAGAGCTCCGGCGCCGCGCCTGACTTCTCCTCGGCCAGCTCCAGGAGCTCCCCTACCCTCTGGTTCCAGTGTGGCGTGAAGTACTGGGGCACGAAGCCTATGAGCCGGGCCCGATCGCGTCCGGGCATCCTCAGGAGATCCCGGTCCCCGAAACGCGCGGTTCCGCCTCCGGGCTTTTCCACGCCGCCCAGGACTTTCAGGAGGGTGCTCTTGCCGGCGCCGTTGGGTCCTACCACGGCCACCATGCCGCAGGGGCCCAGGTTCAGGGACGGAACATCGGTGATGACGCGCGTTCCCTTCCTGACCGTGACGTTCTCGATTATCAGTCGCATGTCTTGGCCGATTTCCTGGCGAGCAGGATCAGGAAAAATGGTCCGCCGCACACGGCGGTGATGAGCCCCAGGGGTATCTCGCCCGGGGGAAGCAGGCTCCGGGACAGGGCATCGGCCAGCGTCACCAGGACGGCACCCACCAGCGCGGAGAAGGGGATCAGGCGGCGGTGGCGCGTCCCCGCGAAAAGCCTGGCTATGTGGGGCGAAGCCAGACCGACGAAGGCGACCAGCCCGCCCACGGACACGGCCAGGGCTGCGGCGGCCGAACCCGCGACCAGGCCCAGCGCCAGGAATTTTCTGACGTCGAGCCCGTACGCCAGGGCCATGTTCTCGCCCAGGCCAAGGAGGTCCAGCGGACGGGCGAGGCCCATGGACAGGACGGAAAGGAACAGGGAGAGCCCCAGGAATGTCCACAGCCACGCCCCGTCCGGCGCCTGGATCGCCCCCATGAGCCAGCTCATGACCACCTGGAGGTTGAGGGACTCCGTCGTGAGCGTCATCATCAGAAACGACCTCACGGCAGTAAGGATCGAGCTCACGGCAACGCCCGCCAGAAGGAGGGTGGAGGTGTCCAGGGCGCCCGAGGCCCTGGCGAGGCTCAGGACCAGGAAGGCGGCGCCCAGGGCCCCGGCGAAGGAAAAGAGCGGCAGGACCACCTCCTGGGAGAGGGGCCAGGGGAGGAGCAGGGCCAGGGTCGCGCCCACGGCCGCTCCGCCCGAGGAGCCCACCAGCCAAGGCTCCGCCAGAGGGTTTCGAAATATTCCCTGGAAGACGGCCCCCGAAAGGCCCAGGAGGGCGCCCGTTGCCGCCGCTGTCACGACGCGTGGGAGCCGCCAGACGTAGATGATGTTGGCCGACTCCCTGCCTTCCCCGAAGATTGAGCGGAAGACCTCCCAGGGCGTGTTCCAGACGTGCCCGGCGCAGAGGGCGAGCATGAGCGAGGCAAGGAGCGCCGAAAGCCATACGGCGATGGACTTCCTGAAGGTCATTGCCCGGAGCTTCCCGCGCCGACGGAGTCCCCAGCTTCCGTGGGGTCCCCCGCGCCTTTGGCGTCCCGCGCTTCCGCGTGGACCCCAGCGCCCTTGGCGTCCCGCGCTTCCATGGAGTCCCCCGCGACGGTGGCGTCCCGCTCGTCGAAGATCCTGCAGAGGGCTTCCACACCGTCAACCACCCGGGCGGCGGGGATGAGGAAGCCGGAGCTGGCGAGGACGTGGATCTGGCCCTCGCGCTGGGCTTTCAGTCGGGAAAAGGACGGCCTCGCCAGGTATTCGGCGATTTCGGGGCCCTGATCCCTTCGTCTGACCTCGACAATCACGTCGGGATCCAGGGCGATTAGCGCCTCAGGTGAGATCTGGGGGAGCCTGGGGCCGGAAACACCCTCGTCCAGGGCCAGGATCCCTCCGGCCAGCTCGACTATCTCCCCGGTGTACCCTCCCTTCCGCACGACCCCGAAGAGCCCGGAGGGGAGCTTGGATGTGACGAGGACCACCCGGGGCTTGGGCTTTCCCGCCCGTCTCCGCCGCACGTCCGCAAGCCTCCGTTCCATGCCTGCTATCACCAGCTCCCCGCGCTCCTCCACCCCCGCGAGATAGGCGACGGTCCTGAAGTTGGACTCTATCTCCGCGACGCTCCGGCTGGCCAGCACGACGCTCGGGATGCCCATGCGCGAGAGGGCGGCGGTGAGCGCCTGCGGCACTTCGGTGGAAGGGGTTATGACGACGAGATCCGGCTTCCTGGCGGCGACCTGTTCGACGGACACGCCCAGGCGGCTCCCTATCTTCGGGAGTCCGGCAATTTCCGGGGGGTACCATGTCCTGGCGTCTATCCCCACGATAAGCCCGGCCAGGCCGAGACCGGCCACTAGCTCGGTGTTGCCCGAAAAGAGCGGCACGATCCGCTGGGGCGGGCGCGGCACCGTGCAGGTCCTGCCCAGGGCGTCCGTGACGCTCCTGGGCCAGCTTCCCCCGGCATCGGCCAGCGCCGCCCGGAGCGGGAGAAGCAGGGCCAGGAGCGCGGCGGCTATAGGCGCGGCCAGTCGGGTTGCGGTCAGGCGCTTTGAGGCCAAGTGTGGGCTGGCCAAGGGCGGCGCGGGAGGGTTCGCCTGAGCCAAGCGCGGCGCGGACAGGCTCGCCGTAGCCAATAGCGGGGCAGACAAGCGCTGCCTGACAGAATATTTCGCGGCCAGGAACGGGCAGGCCAAGTGCGGCGCGGCCAGGCACGCCGCAGCCAAACGCGGCATCGGTATGGCGGTCGGCAAAGGCGATGCGGGAGGCGCGGCGGCTGGGGCAGTGGTGGTGAACATGGGCAACCGGAGGTTTAGGGCGCCCCTGCCGGGGGCAGGGGCGCGGATGAAAGGCAGGCAAGGGCCAGAGGCAGGCTAGAAGCCGTACTTCACGCCCAGGTAGAACTCGCGGCCGGGGTTGGACGTCCCCGTGCCGCCGTTGGTCGGATTCAGGTACGGCGTGCCGTCGTCTATCGCTATCAGCATCGGATGGTAGTTCTTGTCGGTGATGTTGTCCACTCCCCCGTAGATCGTGAACGAGTCGCTGATCGCCACCTCGCCGTAGAAATTAAGGAGCCAGATGGGGTCCTTGCGGTGGATCCAGTCGCTCCTGGGCTCGTCCTGCGGCACCCGCAGCGCCTCCTCGGTACGGTACCACACGTGCCCCTTGTACACGCCGGTGAGCCTCACCGACCACGGGTTATCCCGGCCCGCGCCCAGCTGGGCGAAGATCGAGCCCTGCGACTGGTACATGCGTTCGACCTTGTTGGTGTTCGCGGTGGCGTCCCTGTTCTTGGCCTCGTCCTCCATCTTGAAGTTATAGGATCCGTACAGGCCGAAAGCGAGCTTGAACCCGTTCAGGTCGGTCAGCTCGTCCACGTTCAGGCGGCTCCCGAACTCGATCCCGGACGCCACGATCCTGCCGGGGTTGTTGATGTAGAAGTAGTCCATATTCGGGGTGCGGGTCGTGGTGATGCGGTCCTTGATGACGTTGTGGTATATGGCGAGATCCGCGAACCAGCCCCGGCCGTGGGCGTACATGCCGCCCTCGTACTCCAGGCTCGTCTCGGGGTTGATGTCGGGGTTGCCGATGTAGCGCTGGGCCGGGTTGTTGTAGTTGGACGACCAGCCGGTCATCTCGGACGCCACGGGCGAACGGAAGCCGGTGGCGGCGCCCGCCCTCAGGCTCAGGTTGTCGTTCACTATGAGGTTCAGGCCCACGCTCCAGGTCGTGTGGTCGAACCGCGTCGAGCCGAGGGTCTGGTCTCCCATGTCGGGGGTAGGATCCGAAGAGAGCCATGACAGGGTGTGGCGGACGCCTGCCCGCACGGAGAAGCGCTGGTCGAACATGCGGTGCGTGTCCTCGAGGTAGAACGCCAGCATCTTCTCGGACTGGTTCAGGTCGTTGGGTGAGTTGGTCACCCGGCCGTACGTGTAATGCACGTCCCGGACGGAGCGGAGCGTGTTGTACTCGAAATCGACCCCGGCCCTCAGGTCGTTCGAGTCGGAAAGGTGGAAGAGGGGCTGGAATTTCGAGCCGACGAAGAAGTACTTCCTCTTGTTGTGGTCCATCAGGAGTCCGGTCCTCCTGGTGACCCAGCCAGTGTAATCCTGATCCAGGCCCATGTAGTTGTGGAGCCTGAATTCCCAGAACCCGTCCGACGGCTTGCTCTCCCAGACGAGATCCATGGAGTGGTTCATCCTGTCGTCGTTGGCGTAGTATGCTGCGGAAGATCCGCGGAAGCCTACGTTGTAGACGCCGTCGCTTCGCGCAGTGAAGGACACGCTGTTCGCGTCGTTTACGCGCCAGTCCAGGTTCGCGAGCCCACCGTAACGGGTCCACTGGGTGTTGAGCTCCTTGCCGGCCCCCCTGCCCCCGCGGTAGTCTCCCTTGTCGTTCCAGAAGCCGCCGAAATAGCCGGCCAGCTTCCCCTCGGGGTCGAAATTACCCGCGTAATGGGCGTGGGTGTAGATCATCTTGGCGGAACCCGTCTTCAGGTCTATCTGTCCGCCCTGCGTGTTCCTGCCGTTCCGGGTGATGATGTTGATTATGCCGCCGATGGCCTGGCTCCCGAACATGACGGAGTTCGGCCCGCGCATCACCTCTACCCTGTAGACGTCGTTCGGGGACAGCTTCATCAGGTTGCTGGTGCCGCCCCTGCGGCCGTTGACCAGGACCATCACCTGGCTCTTGTAGTCCCTGCCCTGGGAGTCGCCGATGCCGCCGCGCATGTTTATCTGGGACTGGCCGGGGGTCCAGTCGTTGAAGAAGGCGGCCCCGTAGACCCCCAGAAGGTCGCTCATGGACTTAGCGCTGACGTCCTTTATCTGCTCCTCGTCGATGATGATGACGGTGGACGGGCTCCGGTGCCTGGGTTCCCCTTCGGGGGTGCCGGTGACGGTCACGGGGTCCAGGGTTTCCGGCGTCGCGCCCTGGGCGTGCATGCGGCCGCCGGTCGCGGCCGACAGGATCAAGACTGCTGCGGAAATTGAAACGATGCGAGCTAGCATATGGGTTTTCCTTGCTTGTCCCTCTTCGAGATGGCTCTCTGCGGGTAGCGCTCCGGGCGGTCCGGCCCGGCGGGCCGGGAGAGAATCGCGGACAGGCCTGCCGCAAGCCGTGCCCTGAATCTGGCGGCTTCCGGCAAGGTCGTTGAGGCAGGTTCGTTGGCAACAAGCGCGCCTGGGTCCGGATTCTGGCGGAAGGCGACCGGGCGCCTCTTGCGGATCCCCGAAGGGCAAGAGTGTCCTTCGGTGAGACGCCGCTGTGAGGCTCCGGAAGCGCGCCGGGAGCAGGTTTACGAACGATGGAATGAGAGGAACTGGTTCCGGAACGCGGAGTGAGGTAGGCAAGGCGGAGCTGGGCCGACAAGGCAGAGTGAGGTCGCTAAGGCGGAGCGAGGTCGGCAGGGCGGGGCGGCGTCGCTGAGATGGAGTTGAGGAATGCCGGAAGAAGCGGCGGTCGGCAGAGCGGAGTGGGGGCAGAACGTGAGGCGAAGGAGACGGGAAACGGCGGAGCCGTCCTGCGGCGGCGGATTGGCCCGATGGGCCGAATGGAACGAGGCGGGATGGCGTCTGATTGACGGCGACTCTCGGTCGTAACAGTTGATTCGTTGCAGTCTCAATAAGTCACCCGCAGATCCGCCCGCTGTCATCGCAGATCCGTCCGTGGGAGGGAGAACCGCTCGCCATGCGCAACGGAGACGGAGTGATTAGGTGTCGAGACTTCGGAAAGCGGCGATTCGGGCGGCGAGGCGGGAACGGAGAAACGTATGCGGGCGGTACCCCTCCAACGGCTTTCGCGGGGGCTTTCCCGGGTGCGCCGCCGGACATGTCTTCCGGTAGCGTAACGCGCTGCGCGGGCTGAACATCTGCGGGAGGTCCTGTCCGGCGCATGCGGCGGCAACCTGCGGACGGGGGCGGCGCGGGATTTGGTGAACGTGCAGTTCTCCCGACACGGTAACTGTCCGGCCGTGCGCCCTGGATCCTTTCCGAGATTCCGTCCGCGGGACCGGCCATACCGTTCGCCGTCCGGAAACGCGCCGGCTCAGTCCGCGAACGTCAAGGGCGCGCACGGGAATCGGATCGTCCGATGCGGATTGCGCCTCCGAAAGGCGCGGGCGCGGGTGGGGAAAATTCATGCCGGCGGCTGGCGATCGAGGCGAACCCGTTCAGGCGACCAGGAACGCCTGCGAGGCGGCCTGCAACGGAGGGCAAGGGAAGACGCGCGTCGGCACCTGGCGGAGTGGCCGGATGGGAACCTTTGCGGCCCTGCCCGATACCAGGCAGGTTCGGAAGCGAATCGGCGTTTGTCGGCATAGCATTTTGCGGTATAGGCCGAGAATGTCCGATGCCCTTCGGTCGCGAGAGGCATGGAGACACCCGGCGGCGGGAGAGTGTGATTAAGCGTCGAGCAAATTCCCTGCCGAGCGAGTCGCCTTCTCGCGGGACATCGCGGATCGATCGCGCAGTTGACCGTCGACCAGTGACCGGCGGGGGTGCGGCGCCGTGCCTGGGACTCCGAGGCAGCTCGGCAACGGCAACGGCACCGGCATCCGCCGGGCGGGAGAGCGGGCTCGAGGGATATGCGAAATTTCGTTTGGCGCAAACCGCGCGGCGGTGCGGCATCATGGACAGACTGCTCTGGGTGCGTAGATTCCGTGACCGGCGCGGGCGAGAGCCGCATCGGAAGCGAACCGCGAGCGATGTGCTTTGGCTGCCTGACGGACAACTGAGCCGACCGGCCGTGAAGTCTGGAAACGACTCGTTTCAGGGACGCCGACATCTGGGCAGGGTTCGCGTCTGGGGAGGATCCAGGCGGCGAGGTATTCGTGGGCGACGCAAGGACTCCGGAAACCGGAACGGCTGTCGGGGTAACATCGGCCTCGGCGGCGGACCGAGGAGAAAGGGCGCGTGGTTTTGGGGCGGCGGGCGAAATCGGAACCGTCGTGACATGTGCCTTGATTGTCGGCGGCTTGCGCCAGAGAAATTCGGGGGGGAAGTTGTCCGCAGGGTCTGGGCCTTGAGGGCGAGTGAAGGGGCATCCGTGTGTCCAGCCCTGACGGGTCCGCGCACTTTCCGCTGAAATGGCCCGGTCGTGCCGGGCCGATGGGGCGAGGCGGAAATGATCTCAGTCAGTCCGGAACGGTTTTTCGATGCGTTCAGAATGGAGAAATGCCGATGCGACGGTCGCAGAGCATAGGGCCGCCGACTGCGCGGCTTGGGGGAGTGAGGGTGGCCGTGCTCCTGGTTCAGGTGGGAGGTTTGGGAGTGATCTGCTATGCTGACGGAGGAAATCTATCAATTTGCCTGGTCTTTGTCAAGCATTAAATTTGGCGCAGTCGAAAAATCCTCCTTGCGGGAATCCGAGAATTTGAGTCATTTCAGATCCGTTGGCCGACTCGTTCCGGTCGGCGTCCCGGACCCCGATCTGTTGCCGCTGTCCATCCCATGACGCCATCGTAATAAGCCGGCGAAGGACTCATGATGAAGAGCCGGATGAGGCGACGGTGGCCCAGTCAGGATGGCATGGCAATGATTTCCCAATGGCTTGTACGAATTGCCTATCCTTTGGACTCCATGATGCTAATGACCTGGGGGCGTAGCCTGCCATGGGTTGCCGCTCCGACTTATTGCTGTTCCGTCAAACATGGCAGGAAGTCGCCATGCCTGTCGCCCGCGAAAACGGTGAGGGATGCCCAAACGGTCGGGACCAGGCGACTGCCATGTTGAGGTGATCGCCGGAAAGACCGTAGCTCGAAAGTCGACCGGGCGCGATTCATCAAGCCGGTTGGTCGTCGGGCTCATCAGGAGTCAAGAAGTGCGCGGCAACCTCGTCCCTGCCGCGGACGGCCAAGGCCAGGCAGATTATCTCGCTGGCGGTGAGCTTGAAAGACTCTGCGTACTTCTTCTCCCTTATGGCCTTCTCGGCCTTGTCAAG
>JAISFS010000191.1 GCA_031263485.1 Deltaproteobacteria bacterium | reverse complement strand
GGTGATGCCTGTGACGAAGGCGAAGCGGATGAAGCGGATGTTTTTTTTCAGGGACGTGTAAAAGTCATGCAGGACATCGCAGTTGTCTTCGGCAAGTCTCTGGTTGGAAATATGCCTGGCAACAGGGGCATCATACTCGTCGATCAGGACGACAGCGCCGATCCCGTACTTTTTTACAACTCCTTCAAGCAACTCCTCCAGCATGTCATCGTACGAAGTCCCTATTATTTTCACGTCCTCCTTTTCTGCCGTGCGCCTCAAGTCCCTCTCGATCTTGTTTTCAAGGTCTTCCTTGGTGGAAATCTTGGCATATGCCATGTTGATTCTTAGAACAGGGTGACTTTTGAACTCGTATTTTTTTGGGGTTCCGATCCACAGGCCCTCGAAAAGCTCACTGTTGCCCTGAAACAGCTCGTCAAGGGTATCAAGCAGAAGCGTTTTGCCGAACCGCCTGGGGCGGGACAGGAAACAGCAATCGTATTCTGTGATCATCTTATGGATATATTTGGTCTTGTCGGCGTACAGATAGTTCCCCTGTATGATTTTTCGAAAGGGCTTATCGTTAAGCGGTAGTTTTTTTGGTTCCATGATAACTCCGCAAATCTCCAGTTTTCAGGCAAAGGCAAGACGAACGAACCGGTCAATGGCTCCGCAAGGCCAGGCGGCCAATGGCCGGTTCGGCCCTGCCCTGGCGGATGAAAACATTATATCAGAAATCCGGCTCAAAGCAACAAGCGTGTGAACTGCAAATCGGTCCTGGACTCCCCCGCCCGGCTATTTCCGTGGGTAATGCAGGGCGTGTCAAAAGGCTCAGTATCCTCTCAGGCCGTCTGTTCATCTTGCGGAGGTGCTTCCAGATTTCCCCGGCGGAGGCGGTCTCGCCCTCCTGCCCGACTCCTCCGCCTTCTTGCGGAGGCTTTCGATCGGCATGAACTTCCTCTCGAACCGGTCCCAGGGACGGTTTATGCCTAACTTGGCCATTCGGCGATGGGCGGTATCTGCAGGAATCGTCTCCTTTCATAGATTGAATCGCAAAAAATTTTCGCTGAAGGGATGGTTAAAGTTTGGATGGTTAAAGTCAGCCTGTTGGGTGGCGGGATCAAACTAAAATAATCAGATACAAATATAGTATAATTCTTACAAAATTTGACTGATTTTCTCGGTTTGCGGTGTTGTTCTGAACTTGTCACTTATATCGGTTGTTGTACCTCCTTAAGGCCCTGTTTGGGCTCCTTCTCCCATTTATGTTGGCCATTGCGAGATTGTTAGCTCCCAAAACGGCCATCGACACGTTCATCTCCACGTAGTCAATGCCCTGTCCTCTCAAGCTGTTTAGGCCAGCCGTATTTTGAGGAGGTCATTCTTCGCATCCAGGACACTTCGTGGCTTGTTCGGTTCCTGCAATGCCTTGGTCTTGGAGAATGCACGGCGAGCCGGGATGCGAACTGCCCTGGGCTTGTAGGTGAGTTTCGCCCTGTCACCCCCGATGCTTACCGGGCACTTGTCCCTGTCAGCGCAGGACTTGCTCTTCGTCTTGTCGAACTTCGCGACGGAAGTGCATCCGTAGTGGGTCCAAAGGTTCCCGGTTGCCGGGACATGCCGATACCCTGATGCGGGCATCGGACTTGAACTTGGTACCGGGGATCACGGACGGATTCTCGTTGCCGTCGTCCGTGTTGCCGTTGCCATTCGGAGACTTGCCAGGCACAGGCGCCATCAGGCCTACTCCCATTGAGAGCAAGGCCTGGTGGTTTTCGTTGCCACCGTAAATGGTGTCGCCCATGAGCGTCTCGACGCCGATCCCGCGAGTCAGCAAGTCCTGAACACTGTACGGCATCCAGGCCGTTGCTGACGTGGGCGGGGACGGGGACGACGTCCACGGAGACGATCGAGGATGCCTTGACCTTTCTGGATTTCTCGGCTTTGCGTCCTCCCCGCCGCCCTCCGCCTTCTTCGGGCAGGTCGCGACCCCCCGGGCCTTGTTGCCCTGCCCTTGTGGCCGCAGAGCGTTGCATAGGGATCTGAAGGGTTCCGGACGGAGTCGGAAGGCACCTCTTTCGGTTGCTTCAGCTCGACCGTCGGGCTACCGTCATCCTTTCCGTCGATGATTGCGACGCATTGCTCCGTGAGGACTCTGGCCATGAGGTGGAACGTCTCCATGGAGGAGAAGCCAGGCTCTTCTTTGAACAACATGACAAGGGGGTAGAGGTGCAAGACCAGCTTGTCCGCCGCCTTGGACAATTCGCTTGGTCTGATACGGTGGAAGCAACACTGCCCGTTGGCAACTCCGGAATAAAGTTTTGCCAGGTCGGCATCTTTGGAATTCCAGACGTCGCGATGGCTCTTTTCAGGGCCTCCAGGAAGCGGGCGGTAACCTTGAAGATGATTGACCCTCTTGCCATCTTTCTCATGAACGACTGTATACGAATGGATTCAATCATGCATACGAAGCAATCGAATCTGGGATCTTTTTGAAATCTCGTTGGAAACGGCCTTGAATGTTGGAAACGGCCTTGACTATCTCGGGAGCAACCCCCCCACTTTTTTGATGTGGTTCTTGAATGTCCAATATTTCTTATGGCCTATGTTCGACTGAGCGCCGTCCAGTTCATCGATGCCGGCGGCTTTCTGGACAAAGCGATCGGAATTCAGCCTGTCGATGATCTCCATGTCGGTCAGATTCTACAAGTCCTGCAAAACCAGGAGGCTCATCATGACCCTCAGATCCCTTTGTCTTTCTTCCCCTGTTGGCCGAGTAGAACGGCGCGGCAAGCAGAGCCGGGAGAACCGGAAAGACAAGCGGGGGGAAAGCGGCGAAAACGGATTAAGCTAAACGGAGCGGTGCCCTTTTGTCTTTGAGCCCCGTTTAGGGCAGGTTCCAACCCGGGCATTTTTTTGGTACTCCCTGGCCCCGGGCCAGAGGCTCTCGCAGGTGTCCAGGGGCAGGGGGGGCCTCGCGAGCGCCTTCCCGAGGGGCGCGGTGGCCCCGGCCACCCGGAAGAGGGCCGGGGCTAGGGCCCCGTCCGCGGCATCCTCCCCGAAAGCCCTGCAGATCTCCGCGAGCGCCCCCCGGACGCTCCCGTGCCCGGACAGCCTCATTCCCAGCGACAGGGCGCCCCCGCCGCTGGCCATGCCGTCGCCCCCTGCCGCCCGTCTCCGCCCAGTTGGGGCCCGAGACCAGGAACGCCATCCCTCCGGGCAGCGTCCAGACCTCCGCTCCGGACTCCGCCGCGTGAGGGGCGGAGACGAAAGCCTTGTCGCGCACGGCCCTGTAGAGCAGCTCCAGGACCGCTGCGGGCTCGGGATCCCTTACGGTATCCGCTTTTTCCGCGATCACTCGCGCCTTAGAACGTTGTCTCTCCAAATCCTTCAGGCACCGGCCGTGCATCAGCCCGAGCCTTGCCGTCTCCGCCTCCATCGCAGCCAGGCGGAGCCTGAGTTCAACGGCGGCCGACAGGTTTTCGGGCAAGGGGTATCCGGGCAACCGGCACCCCGGGAGTTAGCCTCTGGGCGGTCGGTTCCCATGTAGCCGGGCGGTCAGCTCCCTTGGGGTTCGCCTCCGATCCGCAGGTGCCCGGATCTTTGGTTTCCAGACCAATGTCAACAATTTAAGAGAAGCGGCGTCTGGCAAGTAACTGATATCATTGATGAAGATATCTGAGAAACAGTCGATTTCTGCCTTAAGTTGTTGACTTACGTTTCCTGACCGCTGGGAAGGCCGTGGGCGGGCGGAGGCGTCCTTTGGCGGTCATCGGCGCCGCCAGTCCCCCCATGGCCGTCTGGTCCGTTCGAGCCGTGCGGGACGTCCGTGGCGAGCCGCGCCGCGGTAAACCTGAAGTAGGCATCGATGAGCCAGTAGGGCGGCTTGGGACGGTCTTCCGCAGCTTCAGGCCTCGAACGGACAGGTACATGTGGTGTCGAAAGGAAAGCGCCTTCGCAAGCCTGTCCAGGCCTTCGGCGCCCGAGCCCGGGTCGAACCCCCGTGCGGACGATCCCCAGAACCCGACCTTGAAGGTCGAACTGCCCGGGACGGGCGCGGCCCAGAGGAGGCCGTCTCCGCACTCGGTCGCGAAGAATTCTGCGGTGAGGCTCCGGAACAAGGCTAACCGCTTCAGCCGCTCCTCGGCGGGCTCCCTTTTGTCCGAGTCCGGGGATATCTCCTTCATTAAACTCTTCTCGGTGCGGACGTTCGCCGTCACGAGCGAGTCGCGGCGGCCCTCGGCGGCGTGGAGCGCGGAAGCCGGGATGCCCGCGTCGCGGAGGCGCGCGGCAATCTTCGCCGGGTCGTTCACGGCCGTGAGCCGGAAGTCAGGGTTGTGAGCCAAGCGCTGTCTCCTTTCATGAAATCCATACGCGGCGATTGGCCGCCGGGAGGTCAACAGGGATACTTCGGGCTGAACGGGCAGGACTTAAGTGCGGCGCGTGTGGGGCGTTGACAGGACGTCAGGGCAGATATTGCAGACGGGTCAGGCCTCACTGGCAAGACGGGCAGGAATGGCTAAACTGGCAGGATATCGAAGACAGACAGAACAGGGCAAGGCAGACAGGACGGGTAGGGCAGACAGGGCAGGCAGGACGGGCAAGATGGGTAAGCTGGAAAGTGCGAACAACGCGGGACAGACGACAATACTGCTTAACGCCGCTTTGGGTAAGCCTGTGGCGACCAAGTTGTTCTGGGAGTGGAGCTACGGTTATGCCGTTCGGGATGTGGCGTGACGTTCAAGGACGTTCGGGGTATAGAATGGCTACTTTCGATGGCGGACAGCACTCACGTGGAAATGTTAACGCGGTGCCAGGCTTTGTCAGGGCAGAGAGAATCGGAGGAAAAATCGGATGATAAATTATTTTTATCGAAATTGCTAATCGGTTAAGGACGATCGTGTATTGTCGTATCGATCGAAACGGCCCTGTAAGCGATTAGGAGCGGGGAAAGAATTATTGACAGTTGTAGTGACAGAACTTTGTCGGTGCGGTTTTTCGGACTGGTTGCCCCCCAGTTTTTTTTCAGGGTAGCTAGTGATAAGGCAAAACGTATCGGTTGTCGGGAAAAAGGAAGTCTCTCCGCTTGTTTCGGTCGTTGCCGCCCAGTCCGGTTCTTCAAAATTGAACCTCATTCGACTTCTTGCGGCTAGGTAATACATGACGCCATCGCAAAATGCCGACGAAGGACTTATGATGAAGAGCCGGATGGGACGACAGCGGCCCAGTCAGAACGGCTGGGCACTCATGGCCAAATTGCTGGTACGTATTGCCTATCTTTTGGCCTCCATGATACCAATGACCTGGGGGCGTTGCCTGCCATGGGTTGCCGCTCCGACCTATTGCTGTTACGTCAAACATGATTCCACTGCAAACACCCCCTCCCTCACCTCCTGGCAGTCATTTGAGGGCCGAGTATCAGGGTAAAGGGTGCGCAGATGTGCGGTGGTTTAAGGCTTTAGCGCCAGGATGCCAATGCGATGCCCCATGAAGTTCCGCTTCCCTGCCGAGGTGGAGGGTTTTTGCAGTGGAATCAAACATGGCAGGAATCCGCCATGCCTGTCGCCCGCGAAAACGGTGGGGGATACCCAAACGGTCGGGACCAGGCGACCGCCATGTTGAGGTGATCGCCGGAAAGACCGTAGCTCGAAAGTCGACCGGGCGCGATTCATCAAGCCGGTTGGTCGTCGGGCTCATCAGGAGTCAAGAAATGCGCGGCAACCTCGTCCCTGCCGCGGACGGCCAAGGCCAGGCAGATTATCTCGCTGGCGGTGAGCTTGAAAGACTCTGCGTACTTCTTCTCCCTTATGGCCTTCTCGGCCTTGTCAAG
>JAISFS010000184.1 GCA_031263485.1 Deltaproteobacteria bacterium | reverse complement strand
TGTCCCTGGCCAGGGCGTTGACCAGCCAAGGCTGACCCTCGGTCCAGTGCCAGGCCCGGTCGACGGCTTCGGGCTCGAAGATCTGTCCCGTCTCCGCCGTGTGCTGGCCGTAAAGGACCCCTATCTCCTCCCGGGTGAAGTCGGCCAGGGACAGCGATTCGTCCCTCACGTTGAAGGAGCTGCCCCCCGGTCCCTGGGACTCCCCGTCCGCCCTGACTTTGGTCAGGTAGTCCCGGATGTCGTGCATGCCTACCAAGGCCATCGATCTCGGGAACCTGGTGGACGGATCATCTGATCGATCGAGATAGCCGTCCCTGATCTGTGCCAGGAACTTTATTAGCGGCCTTTCCATGAGACAGTCGGCCTCATCGAAGAAGACGACCAGTTCCTTGTCCAGAGCCCGACTCAGGTCCCTGAGCATTAACCGAACTTTTGCGCTGGTTTTGGGCATATAAGGTCTGGAATCGAAGGTGAAAGCCAGCTTGCGGATCTCGTCCACCTTGGAGGCCTCAAGCCCTGCATTTATCTGATCAACGATCTGTCCCATCGCCTTTTCATCACCGGCGGTATCCCTTAGATAAGCCAGGGAGCAGGTCAGGGCGTAATATTTGCCTTCTGAGTTGATCATTTCTGTCAAGGCTCTCAAACAAGTGGTCTTGCCGGATTGGCGCGGCGCGTGGATGACGAAATAGAATTCGTTCTCTATCATGTCGCTTACGCCCGTGATACGGGAGACGGCGGGTATCATATAGTGTTTCAAAGGATTGCAGACGCCAGAGGTATTGAAGCGCCTTGTCGGCATCGCGGCCATGAAATCTCCCTGAATCCGCCTTAACGGCTTACTTGCTCTCCTGAGACGCGCTGGCCTAACCCGATAAGCCAATCGCGCAACATCGGCATATCCTGCCATAACGGAACCGGTACGGTCAAGGGAGGTTGCCCTCGGGCCCTAGGCGGCACCGGGCCGCGCCGTGAGTGACCGTCTCTCGGCATCCGTTTTCGGGAATGCCGTAAGGCGACCGTTTGCGGAAAAGAAGTTAAAGGAGAGGGAAGCGCCTGACAGACGGGGAACACGCCGAGAAAGCGACGTAACGAGGAGAGCAACGGAGTGGCGCTGTGCCAGCGACCGGATGCCCGCAGGGCTCATGAATAAACGCGTCCTGGCCCGAGTCCTCGGCACGGGTTCCCGGACCAAGGTCAGCGCACGCTTTCCCCCCTGCCCCGGTACGCACGCCGGACCGCCGACATTTGGGCGTGCGAATCCCCGAGACGGCTTTCCGGAGACCGCCGAGACTATCTCGCGGATTCCGATTTCACGCGAAAGCTTCCCGGGGTTCGGCAGACCCCGGAAGGAGCCGCCAACGGCTCCCGCCAGGGTGGGTCGTCCGTGCCGGGACGGTTCCCGCAATGCCTTGCGGGCAAGCCCCTTCGGGGACGGCTTGGACAACGCGAGGTCGACCGTAGGATAGGTTTCTCTGGAAGCTGCGATCCGCGATGTATCTGATATCGGTGTCCGCATCGCTGAACGCAGAACGCGGCCAGGATTCCTCCACAAGCGTCCGTATTCGGCAGGGATTATCCCCCAACCTTGTCGCAGGCATCGACCAAAAAATGAGGTTCCCTGGCTGCGGTCAGCAATCCACCACGTGTTTCGCCTTGCCTTCACGATCCAAGGTATCCCAGAACAGCTTGGTGATCCACGGCACCTCCAGTTCCATGTCGAAGATCACCAGCCAGCCGACGGGCACCCCCAACTTGTCCATATAGCCATGCAATTGCCCGAGGCTTTCCTCGCGGGTTGGACACCCTTGATCTTCAGTTCCAGGGAATAGCGGAGTCCCATGTAGATCATGCACAGATTGACCCACCCTCTACCGTTCGCGTAATCCCTCTCCACCACGGCATCGCTTCCGTTCATAACCCTTAGCAGGAAGGCCTGCAACACGAGACAGGCGAAGGTCTCCCAACTATGGCCGGCCAGGCGGCCACGGGACACATCGGAGATTATTCCGACTATCCTGGCTTTGTCCTCCTCAACGAAATGAGCCAGCTTCTTTCGGACGCTCTTTCGCAAGACGCTTTCTGCCGCGTTCCTTTCAGCGGCGATTTCTCCGTTTTCGCTCAATAGAGCCGAAACACCTCGAGAAGGCAGTTCATGTCGACTCTCGTCCCGTTCCGCATACGCATCCGCCCGATCCCCTTCCGCCGCATCCCACGGCCTGCATCCGCCCGTTCCCCATCCGCCGCATCCCACGGCCTGCATCCGCCCGATCCCCATCCGCCGCATCCCACGGCCTGCATCCGCCCGATCCCCATCCGCCGCATCCCACGGCCTGCATCCGCCCAATCCCCATCCGCCGCATCCCACGGCCTGCATCCGACGCATCCAAAGACCGGCAACCCAGACCAGCTGCCCGGACCGGCAACCCCGGACATCCCAGACCGACATCCCCCGACATCCCTGAGCGGCAACCCCGGACAACCCAGACCGACATCCCCCGACATCCATGAGCGGCAACCTCGGACATCCCAGACCGGCAGCCCAGGACAGCCCCGACCGGCAGCCCCGGACAGCCCAGACCGGCAACCTTGGACCATCCCCTGACCGGCAGCCCCGGATTGCCCTCTCCGACAGCCACCCTGCCCCGTCCATCAGGCAACAAGGGACTCCAGTTAGCCTTTTCCCGTGGTTCCGCTTCCAGGCTGACGAGCCCCTGCCATCCTAACGGACGGAAGGCGGAAAGACGCGGTTTTTGCCTGGGCAAGGGCCTTTAACCCCGCGTTACCCCTTTTCTTTTACCCCCGGAATTGCGATAATCATCTTGTCCTCGGCCCCCAACCGGGAGTGCGGCGTTCGGGAGGGGGCCTTCGACGCCCCGGCGGAGGCTTTATGCCTCCGCCGGGGTTAATTTTAGGGGCCCTTGCCCTCATAGCCGCGAGTCCTCACCCCGGCGGTCCCCCCATGCCGACCACCATCCCCGATGACTGGATCCAGCCCGCCCGAGGATACAGGTTCACCGGGGACTCGGTAAAACTCGCGCTCTTCTGCCCTTACGAGATCAACGGCACCGCGGCGGATCTGGGGGCGGGATGCGGGGTCGTGCTTCTGGAGGCCCTGGCTCAGGGCCGCCTCCTGGGGGCCACGCGGGTGGTGCTGGTCGAGAGGGACCCGGCCTTCCTGCCGCACCTGGAGGCCAACATCGCGAGAGCCGAGGCCTTGGTGCCCCGACTCCCCCCCATCCAGGCAATCATCGCCGACTGGAGGGAGCTGGAGCCCCACGACCTCGGGGGGCCCGTGGCCTTCGCGGCATCCAACCCTCCCTACTACAAGCCCGGGACCGGCAGGCTCCCTTTCCCGCGAGCCCCCCGCAGCGGCCCGCAGGACGCCAATGCCTCCTCCCGTGACAAAGCCACGCCCGGAGCAGGCGCTCCCGGCAGATTTAAGGAGCCTCCCAGGGGCCGATCAGGGACCTTTCTGGCCTCACCGTTCGCCCCGGGCCCTTTTTCCCAGACTTTAGCGGCCCCTTCCGCCTCCCTGCCCAAGGACTTCGGCTCCCCTGGCCCTGACGGCCTTTCTGGCTCCGGGTCATCCGGCGCTCCAGGCGCGTCCGACGCTTCAGGCACATCCGGCCCTTCAGGCATTTCCGATACTCCTTACGCTTTAACTATTCCCTGCGTTCCTGACGCTCCAACCACATCTGATGGACTGTCCGCCGCTCAGTCGGGCCGTGCCGGAGCGCTTTGGCGCTCCGCTTCAGGCATCATCGGCGGCTCCAGCGGCCTTGATGTCTGTACCGGCCCTGGCGGCTCCATCGGTGACGGTGCATCCATCCCATCCGACGCCTCTACCGGCCCTGGCGGATCCATCGGTGACGGTACGGCCATCCCATCCGACGCCTCTGCCGGCCCTGGCGGATCCATCGGTGACGGTGCGGCCATCCCATCCGACTCCTCTGCCGGCTCCGGCGGCTCCATCGGCTCCGTCGGGTACGGTGCATCCATCCCATCCGACGCCTCTGCCGGCTCCGTCGGGTACGGTGCATCCTCCCCATCCGACGAATCTCTCGTCTTCGGCGGCCCCATCGCCGCCGATGCCTCCATCGGTTCCGGAGGATCTGGCACCTCAGAGGTCTCTACCGTCCCCGGCGCCTTCGGCATCGCAGGCGCTTCGCGGGGCTCAGACGGCTCCGGCACCTTCCCTGAGCCCACGGGCAGACCGCCTGTTGCCCCGTCGTTCGAGGAGAGCCAAGAGCCGAGCCGCGCGGGCGGCCGCTGGGAGCTTCACGGGGACATCGCCAGCCTCATGGAGGCGGCGGCCAGGATCCTCGCGCCCGGAGGGCTCTTCCGGCTGTGCTACCCGCGCAGGAAGCTCACCGAGCTTTTGGCCGCCGCCTCCGCCGTCGGCCTCCGGGCGGAAATCTTAAGCTTCCCGGCGACCAGGACCCTTCCCTTGGCGCTGGCGGGCCTCCGCCGCCCTTTTCGCCCCTAACCTTGTCCCCGGGCCGACCGCCCGGGCGGTCACCGGTCCCCCCGCATGCCCTCCAGCGAAGACCTCAGACAGCTCCTGCTCCTAATACCCCCGCTCCTCTTCGCCCTCACGATCCACGAGCTCTCCCATGGCTGGGTGGCCTGGAAGCTGGGGGACCCCACGGCCAAGGACCAGGGCAGGCTCACCTTGAACCCCCTCGCGCACCTGGACCCGCTGGGGACCCTGTGCATCTTCGTCACCAGGTTCATCGGCTGGGCCAAGCCCGTGCCGGTGGATCCCAGACGCTTCCGGAACCCCGTGCGCGGCATGGCCATCGTGGCCGCCGCAGGACCGGGCGCCAACTTCCTCACCGCGATCGCCTCGGCGCTCGTCTTTAAGGCGGCATGGAGCTCGGGGGCCCTGAACGCCCTGCCGTTCTCCTTCTCCCAGCCCCTCGGCACCATGCTCTTCATAAGTTTCACCCTGAACCTGGGCCTGGGGTTCTTCAACCTCCTGCCCTTCCCTCCGCTGGACGGCTTCAGGGTGCTGAGCCTGGTGCTCCCGCTCAGGTGGGTATGGTTCTGCGAGCGCTACAGCTTCCTCTTCTTCATAGCCCTCATTTTCCTCATGTGGAACGGCGTTATCATGAGGCCCATCGGCTCCGTGATCCACCGGCTCCAGCTCCTGCTCATCTCCTGAAGGCCTGAGGCGTCCGCTACGAGCTCTTGCTCGAACCACGGATGCCCTCTTGACCTCCGGCACCCGTCTTGGCCTCCGGCGTCCCCTTTGACCTCCGGCGCCTGTCTTGGCCTCCGGCGCCCGTCTTGGCCTCCGGCGTCACCCTTGACCTCCGGCACCCGTCTTGGCCTCCGAGACCAGCCTTGGCCTCCGGCACCCGCCTTTGCTCCCGGCACCCGCCTTAGCTCCCGGCACCCGCCTTGGCCTTCGGCACCCGCCTTGGCTTCCGAGACCCTGCGCAGGATCTCGCTTGAGTTTCAGCCGCCCTGAATCGCCCGCCGCTTTCTCCGGCCTGACCTGGATGCGTCCGGCTCATGCTCGTGCCCGACCCGCCATCGCTCTCCGCCGACCGCTGTCCGGTCCGGACCCGACCTTGAGACTGCAGATACCGGTCGCTCCCCGGATCCTGATGCCGCCACCCTCCTCTAACTGAGCTTGTGGGGATCGAGGCGGCCTCGCCCGAGTCACGGCGAGACCTTCGCCTCCCTGTCCGCGGTTTCCGCGACCCGGACGCGGCTCCGGCAGTCCCGCGCGACCGCCCGGCCCTGACTTCCCCCACTCCACGCAAGAGCTTCTCCCATAGTTTCCAAGCCCAAGACGGACCGGACGTCCGTGCGTCAAGGGTGCTTTGGAGGCATGCCTCTCCTGCGCCCTCAAATCCGCGTTCCCCCCTCAAAGCCTCTCCGCACTCCCCCGGGCAACGGCATCCCTTACGATGCCGGGCGCACGGGAAGCCAATGTCCGGACATCGCTTGCCTACCCCCCGGCAAGGCTTCGGAAAAGGTGACCCGCCAGCCGTTCCGACCTCCGCCGGTCCTTCCGCAGAAGCCTCCGGGACCGGTCACCGCCGCTCGCGGGGCCACTGGCGATCCTTATGGAACGTCCCGGTTGCCGCGATTTCCTGTAGGCCGCTTTACTCCGGGCGCAATCCGGTGTAGCCTGGCTCCTGCCCGCAAGACACCGGACCCGAATCCACCGAGTCCCTCCCTCAAGGCACCATGCCCGACCTCGCGGACCGCTACGCCCGGCCTCACCTCCGAGCCTCTGCGGCCGGCATGACCCGGAAGCCTCTGCGTCCCGGCCTCACCTTCGAGCCTCTGCAGCCGGCCTGACCCGCGCGGCTCTATCGCCTGTCTTGGCCAGAAGGCCGCCACGGACGGCCTGGCCAGCAGCCGACGGTCAGCCTGGCTCCCGATCAGCTCCCCCCCAGACCCCGTTGCCTGCCGATACGGTCTTCATGACGCAGCCGGGGCCTTCCGGAAGTCCAGGCCCACCGAGATACCCGCCCGCCCGGAGCCCCAGGCCCCGGGAGTGCTTTCGTCCTCACGGAGCGACCCGCATGTCCGAAGCCACCTACCGCGACGGCAGCATCACCCTGTCCTTGGGACTGCAGGAGGGCCACGTCTTCACCGGGCCCCTGGATCTGCTCCTGTACCTCATCAAACGCAACGAGGTGGACCTGAACGACATCCCCATGAGCCTCATCACCGAGCAGTACCTGGAGCACCTGAGGCTCATGGAGCCTTTGGACCTGGACACCGCCGGTGACTTCCTGCTCATGGCCTCCACCCTGGCCCATATCAAGTCCAGGCTCCTGTTGCCGCTCTCCAAGCAGTCGCAGGAGGACGGCGAAACGGCCGGAGCCGACAACGAGGACCCCAGGCTGGAGCTGGTGAAGCCGCTGGTCGAGTACGCCCGCTTCCGGGCGGCTGCCGAGGCGCTGGGCGACCGCTACATCCTGGACCGGGACGTCTTCACGCGGGGGCTCCACGACGACTTCGCGGACTCCCCCGCCCCGCATGAGGAGGCCCCCGAGCGGGTGAGCCTCTTTCTCCTCATCGAAGCCTGGCGCGGCATGGCCTCCAAAGCCTCCAAGATTCCCAGAGGGATAAACTTCCGGGTGGAGGCGATGACCATCGGCGATAAGCTCGTGGCGGTCAAGGCCTTTATCATCCAGAGACAGAGCGCCCATTTCCTGGATATCCTTGGCCTGGGCGGCATCCGCACGAGGGTGATAACCGACTACCTGCCCGAGGCAGGCGATGCCGAGTATCTGGATGTCGGTCCCCCCCCGGAGGAGAGCCTGAAACAGGATCCTGTAGCGGACCCTGCAGGATCCACTACGGACAGCGGTACCGCCACAGATGCCGCTAATGCAGGAGCCGTTACGGAGGCAGGGACCGCCCCGGAGGCTACCGCCACCGCAGATGCGACGGATCCGGTGGATGCAACGGCCACTACGGTTGCATCGGAATTGGCTGCCAATGCGGAAGCCGCGGATGCAGCGGTTGCCGCAAGCGTAACGGTTGCCACAGGAGTAACGGATGCAACGAGCGACCCGGATGCAACGGATGCAGCTGGCGACCCGGATGTAGCGGATGCAGCTGGCGACCCGGTTGTAGCTGATATAGCGGACGCCCCTGTTGCAACAGACGCCTCGGATACTGCGGATGCAGCGGACGACCCGGATGCAGAGGATGCAACGGACGCCTCGGATGCAGAGGATGCAACGGGCGCCTCGGATACTGCGGTTGTAGCGGTTGCCTCGGATGAAGGGGATACAACGGGTGACCCGGATGCAGGGGATGCAACGGGCGACCCGGATGCAGGGGATGCAACGGGCGACCCGGATGCAGGGGATGCAACGGGCGACCCGGATGCAGGGGATGTAACGGGCGACCCTGATGCAGGGGTTGCAAAGGATGTAGCTACCGCCGCAGATCCAGGAGTTGACTCACCCGCCTCTACGGATGCAAGGGTTGACGCAATAGCCACTACGGTTCCCGGAGTTGACTCACCCGCCTCTACGGATACAAGGGTTGACGCAATAGCCACTACGGTTCCCGAAGTTGGCTCACCCGCCACAGCGGATGAAGGGGGCGATGCAATAGCCACTACGGTTGCCGGAGTTGACTCACCCGCCTCTACGGATACAAGGGTTGACGAAATAGCCCCTACGGGTCCCGAAGTTGGCTCACCCACCCCTGCGGATGCAGGGGGTGACGCAAGAGCCACTACGGTTGCCGGAGTTGACTCACCCGCCCCTGCGGATGCAGGGGTTGACGCGATTGCCACTACGGTAGCCGAAGTTGGCTCTCCCGCCACTGCGGATGCCGGGGTTGACGCGATTGCCACTACGGTTGCCGAAGTTGGCTCGCCCGCCACTGCGGATGCCGGGGTTGACGCGATTGCCACTACGGTAGCCGAAGTTGGCTCGCCCGCCACTGCGGATGCCGGGGTGGACGCGATAGCCACTACGGTTGCCGAAGTTGGCTCGCCCGCCACTGCGGATGCAGGTGTTGACGCAATAGCCACCACGGTTGCCGAAGTTGGCTCGCCCACCACTGCGGATGCAGGAGTTGACGCAAAAGCCACTCCGGTTGCCGAAGATGGCTCGCCCACCACTGCGGATGCAGGAGTTGACGCAAAAGCCACTCCGGTTGCCGAAGATGACATCAGGGCCGCCGCAGACGCCAGGATTGATGCCGGGACCGCAGACGGCGATCCCGTTTCTGCGGAGGACTCCTATGCGGATTTCACTGGCGGAGAGGGTGCCTGCGCAACCGCAGGCGATCCCATGGCCCAGGGAGACAGCGAGACGGATGTCACGGGCGGGGACACGGTTCAGGGTAGCGGGACGGTCACCTCGGATGTCCTGGAAACCTCCCATCCGGGCAAGACCGTCGGCATGGCAGTCTCAGGCAGGGACGGCAAGCTCAATTCGGACTCCATCGCCCTGGGAGGCGCGGGAGGAGACGTGGCAGACCCGATGGTCCAAGCCAAGGACGGCAAAGCGCCGGACAGTTCCGTCGCCCCGGAAGGCTGCGATACCGGAGCCACAGAAGAACTAATAGGGGAACCCCCGCCGTCCCCTCCTGAATCCCCGCCTTCCCTGTCCGGTCATGAGGAGCCCGCCAGGCCAGCCTCGGCGGGGCCGTCCGACCTCCCGCCCTCGCCGGATTTCGCCCGTACCGCCACAGGCCCCAGGATCTTAGGCCCTGGCATCCAGAAAGACTCC